>NZ_OBEL01000002.1:0-300000 GCF_900215605.1 Cohaesibacter gelatinilyticus | reverse complement strand
GGTCAGGGTCAGCTTGGAACGGTCCTCCAGATGCTGTGTATAGGCAAAGGCGTTGGAGAGATAGGCCTTTTTGCCATCCAGCTGAAACAGGCTGCCATCGGAAAAGAGCGTATCGGGTGAGGCGACCATCTGATAGGAGATTAGCGCATCCCAGGGCAGCTCGGCTGCAAAGCCGCCAAAGAGGCGATGATAACCAGTGGATTTGGTGCCGCTATTGGTATAGCCACCGAAAACCTGCCATGGCTTGTCGTCGCGAAGGGTCAAGGTCAGATCCGTGGAGCCGGGCTTGCCGCCTTCGGAAAAGATGACGCCGACCTTGCGATAGGGGCTGCGATTGAGCCAGTTGAGATCGGAAATCAGCTCGGCAGAATTGATCTCGTCGCCGCTTTGAGCGCGGACCTCATTGAGGATTTCTTCTTCGCCAGTGCGCTGATGATCGGACGGAATGCGTTCGACTTTCTTATCGCCGAGCTTGAAAGGCAGCACGGCAATGCGCAGGGTGCCGCCGGTAATTTCTTGCGGTGGCACGACCACAGCCACCAGAGGGCGGTCATTGGCGCGCATATGGCTGACGATGTCCTTGCGGATGTCGCCGATCAGTTTGAAGCTGAGCGGTTGGCCAAGATATTTGCCCAAAATCTGATGCAGAGCATCCTGATTGATGGTCGGATTGGCTGACTGAATGGCCACGCCCTGCACATTATGCGCGGGCAGGTTTGCTACGCTGTCATTAACCACGATGCCGGAAACGGCAACGCCAAGGGGTGTCTCATCCCCACCATTGCTGAGCTGGGTGGTGTTGCCGGGAAGCGAGGTGATGCGCTCGCTGGAAACCGATGGGGCAGGGTGGCGTTCGATGGCGTATGGGCTGGTGGTGGCAAGCAGCAAAAGCGCTGTGCTTGCAATCAGATAGCTTGCAAATGAGGAGCGGGAAAAGGAAGACCTGACCCTAAGGGGCAAAGGGGCCGGTCTGGTCTGCTCAATGATTTGCTGTTTCAAATATCTTCGGCAGATGAATGCCGCCTCACGCCATGATTTTTCTTTAACGAAGAGTAGAAAAACATGGTTAATGAAGCTTTAAATTAACGAACTCCAGTTGTGGACTCTGTAAACGAAACAACCCGCTTGTAAAAGGCGGGTTGTTTTCTTTAATTATTTGGTAACGACTTGCCTGTTGTGGCGCATTGTTGCGAATTAGTTGAACTTTGGCACCTCATCAAAGGCCATGTCGGTTTCGCAATCAATGTGCTGGAGGCGGGCGAAGGTGCCATCCTCATTCAGCACCACTCCATCCTTGTCGAACCGGTCCTGACAGGCAGTGATCGGCAGGATGGAGGTCATGGTGATGCGTGGAGTGTCCACCTCGCCTGGTGCATCCTGCACGGTCAGGCGGCCATTGACGTAAGTGATGCTGTAGTTGGAAAGGCCCTGACCGCTGGCCTGTGATGGTACGATGTCATAATTGCCAATCGCGGCCGAGGTCGGGCTGCCGGAGCTGAACAGGGTCAGCGCATCAACGCTGTCCATATTCAAAAGGCCTGCAACCGTATAAGAAGTTGGCTGGAAATATTGGCCAAGATATTTGGTGGCATCAGAGGCTGTGATGGTCAGCGGCGCCGGGGTAACATGCAGGAAAACCGGCTGCTCATTGGAGCCATAGGATTCCACCGAGATGTCATAATTGGGGTTATTGGCATTGGTCAGTGTGCCCGCCGTGATGGCATATTGCCCGACAGGAGAGCTGACATTGGCCGGTGTGTCGAGACTGCCATTCAGGACATCGCCATTGACCAGCCCACGCCAGCCGACGTCATAGGTGAGGGTCGGGTTGGCTGCGCCATATTGGCGGCTTTGATCATGCGGGAAGATATAGATCGGGCGACGATTGACCGTCCATGTGCCATCCACGCGCTGGGTGATGGTGTAATTATTGTTGCTTAAGGTCCCCGCCACTTGTGTGGTGTAGGTGCCTGCATTGGTGGTGCCGGAAATGCCAAAGCTGTTGCTGAGGCCGGTCAGCGCGCTGACACTGTCAAAGCTGGCCAGATTGGTGGCGCCAAGGCCCGGATTGGTCGGGACATCACCATAGATGGAGTTGCCACCGAGGGCCGTGACCGTGATGGCACGTGGATTGACCGTGAGCTGACCCTTTTGCAGCGTGATGTCATAATTGTGGCTTAGCGGATTGTTGCCAAGGCCGGATGTGCCAGACAGGGCTGCATCGATATCATAGGTGCCGACATTGGCATTGTTGATCTGGCCATTGCTGCTAAGGGTGTAGGACAGGCTGTCGCCCGCCACCAGACCGGGATGGCTGAGGTTTCCAAGGTTGGCGGCGGTATCGCCATAGGTCTTGGTGACATTGCTGCCTGTAATGGTCAGCGGCTTTTTGGTGACGTCCAAATTACCTTTGACATAGGTGATATTGTAGTTGGACACCCCATCGAAGGAGAGACCTGTGCCTTGCGCATTGCTTGCTACGATATCATAGCTGCCGACATCGGCGCGGGCTGCGCTGCCGGTGGTGCTCAGATCCAGCGAGGTGATGCTGTCGCCATTGGCAGTGACAAGGCCATTGACCGTGTAACCCGTCGGGGTGAAGACAGAGCCATAGGTCTTGGATGCATTGTCGGCGGTGATGGTCAGATCGGCTGGATTGACGGCCAAGAAGCCCTGCACATAGCTGATATCGTAATTGCCAAGTCCATTGCCCTGGGCATTGCTGGCATCGATGTAATAAGTGCTGACATTGGCGCTGACAGGGGAGCCATTACTGGTCAGATCGACTGAGGTGATGTTGTCGCCATTGGCTGTGACGAGACCAGAAGATGTATAGCCGGTCAGATTGGCCAGCGTGCCATAAGTCTTGCTGTCGTTGCTGGCATAGATAGTCAGCGGGGCCTTTGCCACGGTGAGCGTGCCATCGACATAATTGATATTGTAATTGTCCAGCCCCATGCCGGTGGCGTTATTGGCCACAATGTCATAAGTGCCGACAGTGGCGCTGACTGGTGTGCCAGTGCTGGTGAGGCTAAGGCCGGTGACGCTGTCGCTGTTGACCAGACCCGATGTGGTGAAGCCGGTGAGTGAGGCCAGTGTGCCATAGGTCTTGCTGTCATTGCTGGCCGTGACAGTCAGGTTCGCCTTGTTCACCGTCAGGGTGCCGTTGACATAATTGATGTCGTAATTGCCAAGGCCGGTGCCTGCGGCATTGTCGGCTGTGATGGCATAGGTGCCAGCATTGGCCGTGGCTGGCGCACCAAGGCTGGCAAGGTTGACCGAGCTGATGCTGTCGCTATTGACCAGACCGGAGGACGTATAGCCGAAGGGTGCAGCGGCATTGCCATAGGTCTTGGAGGCATCGTTGGCCGTGATGGTCAGCGGGGCCTTGTTCACTGTCAGGGTGCCGTCGACATAAGAGATATTGTAGTTGCCAAGGCCAGTGCCTAGCGCATTGTCTGCGGTAATGGCGTAAGTGCCTGCATTGGCCGTGGCAGGTGCGCCGAGGCTGGCAAGGCTGACCGAGGTGATGCTGTCGCTATTGACCAGACCGGACTGGGTATAGCTGAATGGTGCGGCGGCAGTGCCATAAGTCTTGGAGGCATTGCTGGCTGTGATGGTCAGCGGGGCCTTGTTCACGGTCAGCGTGCCGTTGACATAGCTGATGTCATAATTGCCAAGGCCGTTGCCTGCGGCATTGTCGGCGGTGATGGCATAGGTGCCAGCATCGGCTGTTGCTGGTGCGCCAAGGCTGGCGAGATCGAGCGAAGTGATGTTATCGCCATTGGCGGCGACCAGACCGGAAGCTGTATAGCTGAACGGGGCTGCCGCATTGCCATAAGTCTTTGAGGCATTGTCGACATAGATGGCCAATGGAGCCTTGGCGACTGTCAGAGTGCCGTTCACATAGGTGATATTGTAATTGTCCAGCCCCATGCCGGTGGCGTTGCTGGCCAGAATGTCATAGTCGCCGACCGTGGCAGAGACGGGGGCACCAGTGCTGGTGAGGCTGAGGCCGGTGACGCCATCGCTGTTCACCAGACCTGACGTGGTGAAATTGGTCAGCGGGGCCAGCGTGCCATAAGTTTTGCTGTCATTGCTGGCCGTGATGGTCAGATCCGCCTTGGCGACTTCCACTGCGGCGCTACCATGATAGAAGACGCGGAAATTCTGCCCCTGATCGCTGTTTTCAAAGACATTTTGCGTGACCAGATTGCCGCGATGAGTGCCGGCGCTGACGGTTGGATCAACCGCAACGGTGCTGCCTGTCAGATCCATGCTGTCTGGCATCGGCCCAAACACATAGGTGCCAACGCCGCCATGCTGGAAAATGGAACTGACGGTGCCGGTGGGCTGCCCATAAGTGGATGTGGTGGTGGCACCTTGGACCCAGATGACCGGGTTGATGGCATAGAGCTCGGGATTATATCCTGCTCCCGGAGGCGACCAGACATTGTTGAAATCCCAGCCCAGAGCGGATTGGGTATTCATGACAAGATCGGTGTCCTGCAATTGTGCGCCAGAATATTGGTTCAGGTCAGTCAGGGTGCCGGTATTATCGGCAACCACTGTGGCACCTGTGGCACTGAAGGAATTGGAGATTGTTCCTCTGTTAATCCCGGCCAGTTGGCCCGCATTGGTATTTTGCCCCACGGCTGTTGCGGTGCCAAGAGCGTAGGTGCGATTGATGGTTCCGGCATTCTCTCCGACAAAGCCGCCAGCGTTGCTGAAGGACTGCGTTCCTGTCGTGACAGAGGCAGTGGCTGATGCACTGGATGTGGCAACAACATAGGCATCTTCGATCAGGCTAACATTTTGCCCGGCGAACCCACCCACAGTGCTGATTGCTTCATCAGCGGGATCGCTGGAACTTGTTTCTGCCCGACCTATGACAGAGCCAGAGGCATAGGCTACCTTGATGGTGCCCTGAGCATAGCTGACGCCTTCAAGACCATTGGTGCCTACAAAGCCGCCAGCATAAATCTCGACAGATCCATCGCTTATAGAAGAGACATCGACATCACCAGTTGCAGAGGAATTGGTGATCGTTGACCAATTGCCGCCGACCAGACCACCGGCAGAGACTTTGCGATTTCTGGTGAAGTGTGATGGGATCTCCCGAACCGTGACATCACCCGTGGCATAGGAATCTGTGATTGTGGCGTTGGCAAGGTTTGAGGCCACAAGGCCACCTGCGCGAACATGGGTTGTTGCACCCAGGGCAACAGTATTCGACGCTGTTACATTGCCGGTGGCGTAGGAATTTGAAATCGAGCCGCTATTGACATTGTCAGCGACCAGACCAGCAACTGAACCGATGCCTGAAACGGTCGCTGATGAGTACGTATTATCAAGAGATCCGAGACTGTTGCGGCCAATCAAGCCTCCAACTGTGAAGCTACCCCGAACAGTGCCGGACGAATGGGAATTGGTGATTGCACCTGACGTATTGTAACCCATAAGTCCACCGACATAAAAAACGCCGGAAACGGTTCCGGTCATGCTGGACTTGTCAATATCGCCATAGTTTTCGCCGATGAGACCTCCGACATCATTGCCGCCAGTTACGCTGCCGGTAACACGGGCCGATGATGTATTTCCTTCACTGCGACCGGCCAGAGCTCCGGTTTCATCGTCCCCTTCAATTGAGACATTGATCAAATCGAGGTCGGAGAAGGAGCCGGTCGCCCAGCCGAATAGGCCAACCCAACGGGTGCTTGGGCGGTCAATGGTCAGATTGCTGATGCTATGGCCGTTACCATCCAGCGATCCGGTGAACCTGGTGGCGTAGCTGTTCCCCACTGGCACCCAGCCGGATGGGCTCCAGATGCCGGATGGATTGCTGCCATCGGTGGCGCTGGCGTCGATGTCTTTGGTCAGCACATAATTGCCGGATAGATTGCTGCCCATCAAGGCCAATTGATTGAGATTGGAAACCGCTGTCACGCCATTGATGGTTGGGCCGATTTCCGCGCGCAGGATCGGTCGCATATCGGCATTCTGGTACCAGTCATTGGTGAAGTCGAAGGCGGTGTAGTTGCTGCTGTCTCTTGCTTGGGAAGTGGTGAGACCAGTGGTGGAAACTGAATGTGTACCCACCGTCGTTCCAACCGCATTCGTGAGGCCAGTTGTACCAATATCGAAGTAGGCATTGCTGATGGTGCTGCTAATTGAACCATTTGAGACAGAATTTAGATTGCCTACCAGAGCACCTGTTGAGGTGCTGCCTGTGACACGCCCACTTGCATAGATGTCGCTAAAATTGGCGCCGCTAAAAACACTATATATTTGCCCAATAAAGCCGCCGACATTATCTGTGCCCGTAACATTGCCTGTGGCATAGGCTTTGTTGATTGTACTGCCGAAGCTGTAGCCTACCAAGCCGCCAACCACTTCAGCGCCGGTCACATTGCCTGTGGCATAGACATTGAAAAGATCGTTTGAGCCAGTCAGTTGGCCAACAAGCCCACCCGCAGAATATCTGGTGGCATTTACATTGCCCGTGGCAAAGGAGTTCGTAATATCGAAACGTGAGGAATCTTCCCCAACTAGCCCACCGACACGTCGATCGCCTGTCACGTCACCACTGGCGGACGAATTGTCAATTTGTCCATCTCTGTTGTTGCCGATTAGCCCACCTGCTGAACTGCCGGAAGCTACTACGGTGACATTAGAGTGGGCATTGGCAACAATGCCACGCTCTAGCCAGCCGATAAGGCCTCCGACATTGTCGGTTCCGCGAATGGTGCCGCCTTCTAGCGAGATGTCACGGATCGGGACATCAATACCGAAGCCCCTGGTTACGCGACCAAACAGGCCTGTCAGGTTTGCAGAGCTATTGATATCGAGATTCGAGATTGTGTTGCCAAGTCCGGTAAAGATGCCAGAGAAAGGATTGGCATAATCATGGCCCACCAGCGCCTCGGTATAGGTCGTGCCGGATGCATTGAGATCGGTGGCCAATGCATATCGGCCGCCAAGGCCGGTGGTGTCGATATTGTCCAGCTCGGCCATGGAATGGATCAGCTCATAGCTCTGTCCATTGACCGAAAAGCTGGCATTGGCGCCGGTCAGGTCAATGGATGCGCCATCAGCGATGATATAGTCTCCGCTGGCCCCATGGTTCAGTGCCAGGCCTGCATTGGTGCCTGTGGCTTTGACATTGGCGAAGAAGCCGATATTGCGGTCGGCATTCAGCGTCAGAGTGGTGTCGGCATCCCATGTGATGTCATCGGCCACCAGAATGTCGCCGCTCTGTGTGCCTGCGCCATTGGTGGTGATGGTGACATTGGCGCTGGCCAGCTGGGTTTGCAGCGTGGTGATATTGATGTTGCTGTCATCGCCCGTGGCTGCAAGGCCCGCCGAGTTAAAGGCTGGCTCATTCGATAGCGTCACATTGTAAGGGTCGAGCAACAGCGTGCCGAAGACACCACTCTCGGACGTCAGATCTGCAAAGCCGAGATAGGCGAGCTTGGCCTTGCCGGAGACTTCCGCATCGCCGCCTTTGCCATCCTTTTTGCCTTTGGCCTCTATCCGACCGGCAAAGGAGGTGAGCTCATCGGACCAGAGGACGATGTCGCCGCCATCGCCAGCATCCGTCGCTGATGCTGTCAGCAAAGTCTGATCGTCAACGCTCAGCATGGTAGCTGTGGTCAGATCGCCAAAGTCGCCGCCCTGATAGGCCCCGCCGACGCGGATGTCGCCGCCGCCCTGGCTGCCATCGGCATTCAGCGTTGCGCCGGTCAGCGAGATGACATTGCCGCCGACATCGATTTTACCGCCGAGGCCATCTTCATTGCTGACATCCAGAAGGCCCGCCAGATTGACCACATCGGCATTGATATAGATGGAAGAGCGCGACTTGCTGGCTGTTCTCACGCGGCGACTTTTGGCGCGCAGGGTCTTTTTCACGCTGACCTTGCCGCCACCAGCGGTGAGGAAAATGCGCCCGCCTGAACGGCTGGTGCCAGAGGCATTGATCGCGTCGCCCTTGTTGCCCGCAAGCGCATAGATATTGCCGCCATGGGCGCGCAGCTCCACGCTGGCGGCGTCAATGACACCGGCCTCGGTGATGGAACTGTCAGCATCGCCAACCTTGACCAGAAACTTGCCGTCATCCAGCTCGGCATCTTGCAACAGCACTTCGCGGCCCACGGCCAGACCGACGCTGCCATTGGGCGCGCTGATGCTGCCCTCATTGACAATATGGCGCGAGATGAAGGCGACATCACCACCCAGCGATCCCACCTTGCCCTGGTTGATGATTTTGGTATTGGCATCGCCCTTGAAGGTCAGGTTGCCACCATCCAGAAAATCTTCGTTCGAGATATCAAGTGTGGAGGCAACAAAGCTGCCGCCGGTTTTCACCACGCCATCCTTGCCAATGACAATGCCGTGCTGGTTGACCAGATAGAGGCTGCCCGTGGCCGAGAGCGAGCCATCGATACGCGAGATATGGGGGCCGGTGACCCGGTTCAGCGTGGCGCCGCTGCCATTGTTAAAATGCACCGAGCGATCCCGCCCGACCGAGAAATCATGCCAGTTGATGATGGCATTTTGCGTTGCCTGATTGATGAGCAGGCCATCGGCCTGAGATTGAATATCGACGCTGCCTGCGGTGACCGTTGCCCCGCTGGGCAGGTCATTGGCGGAGGCGCCTGTCGTGAGGGCGACGCTGGTCAAAGCGGTGGAAGACAGAACCAAAGCCATGAGAAAGGCGGTGCTGCTTTTGTGCGCTGGGCGATTGCTGCCAATCATTGTCGTCACTCCATACTCAAAACTCAAAAGGCCGGGTCTTACGATCCAGCCTGACTGTCGGCAAAACGGCTGGCCGCCGTGAAACCGGACAGGGAAAATTCAACATCAACGGGACGGGCCGAGAGGTCATGCACCCGCACGCGCAGGCGATTGCCACGCTGCAGGCGCTTGGCCATGGCGGACGTCAGCGCAAAAGGCGCAACGCAACCGCTTTGGTGGCAGGACCGAAAAGCCAGTTTTTGGGGTTTTTGCTTGTCGACGCGCAGCTCGATGCCCTTGGCGAGCAACAGATCCAGCGGCGTCTTCAGAACCAGAATGGTCTTGCTGCCTTTTTGCTTCAGCGAGCTCAGCGCCAGCTGAACGGGGCGTTTGGCGCTCTCCGATACGGCGGATTGTGCCTCCGCCGAAAAACCGCAGCGCGTCTTGTCATTGCTCGTCTCACAGCGCACCTGCCAGTCTTCCATCACATGCACGGACAGGCTGTCAGCCGAAGCATCCTGTGGCAGCGCCGTCAGCAGCGCGCCCGCAGAAGCAGGGAGCGATAGCATTAGTGTTAGAGCTAGTCCTAGGCCAAGCCCTCTCCCCCGCCCAAACCTCCCACGAGGATACCATGACGGGTGGTTTGGGCGGGGGAGTGGGCTGGTGAAGCAACTTAAAAGTCTCGTCTGGAGACTTTTAAATCGGGCACTCAGGAAGAGAGCAAGGCGCTTGAGCGAGACATGCATGTTTGGCATCACTCCGCTGCTGCTTGATTGGAGAGGTGCGCGAGCGCCTGATCCAGCCCCTTGGTGGGCACCACAATGGTCAGTGCGCGGCCATTGCGCTCGCGAAAGGACAGATGCACCACATCCAGTTTGGCGAGGGGTTGCAGCTTGTCGCCGGGCACCAAAGCCCGCGCCAGACAGCCATTGGAAAGGCAGGTGAAAAAGGCCAGATCAATCGGCTCAGTTGATGGTTGGGAAGCATCCTGCTGCGCGCCAAGGCGCATGGGCTCGGACAGCAAAACCCCCAGCGGCGTGCGCCCGGCCACCACTAGCTTGTCTGGCGCTTGCGCAGGCACGCCCACGGCCAGCTCTGCCAGCTCTCGGCCATTGCTGCGGACGGATAGCACCAGTTCGCATTGATTGGTTTTGGGGCTGGATTTGGCATTTTGGGAAGAGGCAGATTGGGGTTGAGAGGTCGCATCAACCCCATCCGCGCAGCGCAGGGACCAGGCCCCAAACTGGCTGGTCTTGTTCGCCGTTTCTTGGGCCGCCGAAGCTGGCATGGATGTCAGTGCTGCCAGCACCAGAAAAAGAGCAAAGACCAAAGCCCCGGACACCTCAGAGGAGGACCCGACTTTCCTTAACCAATTGACCGAGTAAACAGGCACGCGCATTAACCATTTCCCATTCTCATCTATCGGTTTCAAGCAAACCGATCATGAAATTGCCCCAAAATGGGCTCGGAAACAGTCATTGCATCAATATGTTGCGCAATCAAACGCTTATATTGGCAAGATTTTAACTATAAATATTAAGATTTATAATAATTCTGGTGTTTTGTTTAAATTTTTATTGAATTTCAATGCGTTGCGTACGTAAAAATATTAACCATATGCATTAATCATCCTGAATGTCGCGGTCATTTACTATAAATTTTGCGATTAACCTAAACGAGACTGGTTAACGAACCGAAGAGTGTTAGGGTCGCAATGGTGTTATATGAAAGGCAAGAAGCCTTGGCGTGTTTCACGTCAAGGCCAGATTTTTATCGTCATCGGATCTATTGAAAACGACTTTCTCGGTGACGTCCGGATCGGTCTCCAGAACCGTTTTGTTGCGGCCGGTTCCCTTGGCGGTGATCAGGGCGATGTCGGCCCGTGTGCGAAGGGTGGAAACAGTTCCGCCTTCCGGGGTCGTGGCAATGCCTATCGAGACGGTTACAGGGCCGAGCAGGGCACCGCGGTGCGAGAAAGTGGAAGTCTCGGTTCGGGTACGGATTTTCTCTGCCAGTGCATGGGCGTCTCCCTGAGAGGTTTTTGGAAGAAGAACCGTGAATTCCTCGCCTCCAAATCTGTAGCAGGTGCCAGCCCCATCCACTGTTTCGTTCAGAATGCCAGCAAAGGATTGCATGACCGTGTCGCCTGCATCATGTCCGAACTCGTCGTTGAAAATCTTGAAATGATCGATATCGATCATCAGACAGGTCAGCGTTTCCGTCTCAGCTTCTCTTGCATAATCGCCGAGCACTTCGTCCAACGAACGACGGTTATAAAGGCCGGTCAGCCCATCGCGTGCGACTTGTCGTGTGAGGCGTTCGCGCAATTGTAGATTGGCAACCGAGAGAGAGATATTTTCGGCAATCAGTTCCAGATAGATCCTTGCTTCGTTGATCTCCTCAATATCGTCACTGAGATTTTCAAAGGTCAGAAGACCGATCGTATCATTTTGTGCGGTGAGCGGAATACACAGGGCTGTTTCGGTTTTCTCGCCAAGATGCGAGCAGGTAACATCCGAGTCTTCGATCGTATTTGTGTGGGTTCTTCCTCTGCGCAAGCACCAGCAATCGTCAGGTTTGAAGCTTTCTGGCGGTGACTGATCAAATTGCCACGAGCCAGCGAGTTGCAACGTGTTCCTGCTTTCGTTGGCAATATAGAGGCCACCAGCAAGATGAGGGAAGATTTGCGGGGTAAAGGAGCTGACTATATCGGACAGTTCATCAAGAGTTTGACAAGCCTGCAGGCGATACATCATTTGCAGGAACAGATCCTTGATCTTTAGATCGCGTCGGCGCTCTGCATCCAGGCGTTCTCGTTCCAATCCGTTTTGGCGAAATATATGTATGGCTGCGGTGAGTTCGCCAATTTCATCGCGTCGATCATCCAGTGGCACTTCCACTTCATAGTCCTGATCGGCCAGGCGATTGACGATCCCGGTCATCTGTGTGAGAGGTTGTGACACCCGACGTTTCAGGACAAAGTAGAGAACCCCAAGAAAGACTGCAGCGGTGAGGCCCAGCATCATGCGGGCAATGAAGCCCAAAAGTTCATTTTCGAGCTTGGCCTGTTCCAGATCATGCGTGGTACGGACGTTGACGATCCTGGTGAACTGCTTCACTCTATTGATCAGCTTGGTGTGAAGCGCATAATGGTCCTCCCCGAACAGGAGCATGCGTGCTGTCGTGCTGTCCCCTTGTGCATAATGTTCGAGTGCTCGCAGTTCAATCTCCTCAAGAGCGTCTATAGTGCTTGCCATGCTTTTGAGATGGGATAATTCTTCTTCAGTCGCGCCAAGCTCTTCGGCATGTCTTGCCTTGTCTTCCAGTTCATGTTCCCGATTATTGACCTCTTCAAACGCTTCGAGATGACTTTGGTCGCCTCGCATCACATAAAGCCGGGCTTCATCGGTTCGCAATTCTGCTCCGATTTCCAATTCCATGGAAAGATCGTTCATTGCAAGATGCGCTTCCAATGCCTGACGTTCCAATTGAACTGTGTGATCAGACAGAATGAAGGCGGTGCCAGATAGAGCCGTCAAGAGCACGGTCACGCCGTAGGCCCAGTTGGTTATCGTACTGATTTTCATTCGATTTTTCCGAGATTTTGCCCAAGATACCGCACCTGATTCAAGGAATTGAAAGCATTGCGAGGGGGGTCGCAAACCAGAGAGCGGAATCACCTCATCTATTACATCAGAACAGAATTAAGTACAAATACTATGAGTTAAAATAAACGATCTGATGCAATCTTGATTTGCGTGTATATGTCTAAGTAAAAATATATGCAAGTACATAACTATTTATGGAGCTATAACATAATTTGAATACTTTCAAATCAAGCTGATTACTGGTCGGTGGAAAAAAGCTGTATGATCAATAAGTAAGATACGACTTTTGAATGTTTGGGTTTTGGATATGATCGAATTTGCTTGTCATATTGTCAATTTTTACAGGTGTCAGTGGATAATTTTCTTGTGTGTTTGTTGATTTTTAACTTTTGGTGACAGGTTGGAGATGCATTTGCGCCGCAATACCGCCGATGTGTGACCAGTTATGAGTGGTGGTGATTGGAGTTTGGGCCAATTTGGTTTGGATTGGTTTCAATCGCACCAGTTGCCATTCCATTCAATGTCGCGTGTTGATGCCTGCTGCGGGGTTATGCCTTTTCTGGCTGCCAAGGTCAGAATTTCAACAAAGGACTTCAATTGGCGGCTTTTGCTCAATGGATCATATGGCCAGCTCATGACGTCTTCGGCCTTGTTCAAAGACCTGAAGAAATCGGCAGTTTTGCCACTTTTTATCGCTGCTGGCAGAGCGTAAATCCACATGGCCAGTTTTATCATTTGCGGCTTGGGTATATCGGGCTCCAGCAAGGTGCCGGTGTCTCGGGTGAAAAGGGGATTGTTCCTTCGGAACAAATGCAGGCCGCTGACAGTGCGAGGGTTGCATTCCAGTGGCAGGATACTGCCATCCCGAAGGCGCATCAGATCAAAGGAAATCTGTCCCGTCCAAGCTGTTTTCGCGACGAATTGTTGCACAAATTCCAAGCTTGCCTGATCCCGGATCGAGTCGAAATAGATACCGGCTCCTTTTCCTGCACGCCAGGAAGAGTGATAAAGGCCAAGGGCCAGCAAGTGGCCATTGCGTGCCACGCCATAAGCGCAGATTTCCTCTCCTTCGAGATAGTGCTGGGCCACCCATGGCTCCTGCGGGGAGGGAATGATGGTTGATAGTTGCCCTGCTTTTGGCTGGATCAGAACCCGATCGGCAAAGCGTGACCAGGCCGGTTTGTAGACAAGGGATGCGCATTGATCGAGTGTTGTGTTCAGATCAGCGCGGCTTTGCAGCAATCGGGTTTCGGGCGTGGGCAGGTCAAGATGCTTGCATAGCTTGATGAAGCGATCTTTGTTATGGACTTCTTCCAGTAAAGGCAGATCAGGTGCGAAGAGCTCCGCAGTAAAGTCTCGTTCCTGCCAGATTCTGGCGAGATAGAAGATCTCCTCACATGTTGGAACAACAAGACTGCACTCTTCTGCGACAAGAACAGTATCCATTGCATCTGCGTAATCCGCCAGCGCATAACGGGGAGAGGGCAACTGATAATAGGACCCACAACAGGTGCTGGCCGCCGAGACAGGATGGCGGGGTGTGTCGGCCATGATCACACGCCAACCATCTTGATGAAACAGGCGTGCGGCATGCAAGGCCACCGGTGCACGAGCGCCTGTGATCAGGACGGATTTGTCTGAACGGCTTGTCTTGTCAGATGAGAGACCCATATCCTTCACATATCCCGGCTCATAGCATATTGGTGATGCAATGCTGCATTTTTCTATAATTCCATGAAAAGGGTTCGGGGCGTGTTTGCCGCTTCTGGCAAATGCCCTTCCAGAATGCGCTCCATGTCCTTGCGAAGGATATCGAGAGGGCCGACAAGTGGGTCCATATCCGGGAAAAATTGCTTGTTACGGCTGGCTGACCCCAGAATGCGACGGTCTTGTTGCAGGGCAATTTTGAACATGGGAATGAATGCAAGGGATTTCAGATAGTCCAGCGCTCCATTGCGTGGACCAATCAGGCAACCAACCCCCTCCACATGTGCCTCGTCCGCTTGTCGTAAATGAAAGGTGGTGGCCAGAACCAGTCCCTCTGGTCCCCAATATTCCAGTTCCGCTATGCCAGGATAAAGGAAACGCCCGATGGTCTTTGTTCTTTCTCCTTCGAGCAATTTGCTGACAAGGCCCTGCTGCTGCTCTTCTCCGGTATAGCAGGCCTCCACCCAGCCATCCCCTCCCGTAATATCCACCTGAATTTTCTGCTTGTCGTCGCTTAGCCCGCGCAACAGTCCTTTATGGACAAAATGGGTATGCGTGGCATCAAGAATATTCTCTGCCGTGTCCAAAAGATCGGATCGGGTCCGGCTTTGTGCCAGACGCATCAGGACCGGTTTGCCTTCCATGCAATGCAGATAGGGTGTGGTCTCCGTTTTGTGTCTGGAAATGAAGAGAACGCCTTCTTTCTCGCAGGTTTGATAGGAAGGAATATGGTAGTTGGGGACTTTGTCCAGGAGACCTGGTATGGCGGTGCAGGATCCCGCTCCGTCAAAGCGCCAGCCATGATAGGGACATTCGATTTCTCCATTGATGATCTTGCCTTTTGACAATTCTGCCAACCGGTGAGGGCAACGGTCTGCAAGGGCGCTGATGCCATTTTCGGAACGGAACAAAACTACGGGTTGATCCTGAAACAGGATACGCAAAGGCTTGCGATCGATATTTCTGGAAAGGGCAACTGCCTGCCAGTGTTTGACGGGAGTGGTCATAGATCGAATGCCTCCAAAAGGGGAATGCCGATACGGGTCAGTATGTGCGCGATGAAAGAAATGGCGCGCTTTTGTGTTGCTGGTAGATGATCTGCATGGACAGCATTATATTCAATCACGGGCCGGGCTCCCCGCAGCGCTTTGAAACGTCCTGCACCTGCGCTCATGTTGAAGAAAAGTGCGCGTTTGTCGGCAATGTCTTGCCCATGGGCCATGACAAGACGGTAGAGACCATCGCTGACGGGCAGGCTGGTGTCATAGCCAACAATGGGCTGTGTCAGAGTGCGGCCATTTTCAAAGAATCCCGAGACAGCTACCAGTTGGCCACCTTGATCTCGAAAGCCAATCAGCTCCATCAAGCCGCGCTTATGCATTTCCTCGATATAGAGGGCTGTATAATGCGGATTGAGCGGTGTGTATTTATCAAGATAGAGCAGTTTGTACAGTGTCTCGGAACGGGCATAATCTGCAGGCCCAAAGCTGTTATTCTCGGCAAAGGAATAGGGGGTTTTACGCAACAGCGTCCGGTCACGCTTCTGATCGCGTGTCTGGTTCTTTGTGTGACTCTTGTTATCTGCGCCACCCTGATAAATATAGATCCGCCGGGCGGGCATCATGATGAAGCCTGCCTGGCGCAATGCTTGGATCGATTGATCATCTGCCAGCTTATTGAGTGAACGGATCATGATGACCCTGTCAGGATGTCGTTCTGTCAGGGTGTTGACGATCTGCTGCGCTGTGGCGGGATCGAGATGAGGTACCGGATTGGTGGAGAGAAGCCAGTTGTTGAGCTGGATCTGGTGATCCAACCCGCTGACCTTTACCAATGGTGCGCAGAGATGGATCAGGCTTCTGGCGGCAAGAAAAACAGGTCTTGAGCGGATGAAATTGCGCGTTTCTTCAATCGCATAATCGATATAGGTGCTGGTTGGTGAGCAGATATAGCAGGTCGGCTCTGCCCCGCGATCATTCAGGCTGATAGGGAAGTGTCGGTCCTTGATTGTAATCCTGTCCATATTTGTAGACAGGTTTGCAATCAGTTGGGAGACGGGGACGTTTTGGAACAAATCCACGAACCGCATCACCGCGTCAGGATCATTTCTGACGCATCCCGGTGACAGAGGCAAAGGGAGGCGGTGAGACTTGGTCATGCTTTACCTCCCTGTCGCCATTCCACACGCCGTAATTTCCTGCTGGTCTCGAAGGGTAGCTTTTCAAATATCAGATGGACTTCATGAGAATGTCCTCGTTTGACAAAGAGAGCTTCCAGCGCCTTCTTTGCCACGTTACCTTCCGCCTTTGGCAGGTCTTGATGCAGCCAAAGCTCAATCCTGCCATTTTCCTGCCGGATCAGGCGGAAATCCTCTATGGCCCGGGAGGCATCCAGAATGGTGGTGCGCAAGATATCCGGGGTGATGAGCAGCATGGAGCCATCGCTGCGGGTAAACTGATAGGTATCATCCATCCGGCCGATCACTTCCTCGATTACCTGCAAGGGGGATCCGCAAGGGCATTGCTCGTCGGACAGACGCAGCAGGTCATTTATTCTGTAGCGCGCCATGATCTGATAGGACCTGCGGAAGCTGGTGATCAGAGGGGAGACAAGATTGCCGGTTACCGGCTCGAATTCGAAGACATTGGCATCTTCGGTCAGATGCAGGCGGTTATGACGACAGGTAACAGCAAAAAGGCCTTCGCTTGCCATATAGATTTGTCCCAAAGTCTGGCTGAAATAGGCTTCGATCCGGGCTTTGTCGAGGGGGTCCAGGGTTTCCCCTCCAGCATATAGACGCCTTGGTGAGATTGGTGCATTCAGATCTGCCAGGTGGCGCAACATGCGGGGCGGAGCGACAATGGTTGTGGGCTGAAAGGCAAGCAGATCGTCATACCAGGTTTCCATTCCGTCCAGCAAACCGTAAAACCGCAATTGTATCCGCTTTGTCTGGTTGGCAGTTTCATACAACGCGGAATTTTGCGGCAGGATGATCGCCACGCGCTCAGGCTCGAAAAGAAAGCCGGGAATGGTTTTGGCCAGCATGGTGCCGAGCCAGCGATATTGTTCTTTCTGAGTGATGGCATAAAGGGTGCGATTTCCGCTGGTGCCGGTGCTGACACCGATATTGACCGTGCCAAAGCGTCCGCCTTCTTGCAATATTTGCCAGCCCTCTTCCTGTGTTATTCGGCCCTGATTGAAGCGCTCGAAATTCTCCATCACAATGGCCTTGTCGATGATGGGCAAGGCGTCGAGGCTTGCTGGATGATTTTGGTAGAAATTCACCTTGGGCAAATCTTGCTGCAACCAGCGGGATAGTTGCTTTTGTTGCCATTGTTTGAAGGCAGTACGTGACATGCCTCGTCGGTTGAGCCAGAGCGTTTGCACAAAGGCACTCGCTGTTTCGGGCAGCCCTTTCATGCTTCACCGCCCATATCATCACTATCTTGCGCAAAATTGGGCCAGTCACAGGGGCTGTCTATCGGATCGTGGCAAAGCAGTATATCGCCACCCTTTGCCTGGAAATTGGCCAGCTTTACCATGCTGTGCGACAGGGCCTGCGGATCATTGGCAATCAGGTTGGCGGGAAAGGCTGGTGCGCGATTTTCGGTGATGGCACGCATCAACCATTGGCAATCGACACCATATAAAAGTGGGGTATCCAGGGTCGAAAAATAAAGACCAAAATGACCATCTGCATGGCCGGGTAGGTCAATGGCATGAAGGCTGCCATCTCCCAGCAGATCCCAACCCTCGCCCAGACCGTGGGGCAATGGCTCAAGGGGGGATTGCTCCATATCGATCAACCGGTCCGAAAATGTCTCCGGCAGCAATTCGGGGAAAAGCCCATGTCGAAGATTTTGCAGGTAAGTGCGACGGGCAAGAGCGTCAAACACCGTCCTGCGGGCCAGAAATTGGGCCTTGGGAAACTGGTTCAAAGTAGCGATATGGTCTGCATGAAAATGGCTGACGATCACCAGTTTGACATTATCACAGCGATAGCCCAAACGAGACAAAATGGCATCCGGGGCTTGCTCTGGTATCAGATCGGGGAAAAAGAGGGAGCTGTACAACTTCAGCCCCAGGCTTCGTTCAGCTCCTTTGGTAACCGAAGGACCATAGCCTGTATCAATCAGGATGGGGCCGATCTGCGGGTGAAGGCACAGGCCATATCGAACCTTGAGGCTGATGTTCCTCCAGCGGCCATGTCCAAGAACCAGACGCTCTTTTGTCGTGATATGAGCGCTGTTGGCAAAGGTTACCTTCATTGCGGCCACCCTTGTGTCGCCTCATTGAAACCGACATCAAAAGGAACCTGCGGTCGCCAGTCCAAAAGCTGCTCGGCCTTGGAAATGTCAAGGCTCTGGCGAAAGGAAAACAGGCCCAGCGTATAGGCGGTGATGGAAGGTTCTTGCCTGACTGGCCAGCGATAGCTTGCCCATTCCATCATCCGGGTGGCAATCAGGGCCGGTGTGAAGGGCAGGGGCCGCCAACGCAATGGAACATCGCAGCGTTGGCAACAGCGCTCGACGATGTCTTTTATCGGAATCACCTCACCTCCGGAAATATGAAAAACCTCTCCTTCGATGATGTGGTCTCCGGTCAAGGCGGCCTCGATCGCCCGGATCACATCACTGATATGGGTGAGGTCAATGGCTGCTGCTCCCCCACGGATCAGCGGGAGCGGGCCTTTGGTTGCAGCGCGGAGCAAGCGGGGCAGCAAGGTTTCGTCGCCGGAGCCATAAATGCCGCGTGGGCGCAGAATGACCGGCCCCAGTTCTGGGCGCGCCAGCACTTCTTTTTCGGCCAGGGCCTTTGTTCTGGCATAGTCATTGATGGGGTGCGGCAATGGATGATCTTCCCGCACGCGGATCTGATCCTTGAGCTCAAAAGTTACCGTTGGCGAAGAGATATGGACAAAACGGCTGACCTCAAGCCGTTCGGCCAATTCAAGTGCCGTCAAGGTGCCGTGGAGGTTGGCGTCTTCAAAGGCTTGTGCCGGTCCCCAGGGAGCCGAGAGCGCAGCACAATGGATGATCGCATCAACCGGCCCAATCTGTCCGGCATCGGGTAAAGTTCCGGGTTGCGACAGATCAACCTGCAAGACATGAAAATTGTTGCTGCGCAAATGATCGCAACGAGCAGCATTGCGACCCAGAGCGATCACATCATGTTTGCTTGCAAGCGTTCTGATCAATGCGCCTCCAAGAAATCCGGTTGCTCCTGTCACCAATATTTTCATGATCAGACTTTCAGAGCCATGCCGCCAAAGGAAACACCGGCGGATGTTCCCAGAAGCAAAACATGCATGCCAGATTGCAGGTATTTTTCCTTTCGTGCATGGTCAAGGCAGAAAGGGATGGAAGCGGCAATCTGGTTGCCGACCTGAGCGGCAATATTGATGACTTTCTCCGGGGCAAGTTTGAGGCTTTTGATCATATGCGCAAGCGCAACAGGGCTTGCCTGATGGGGGATGACAATGTCTATGTCATCGAGGGTCCAGCCAGCCTGATCCAGCAGTTGGGAAACAAATTTTTGAAAATGTTTCTGTGTGATCTGAAACAGGGCTCTGCCATCCATCGAAAATCGTGCTTCTGCCAGAAAGCTTTCCGTCTCCTTGTGGATGTCAATCCGTGTGCCACCGGCCTTGATATGGCAGGCGTCATAGGCGGAGGGAAATGTCTGCATCTGACAGGCATGGATGCCTTTTCTGCCTGTCGTCTTCTCATGTTTTGCGCGTGTGAGAATGGCCGCCGCTGCTCCGTCTCCGAACAAAGCTGCGACATCAGGCCTGTCATCCCAGGGCAGGGCACGGGATGCGACCTCGGATGAAACCACCAGAGCATTGTTACATTGTCCGAGCGCTAACTTGTTTGCGGCCACTTCAAAGGCATTGAGGAAACTGAGACAGGTGGAATTTACATCGAAGGCTGCTGCCTGACCGTCCGCCATGCCCAGGCGTTGCATGACAAGCGGCGCTGTGGTTGGCAGGGTTTGATAGGGAATGGCGCTGGCGCAAAGGACCAGATCAATCTCTTCCATGGCCAGGTTGGCGTCTGCCAATGCGGTCTGTGACGCGGTGATGGCCAGATCGATCTGGTTTTCCTGATTGCAGAAAAAGCGTTGCTCAACGCCTGAAACAGAGGCGAGATGACCCGATGGCAGGCCCAGTTGGGCATCAAGCTGAGAGGAGCAAAGCCGGTTTTTGGGCAAAGCACGACCAGTCCCGCAAATCTGTACCGGAATATATGCTGTCTGCTCCACGTGGGTCTTCCTGAAGTGTGAGGTTGGCTCACAACATACATATGGAAAACAATGGGGGAATACAATGTGCAGTTGGGTTTTGGATTGGTGATGGTTTTTAGGATCATGTGGTCTCCCTGCGTACATCAGGCAGGATGTGCAGGGAGACCAGCCCCACCACCTTGTTCCGGGGCTATCGATCTTATGGCTGTAAAATGATGGAGCCAGTTGTGCGGCGCTCTTCCATGTCAGTGTGGGCGCGGGCGGCATCCACCAGCGGGTAGGTAGTGATCTCTGGCGACTTCACTGCGCCGGAACGGATGGCTGCGAAGAGATTTTCTGCCGCTTGCTCATACTCGCCACGATCTGCGGTGTAATGGGCGATGGATGGGCGGGTGATATAGAGCGAGCCTTTTGCGCCAAGCATTGAGACGGGAAGGGCATCGACAAGGCCCGATGCTTCGCCAAAGCTGACCAGGGTGCCACGGGGACGCAGGCAGTTCATGGATTTGGTAAAGGTATCCGCGCCAACGCTGTCATAGACCACATCCACGCCTTTGCCATTGGTGATCTCCTTCACGCGTTCTTCGAAATCCTCTTCCTTGTAATTGATGACATGGGTGCAGCCATTGGCCTTGGCCATGTCCGCCTTGATCGCAGAGCTGACAGTGCCGATGACGCTTACGCCCTTGCTGGCCAGCCATTGGCTGGCAATGGTGCCAACGCCACCGGCGGCGGCATGCCAGAGCACCACATCGCCCTCGCCAAGGTTGCAGCAGCGATGGGTGAGATATTCCACGGTCAGGCCTTTGAAGATCAGCGCTGCCACCATCTCGGAGCTGAGATCTGAAGGCACTTTCAAGGCGCGTGCCGCAGGCAGATTGCGATGCTGGCTATAGGCATTTGGCGGGCCACCCACATAGGCAACCCGGTCGCCAATGGCAAGGCCGCTGACATCCTCGCCCAGCGCGGTGATGGTGCCGACGCCTTCCATGCCAAGGCCAGCAGGCAAAGGCAGTTGGGCGGCAAAGACACCCTTGCGGTGATAGATGTCGATGAAATTGACACCAATGGCGTCCTGCTCGATCTGGATTTCGCCTGCTGCCGGTGTTACCAGCTCAAGGCTTTCCATATTTAGAACGGATGCATCGCCATATTCTGAAAAGCGAAAGGCTGAAGTTGCTTGTGTCACGCTGAAACTCTCCTATGATTGGCGATATCATTGGGTGAAAATAGGCGTGATACCAGTCCTGTTTTTGCAAATATCTTTCCATTTTTGGAAAGATGGGTGCGAAGGTAATACGGATGAACTGGAATGATCTGAAGTTTTTTCTGGCGGTGGCGCGGGCCAAATCCCTTAGCGAGAGCGCGCGCAAGCTGGGGGTGAGCACATCCACCGTGTCGCGGCGGATCGTGGTGCTGGAAGCCGATCTGCAATCCAATCTCTTTCGTCACCATCATGATGGTTATGAGCTGACCCTTGCGGGCGTGGAGCTTTTGGAGCCAGCCGAGAAAGCCGAAGCGCAAATGCGTCTGCTGGAGCGTTCGGCCCTGCGGCAGGAAGGGCATTTGTCCGGTCTGGTGCGGGTGGATCTGCCAGAGCTTTTGGGCCAGAAAATCATCTTGCCCGGCCTGCAGGATTTCTTTGATGACTATCCGGACATTCGCATGGATTTTCGCTCCAGCGTGTTGCCCGTGCGCCTGCGCAGTCAGGAATCGGACATCGTGCTGCGCTTGGTGCGGCCGGAGAAGGGCAATTACCGTATTCGTCAGGTGGGGCGGGTGGATTTCGGCCTCTTTGCCTCAAAGGCCTATATCGAGCGTCATGGAGAACCTGCCAAGGCGCAGGATCTGGCCGCTCACCGCATCATTGGCTGGCCAGAGGATCTGAACTTTCTGACCATGTCCGCATGGCTGCAATCCATCTCGGCCGAGTTTTACCCCTCGCTATTCTTGGATTCCCTCACCGCCCATCTGGAAGCCGCCCGCCATGGCTATGGCATCGCCGTGCTCCCCACTTTCGCCGCCCGACCAGAGGGCCTGCATCCCATCCTGCGCGATGTGCCACCGCTGAAAATGGATCTCTGGCTGCTGCTCCACGACCAAAGCCCGACGTCTCCCCGCGTCCGCGCGGTCTATGAAAAGCTGATTGACATTCTGGCCCGGAATAAGGGTGTGCTGCAGGAGTGAGGGGCGGGGAGCCCGCCCCTTGCTAACCATATGTCAGTTGATTTTTGACAACAAATTCTGATTTGTAACCAGATTGCGCACGCCGTGGGCATGATCTTCGTTAAACGGATTGTCTTTCAACCAGGCGTCCACCGATGCGATATTGAGTTTGACGACTTTCGGACGCACGCTCCAGGTTACCTGAAATGGAGAGCCTTTTTCGTTGTAGCCGGGGCCGGTGGTTGATCCATTGTAAACGACTGGTGTGCCAAGGTTGTTTGGCAATTGTGGCACCTGGTTCAGACCACCGCTTTTCCTGATGGAAGCCATTTTCTGGAAATCAGCTCCCCCTTCAGAGACGAGAACGCCGATGACAGCTTCCACGCGCAGCTGTGGATTGCCGATCGTTTTGCTCAGGCAGGTTCCGAGGCCGGACCCCAATGTTGCTTGCGCTGTTGAATGTACGAAATGGATTTCAATCGTGTCGCCTGGCTGTAGGTCGCCGTGCTCGCTTTTGCCGACTGTCATGTCGATTGGTGCCAGTTCCGCATCACTCAGTTTCTTGTCATATTTGAAGCCGGTGCCATATCCATGTCCGTCTCCATTTCCGGCATAAGTGGTGAATTCACCGCCTTTATGCTCGGCATTTTCATGGAAATGGATATCGCAAAGTGTCATTCGTTTGACAGCTGGAGCGGGGCCAAATGCCCGAATGTTTGCACCTTCATGTGCATCGATATCACGCGGGGATTGCGGGCCGTAGCCCTTGCCTTTTGTGGCAATTGCCAGTGTCTCGCGCTGTTTGGCAATGACCTCATCTGAAACGGTCGCATGATTGCTTGCTGCAAGAACAGCAGAGCTGCTGATCAAAACAGAGGTTCCCAATAATAGAAGTTTCCCGAACATATTATCTCCTAACTGGAATTGTGGCCAACACGTGTTCGAACCTGTCGACGTTTCTCACTCTGGAAGAAATGAGCAATAGCAACATAGGGTTGCAATGTCATTGCGTGCAATTAATTTATACTATGTATCAATAATGGCAATGCGGCGACGGCACGAAAAGAATATCGGATCTGCGGCATGGTAGATCTTGAATGCTATTGCTGCGTTGAAAATGGACCTTTGCAGTGTGTTTCCGAAAAGGTGCAGCACTTTTTGGATAAGAACTCGCTTCAAATCAGAGAGCTTTAGCTACTCCACGATCAAAGCCGCGCATCCCTCACCCAATCAGATACAATTGTCCGCGCGGTTTACGAGACGCTGATTGATAGTCTGGCCCGGAATAAAGGGCTGTTGCAGGAGGGAGGGTACTAGTACATCTTGGGGTTTGATAACCGGCCTTGTCGGTTTGAGGGGCATCTGGATGTGAGCTAACCTATTCAAGATCAATACTGAATAGAGGAGTGCGCGATGATGCGGATGCTAGTGGTAACGGGCATGTTGGCCTTGGTCTGTGGGCCTGCTGCTGCAGAGCAATCCCAGGCACGCTTCACGCAGGGCGTGCAGATCTGTCACGATTTTGGCAGCGATGCCTTCTTTGTTCAGGACCGGCTGGAAGAGCAGGGCTGGGTTGCCAATTTCAGCGACTATTACAGCGCGACCATTCTTTACAGTCCCGGCAGAACGGTATGGGTGATCCCGCCTGCTGAAGAAGCCAAGATGCCGGTGACCTGCACCGTGATTTCTGGTTCCGTGTCAATCTTTCAGGCCGAAGCATCGGTTCAGATGACTGTGTCAAACAGCAACAAGAAATATCAGCTTCTGTCCCATCAGGGATGCTCGGAATTTGATTTCAACGGAGCGACGAAAATTCGCATCTGGTCAGATGGGCAGGACCATTTCTGCAACGATCCAAACAGCGCCAAGGTTGAAGTAATCACCTATCGAAATCCGGTTGCCGGGCAATAGGCATACGGGCTCGCCCAAACGTCAAATCTGGGTGGCAAAATTGAACGGCAAAATTGCAGGTCAAATCTGAGAGGTGAGACGTTTCTGGCCGCTGATACTTTGTCTCGGATTTCTCCTTCCTTGTGTTTGCGAGGGAGGAATAATGGCTCATGCCTTTCCCTCATTGGTATTGGTGCTTATGTGAGGGTACATCTGTAGTATTGATGAGTATTTTCAATGAGATAGGATGCTTTCAGGGAATATTCTGGAAGAAGGTTTTAGTCATGAAAAAAGTATTTTCGGTTCTTGCCGGTGCGTCCATTTCTTTGGCTGCGCTCTTGTCAGCAAGTACATATGCGTCAGCCACAGACTGGAGATATATCGTTGTCAGCCCTAGTAGCGGCGTTAAGGCAAAAGCAACCGCTTGGAAGGGGCAGAATAGTGGCGGCAAATATTATCTCTTTTGCAGTACGGGTAGAGGCAGCGGGAAATATTTCACCACAAACTATAGGCACGGAAGCGCCCACGATGGTGCCCGGCATATGATCCAGGCCCATGGCAGTCAGGGATGGATTGACTATTGCGGAATACGAAACCGCAACAACGGTTAATACCTGCTTCGTTGAACATTGATAAGCTAGAGCCTGCGTGATGAACATCCTTCATCGCACAGGCTCTCGTTCGTTATGGCTGAGTTTTATTTGTCGCCGCCCATCTGAAAGCCGCCCGCCACGGCTATGGCATCGCCTGCTTTCGTGCGGTTTATGAGAAGCTGACTGATAGTCTGGCCCGGAATAGTGGTGTGTTGCAGGAGTGAGTGGGGGAGTAGCTGTGATGTATGGCTGGCTATCGAGTGGCGCTAAATGCCATATCCGCCAAGTGTTTTCTACAATCAATAATTGAATTTATGTGTCGATCATTCCTAAAAACAACTTTAATCTGCAATTCTCTTGACTTTTTCTTTATTGCATTTATTCAATAGTGAATTAATTCATTTTTGAATTTATTCTTTGAGGTCTAAAATGCAGTCGCAAATCCCTCCCCATGCGCGCCCGATGGAAAGAGCGAGCCTGAAGCGCAAGCTTGAATCTGGCAGAAATATTCAAATGCCAGCTCCGCGCCGGATCGGTAAAACCTGGACCATAAACAAGCTGGCCGAGGATATGGGCAACGAAGGCTGGCTGATCGTTGAATTGGATGTTCAGGGTATCTCTGATCCAGATGAATTTTCAAAGCAGCTGTGCAGAAAGATCCAATCAAAATTGCCGCTACAGGATAGCGCCTGGACTAGCTTCAAAAAACGAGTTGAAAATCTCGCCTCCAGAGATTGGAATGGCAAGCCTTTGGATGCACTTGGTTCTTTAAGCCCGGCTGATTTTCTGGATGCCCTGATCGCAGCTTTATCCAAACAGGAAAAGAAAGCAGCAATTCTCGTCGATGAAATCGCCTATTTTGTTCTGGAGCTTGCCGAGGCGAAAAAGAAAGTTGCAAAGAATTTCTTTTATGAGCTGCGCCGCATCCAAAGTGAGCATAAAGATGTGCGCTGGCTTTATACCGGTTCCATAGGTCTGGATGCCGTTGCAGAGCGATATGGTCTGACCGGCGCTTTTGTCGATTTTCAACGCTTTGTTCTGGAGCCTTTCACGGAAGAGGAAGCACATTCATTCATTTGTGACGCGGAAACACAAAAAACGCTCACCTGTCCGTTCTGTGCGGACAAAAAAGCCCTTGATTATATGTTCAGAGAAATCGGCTGGCTTGCCCCTTATTATCTGGAACTGGTGGGCAACGAGGTGAAACCGTCCGGTGACAAAAAAGAAAATGCGCGTCAGGCAAGCAAGTCCGATATTGAGGCTGCACTTGAGCGCCTTCTTAAACCTGATCGCAAAGGTGACTTTGCCATCTGGCGGGAGCATATTGATAAGAACCTGCCAAAGTCCGATAAGAAGATCGCAGTCTCCATTCTGCATGCTCTTTGCCAAGCGCCCGATGGTGAAGAAATTGATACTCTGATCGCCAGCAATGACCCACAGCCGTCGAAGAAGGTGAAGTCAGTGCTGGATGTTCTGCAAAATGATGGATTGGTGCATAAGGTTGGTGAGCGCTTCTGTTTCCGCTCCGGTCTCGTTCGCCGCTATTGGAAGGAGTATGAAGCCGAATGACCCTTGCGTCCCCTCCTTCGCTCTATAATCAAATGCTGCTAAGCGACGAAGATTTTGTCGCAAACTTTGTCGCGAGAAAAGAGACGTTCGACACACTCTGCCGCCGTCTTGGTGCCAATAAATCAGCCTCTGACGCCAAGCATCAGGTGCTTATTGGCTCAAGAGGAATGGGCAAAACGTCGCTCTTGCGAAGATTGGCTATTGAAATTGGGGCAGACTCTGATCTATCGGCGAAATTCATCCCCCTCAGCTTTCGCGAAGAGCAATATAACGTACGGTACCTGCATGTTTTTTGGCAAAATTGTGCGGATGCTCTGGCCGAATGGGCCGAGGGCAATGACATGGACGAGCTGGCGGCTAAGCTTGATGATTCCCTTGTCTCGGAGGGTTGGTCTGACGCGACAAAAGCGGCCGAGCTTTTCTGTGATGCTCTTCGAAGCCTTGGTAAACGCGCGGTGCTATTAATCGACAATATTGATTTAATCATCGAAGCTCTTGGCAAGGAGGAGCGCTGGTCTCTGCGGCGTACTTTGCAAGAACGGGATGGCCCGATCATTATTGGTGCGTCGACCCAAGCCTTGAAAGATGCCTCGAAAAGAGACGCTGCTTTTTATGAATTCTTCCAGCCGAGTTATCTGGAACCGCTCTCCTTTCCAGAGACTGAGACCTGTATGCGTGCGCTCGCAGTCCGGCGCGGAGAAACAGGGGAGCGGGTGCTGAATATTCTGCAATCCGAGCCAGAGCGTCTGCGTGTTCTGCATCGGTTGGCTGGTGGTAACCCGCGGATCCTCACTCTGACCTACCGCTTTTTGGAAATCACTGACACCCACACCACCATGGAAGATCTGGAGCGTTTGCTTGATGATGTGACGCCCTATTACAAGGCCCGTGTTGAGGAATATCACACCACTTTACAACGGGCGATCATCGACGCCATTGCGCTTCATTGGGATCCGATCACAACCAAGATACTGGCCAATGTGATGGGGGAGAAAAGCACGACCCTGTCGGCACAACTCTCGCGCCTACAAAAGGACGGCATGATTGAGAAGGTCGAAACCTCAGGCTCCTATGCAGGCTATCAGCTTTCCGAGCGCTTTCTCAATATCTGGTATTTGATGCGCCATGGCACACGCCGCAACAAGCAAAAGCTGCGCTGGTTGACTGCTTTTCTCTCCACCTTCTATTCCCGCAACGATCTGGACGACATCCATAAGCAGGCCAAGGCAACAGGCATGGTCGAGCGCTGGTCCAAAGACTTTGCTTTGGCATTCGAGCAGGCTCAAAAAGACAGCTATTCAGTTACCTCCAACAATGACATAGAATTTGAAACTGAACTTGAAGAAGCACGGTTGATGCACAAAGAAGCATTTTCTTTCTACAAAGCGGCTGACTATAACGCAACGCTTGAGTGCCTGGAGGCGATTATCAGCCGCTTTGGGGGGAGCGGGGAGCTAGCCCTTCAAAAGGAAGTTGCCGATGCTATGTTTAGTAAGGCTTTTACGCTGGGGCAAAGCGGAAACACATCAGCTGCGCTAGAAAGCTATGATGCTGTCATTTTTCACTTTGCGGACAAGAGAGAACCAGTTCTTGAAGAGCAAGTTGCTAGAGCTATGTTCAACAAAGCTACCATTCTAGAGCAAGATGGAGAAAAATCAGCGGAACTGGAAAGCTATGAAACCTTGATTGCTCGTTTTGTAGACAGTGAGATACCAACCATTCAAGTGCCTGTCGCTATAGCAATGTTCAACAAAGCTTGCAGTTTAAGGCAAAACGGAGAGAAATCCGCAGAGTTGGATGCCTATGAAACCCTGATTACACAATTCGAGGAAAGTGAGATATTAGCTGTTCAAGATTTAGTGGCCAAAACTATGTTCAATAAAGCTGCTACATTAGGGCAGAGTGGAGACTTGTCTTCTGCGTTGGCAGGTTATGACTCAATTGTCACTCGCTTTGAAACTAGCAAAGACTTGCGTATTCAAGAGGAAGTGGTCAAGGCTATGTCTAATAAAGCTGCCACATTAGCGCAGTGGGGTGATACATCGAGCTCGCTGGAAGCTTTTGACGATGTTATTGTGAGTTTTGCGGATAGCGATGAGCCCGTCATTCAAACTCAAATCGCCATATCTCTGTTCAATAAAGCTTTTACTCTGCGGAATCTTGGTAATATAGAGGCGGCCATCAAAGCATATGAACAAAGCCTCGATTTATGGAATAAAATTGATGTAGAAAATTCTGAACCACTAAAATCCAATATTGAAATCAAACTTGCCAATCTGCTTTTTGATTATAATTTTAACCTACAACGCGCCGAAGCTCTATACCGCCAAGCATTGAAGCAAGATCCTGCATGCGCAAATAGCAATCTTTTCTGGCTTTACCTTGCAAATGATAAGCTTGAGGACGCAAAGCACACCTATGATCTGTTGAACGACGTCTCGCAGGTCGGGCGCTGTTTGATGGATGCGGCTCTTGCTTTTGATGCAGAGAATTTTGGCCAAGGTACGGAGCATCTGCATAAGGCTTTGTCTGAAGGATTGTCTCAAGAGGGAATGACGTTTGACGATGACGCCGAGCGTCTTATTCGAGTTGCCCTTTCGCGTGATTTTGGGGAACGTTTGATTGAGTGGTTTCAGACCACTCGCTTTGCTGATCGCTATGCACCGCTCTTTGTGGCTTTGGTGGCGGCAGTGAAAGGCGAGGAGCATCTGCTGGACACCAATCCTGAAGTTCGCGACGCCGCGCAAGTCATCTATCAACGATTGGTGGCCGGTTGTGGCA
Source organism: Cohaesibacter gelatinilyticus (assembly GCF_900215605.1). Lineage (NCBI taxonomy): Bacteria > Pseudomonadati > Pseudomonadota > Alphaproteobacteria > Hyphomicrobiales > Cohaesibacteraceae > Cohaesibacter > Cohaesibacter gelatinilyticus. The sequence continues at coordinate 270,704 of NZ_OBEL01000002.1, read as the reverse complement.
AGAGCGAGAAGGGAAGTTGATCGTCATGTTATATTCCACTCGCATGCGTGGGCCTAGTGGTCGAAGATCTGTCCTTTGAACGAAATGGACGTAAGCAACGGCTCAGCTAGGTGATAACAATAACAAGAAAGAAGGCGAGGGATGCGCAGTTCCAAGAGTCAGATTCCTGTATTTCTGCTGACCGGTTTTCTGGGGGCGGGCAAGACGACCTTGCTGAACCGGATGCTGGAAGATCCGGCCTTGAAGAACACCGCGCTCGTCATCAATGAATTTGGGCTCGTGCCCATTGATCATGATCTGGTTCGTGAGGGGCGAGAGCGGCCGATGGTCACCTCGGCGGGTTGCATTTGCTGCACCATTGGCAGCGATTTGCGCAGCTCGCTTGCCGAATTGCTGGAGGAGCAACGCAAGGGCGAGATCCCTCAGATCGAGCGGGTGATTGTCGAGACGACAGGCCTTGCCGATCCTGCTCCCATCATCAACAGTCTGATACCCGGCGGCATTCAGGCCAGTGCCATGAGCGATCATTGGGTGGCAAAGGCCTTCCGATTGTCTGGTGTTATCACGGTGATTGATGCCGAGACCATCGAGCCGGTCCTTGATGCCCACCCGGAGAGCTTGCGCCAGATTGCCTTTGCCGATCATGGGGTAATCACGCGCAGCAATCAGGGTGACAAAGCAGCGCTGCAAGCCAGACTGCGCCAGATCAACCCGCAGCTGAAGTTGCATGATGTGGATGAGGACGGGTTTGATCCTTCCAGCCTGATCCAGTTGGGAAGTTATTCGGCCCTGGGCAAGGGCGAGGATGTGGTCAAATGGCTTCAGGCAGAAAGCGCGGATGATCATGATCATCATCATCACGGTCACGGGCATGATCACGCGCATCACGGGCATCATCACGACCACGATCATGACCATGATCGCAATCGCCATGGGGATGTTCTGGCCCTTGCCTTGACCAGTGAAAAGCCGCTGAATGCGGAGGCGCTGGAACAGTTTCTAACCATCCTTATCAGCTCACAAAAGATGTCTGTGTTGCGCATCAAGGGACTAGTTGCCTTGGACGATGACCCGGCCTCTCCCGCTGTCATCCATTCCGTTCAGCATCGGCTCTATCCCACCCTTCGGCTCGATCAATGGCCGGAAGGCTGGGAGGGCAGCCGTCTGGTCGTGATTGGAAGCAATCTGGATGAAGAAGCACTGCAGCGGGCATTCGCGCAATTGATTGAGGCAAACTGGCAGAGAGACGGTCAGGATGACTGATTGAGCGGATGTGGTGTCAAAGCTGGTCTTGTGGGATCGGGATGCAGGCTTTGTCGTTGCAGACATTGGTCTCGACCGTGACATGGGCGAGGCCTTTGACGTCTTTGACCAGGTTGCGGTAATGCTCGGCCCCTCTTGGATAATGGGTGACCAGCGACAGGATGGCCGAATGTTTGCCATTGCCGACATGCCAGATATGCATATCGACGATGCGGTTGTCGGCATCTGCTTCAATTCTGGATTTTAGCTCGGCTTCCATGTGCGGTGCTTGCCCCCGGTCCAGCAAGATTGCGCCGGTATCGATCAGCAGCCCATAGGCCCATTTGCTGATAACGATGGCCCCGACGATGCCCATGATGGCATCCATCCAGTTCCAGCCGAAGAATTTGCCCATCAGCAACGCGGCGATGGCCAGCACAGATGTCAGCGCATCGGCCAGCACATGCAGATAGGCGGCGCGCAGATTGTGGTCGGTGGCTTTATGATCATGGGAGTGGTGATCGTGATCATGTGCATGGTCATGTGCGTGACCATGGTGATGGTGACCATGAGAATGGCCGTGATGATGATGGTGATGAGCATCGTCACCATGGAGCAGGAAGGCGCTGACCAGATTGACCACCAGACCGATGCTGGCGATGATCATGGCTTCTTCAAAGGCAATGGCGAGCGGGTTGAGAAGCCGGTCGATGGATTCCCATGCCATCAACAAGGCCACCACACCCAGAATGACGGCACTGGTATAGCCTCCAAGGATTTCGACCTTGCCGACGCCAAAGGTGAAGGAGCGATCATTGGCATGTTTGCGGGCATAGCGATAGGCAAAGACCGAGAGGCCAAGGGCCCCGGCGTGAGAGGCCATATGCCAGCCATCGGCCAGCAGCGCCATGGAATTGAAGACCATCCCGGCGGCGATCTCCACCACCATCATGACAAAGGTCAGAAGGACGACATAGAGCGTGCGTCTTTCATTGGCCTGGCTGGTTTTCAGGTCCACGAATGTGTGGTCATGTTTCCATTTATCGAGCTGATGGATATGCATGGTGATCTGGCCCTCGTCTGTCACAGGATGGAACAATGATCCGCAACAGGCACAGAGCCTGTCGCGGACAGATAATCATATGGATTTTTATCCGCTGATGATGATCCAGAAACCACCAGCTGCGGTGATCCAGCCGAGGGCTTTGAGGATTTTCTCGCCAGACAGGATGCGCTTGGTGCCAAAGGCCACGGCAACGCCAAGGATATGCAACAGCGCGGTGGAAAGGGCAAAGCCGATGCCAAAGGCAAGGACACCAGCACTTCCCAGCTCGCCACCATGGGCAAAGCCGTGAAACAGGCCAAAGAGCGCAACAATGCCAGACGCGATGTGCAATGGCAGCTTCAGCGCAAAAGCCACGGCCAGACCCAGAGCAAAGACGGAGAGCAGAATGGTTGGCTCCACGAAAGGCAGCGACAGGCCGGTCAGTGCGGCCATGAAGCCGGCAATCATTGCTGCAACAAAGGCGGAGGGCAAAAACCAGATGGCATCTTTGCCGCCAAGTGACGCGGCCCAAAGGCCAACGGCGATCATGGCAAGCACATGGTCGAGGCCAAAAATGGGATGGGAGAGACCTGCCGCCAGCGAGCCATGGGCTTCGGGATCAAGATGGGCAAAAGCAGGGGATGCCACCAGCGTTGCCGCCAGGGTCAAAATCAAACGTTTCATATTGGTTCCTATTTGGGTTAACCGGATACCTCGAGATGAGTCGTATCCTTACGTTCATCGGCTAGTTTAGGTATGAATGTGAGCTGCCGCAACTTCGACTTAACTCAGCGATGCGATGAGTTGTGATTAGCGCGATGATGTCAGACAGGGAAAGTAAGAGAAATGCCACATGTGACAATCGAGTTTGCCAAAGGCCTTGAGCAAACTTACGACATGCAAGAGCTCTGCGATCAGCTTTTTGAGGTGCTGGCAGCAAAGAGCGCTTTTGATGCGGCGGATATCAAGATACGGGCGTCGCGGGTCGATTATTATCGCATTGGCACCGAGCCGCAGAGCTTTGTTCATGCCACGCTGCTGCTGATGCAGGGCCGGGAAGAAAGCGTTCGGTTGGATTTGAACCAGACCATCCTCGACGTGCTTCGATCCTTCCTGCCCGATGTCGGGAGCATCACGGTGCAGGATGTGGAGATGGTGCGGGTCACCTATCTCAAAAGTCTGGTAGGTGGATAAGCTTGGATGATTTGACAGCGGGTTGGTTTTCATCGTGATAGGCGAAGGGAATGCAGGAGTTGTTTGCGGGTGCTGTTGGGGATGGCGAACAGGACGCAGATGGCGGAAAGTGGCGCTGCCAGCGCGAAAGCCAGCGCGATGGAGAGAACCGGACCGTCTATCATCAGATCAATCGCCGAGGCAAAGACAAAGGCGATGAGGCTGGAGCAGGACGCAATGATGGAGGAGCCAAGGCCCGCAAGATTGGCCAGCGGGCGCATGGCCAAGGCATTGATGTTGCCGATCAAGAGACCAAGGGCGAAAAAGCCGAGCCAGCCCAGAGTAAGCAGGACAAGCAATGGGGGATGGCCATCCGTCAATGCTGCAGCGATCAGAAGCCCTCCACCCGAGAGGCCCTGAAGAAGCACACCGACCAGAATGGGGGCTTCCATGCCTGTATGTTTGACCAGACGTACATTGATGAGCAAGGCAGCGGCTGTGCCTGTTGCCAGAATGGCAAAGAGTACGGGCATCCATGTCGGCAAATCATAGAGCACACCGAACAGATCCGCAGCGACCGAGAAATAGACCAGTTGGGACCCGAAGACGAAGCCTGTTGCGATCACAAGGGGCATGACATCGATGCGTTTCAAGATGGATGCGATATTTGTTGCCAATCGTCGAGGATGCAAGGGCGTACGTTTGTCGGGCATCAATGTTTCCGGGTGCCGGGTCCAGAGCCAAAGGCCGAGCAGGACTGCCAATATCAGATAGGCCCAGAAAACACCGCGCCAGCCGCCGATGGCGGCGATGATGGCTCCGATTGCGGGTGCAATCATTGGCACCAGGATCAGCAAGGTGAAAATGATCGATAGAATCCTGGCCATGTCCGGACCGGTATGGCGGTCGCGGATCATGGCGCGTGTGCCGACCTTTGGTCCAGCTACCCCAAGGCCTTGTAAAAACCGTCCCGTGAGCACAGCATCGAATGTGTCGGCATAGGCTGCGATCAAGGTGCCGATCGTGAAGATGGCAAGGCCGAAAATCACGGCAGGGCGTCTGCCCGCAGCATCACTGAGTGGGCCAATGATCAGCTCGCCGATTGCCATGCCCAATACGAAGGTGGTCATGACCTTGCTGACGGAGATAGCCGAGGCCGGATCGAAATCTGTCTCGATCAAGGGCATGGCAGGAAGAATGCCATCAATGGCAAAAGCAGTCAGCGCCGTCAGGGCGCTATAAAGAGCGAGGCGCTCAATACGGGTCATCCGTAGTTTCCTTCAGCCAGTTTTCTGGCAATTTTCTGGTTTGCATATTTGATGGGGCCGAACCTTGCTTATGAGATGCGAGGCTCTGTTTTTCTGTGGTTGTGCCAATGGTTGTTTTGATCGTCAGGGCTGAAGAGCCAGATCAAATTTGTGCTGTTCCAGAACGAAAAGGGATTGATACTGAATCACATTTTCGTCGTCTGCAAACAATCGTTGGCTAAGTTCCTGAAATTCTTCCATGTCAATCAGATTGAACATGACAACTGCGTCTGTTTCACCCGAGACGGAATAGATCTGAGAGATTGCGACTTCGCATTTCATGTCTGTGAGCCATTGCTTTCGGGCGACGGTTCCATGGTCGGCGAGCTTGACTGTCACGATGGCCTTGAGAGTGCGACCCAATTTTTTGGGATCAGTCAGAGCCACTATCTTTGTAATGATGCCTTTTTCCTTAAGCTGGCGCACCCGCCGAAGGCAACTTGAGGGAGACAGACCAACCAGATCTGCCAGATCGTTGTTGGCGATAGAGGCATCTTTCTGCAGAAGGGTCAGTATTTTTCGATCAATGCGATCCATGAATTTTGCTCATTTATTGCGTTGTTGTGCAACAGGATTGCAATATTATGCAAACTTCAATCCCCTATTTCAATGCTCGTCAGGCAGTCTGAGGTCAGATTTGCAAAGGATTTGACGATATGACACACAGACAAGATCTGGATTTCAGAAGTGATACGGTGACCAAACCGTGCCCGTTGATGCGAGAGGCTATTGCCAAGGCCGAGGTTGGTGATGATTATTATCGCGATGATATATCGGTTCGAGAGCTCGAACAATTTGCGGCCGAGTTGTTTGGGAAGGAAGCCGCGCTTTTGACGCCTTCGGGCACGCAATCCAACTTGATTGCGATCATGTCCCATTGCCAGCGAGGGGATGCCTATATCGTCGGCGATCGTTCACATAGTTATTTGCGAGAGCTTGGTGGAGCGGCCATGGTTGCCGGAGTGCAGCCTCAGGTGGTTCAGACCCAGCCTGATGGTACATTGAGCCTGAAGGACATTGAGGCGTCTCTCTTTCCAGCTTCCATCCTGTTTGCGCCTGTCCGTCTGATCGCGTTGGAAAATACAATAGAGGGCAAGGTTCTGCCACTGGATTATTTGCGAGATGTTGCCGCGCTGGCCAACCAACGGGGCTTGCCGGTTCATCTGGACGGTGCCCGTATATTCAATGCAGCCTCAGCTCTTGGCTGTCCGGTTTCCGACATTGCCCATCATAGCGATACGATCAGTTTTTGCTTATCCAAAGGACTTGGCGCTCCGGTGGGCTCGGTGCTGGTGGGATCGGCGCAGATGATCGAGACAGCGCGCAGGCATCGCCAGATGCTTGGTGGAGGCATGCGGCAGGCCGGAATTCTTGCAGCTGCCGGACTGTTTGCGCTGAAAAATAATATGGGGCGACTGACGGACGATCATATGCGGGCAAACAAGCTTGCCGCGACCTTGTCCGATATTCCAGGACTGAGCGTTCAATCACCCCAAACGAATATGGTGTTTTGCGATATCGACAGATCGATACAGGACAGGTTTTCCGGCTATCTGAACAAGAATGGAATTTGTGTTTCCGGCACGCCAGCTCGGCAGCGTTGGGTGACACATCTTGGCATCGATGATACGGCGTTGAGCACGACGTTGGATCTGCTGGCGAGATTTTAAATGTGTGCTGAAATATCGGACCAAATCAAGGTGTTGTTTTGAGATGTGTGATACGTATAGTTGGGCGATGCAAAATGAGACTGTCGGGATTGGACCGGGGAAACATGATGATGTCTGATGATTTGGGGTTCACATTCAAGCGAGCCAAGAATGGTGACGTCAAGATCAGCCATCATGGCAGGCCTGCGACGACGCTAAGGGGCGATAAGGCTACTTGGTTTCTGGAGGATATGGAGACTCTGGACATGGCCAGCCAGCAGCAGGAAATGGCTCGGATCACCGGCAATTATCGGCGCGGCAATGAGCGCACGGCCAAGAACCATCCGCGCAATCAATAGAATATGTTCAGTGTTGTAACCGACCGGTTGCCAGAGCATATTCCCGACAAGTGTGTGCGGTTTTTGGACAAGAATATGCTCTAGCGCGAAGTGCCAAGACAGGCCATGAGGGCGTCGAAGCTTGATCTGGTCTCCTGTCTTGCCATCCAGTGGGCCTCAAACTGAATGGATGCGAATGTATCGTCTGTCGTTTTCAGCGGGCGTGCATAGTCTGTTCGGGTGACTTGCGATGCTGGCAGCACAGTGGCGCCGATGCCAAGATGGGCCCATTTTTCCAACACATGATAGGCGAGTGCCCGGCCTTCATATTCGTCCATTGTCAGCTTCTGATCCTGAAACAGGAAACGGACAGTGTCTGACAGGCCGCAATCATCCGGTACCAGCAGGATCTTTTGCCCGGCAATATCGGTGAGCTTTGATGATCCGGTCGGAGTTTGGTTTTTCTGATCGGAAACAACAAACAAAGGTTCCGTATAAATGGGCGCGGACTTCAGGGTTGTGCTGTTTTGCGGAGCAGGGCATAAGCCAACATCGATGGTGCCACTTTGAAGGGCCGGGCCGATATCGGCCTTGTTCATTTCGGTCAGGACCAAATCCAGCTGAAATTGTCTGGCGCGCGATAACATGGATTGGGAAAAATCTGCACTGATCAGCGGAGACTGCCCGATCCGGATCAACTTGTCATCGCGGGTCAGATAGTCGGAGGCACTTGTCAGCAGATCAAGACGGGCAGCAACGATCTGTTCCATCTTTTCGATCATGAGGGTTCCAAATGCGGTCAATGTGACCGAACGTGTGGTGCGTTCGAACAGACGACCACCAAGCTCCTCTTCCAACTGTCCGATGGCATTGGAAAGTGCCGGCTGAGTGACACAACAGGCATCGGCAGCTCGTGTGAAGGACCCTGTTTGAGCAACCGCTATGGCGAATCTGAGATGTTGAAAATTCATATTTCGAGCAACTTTCGAAGAAAGCTCTCCTTTTGTTGAAACGCGTCCACCATATCGCCAGCAGTCTGCTCAGACTAGTTCAGATAACAAATGAGTTCATTAGAAAATAGAATTTCTCTTGTTGCCTATCTGTCTTCAATTTGGGTGTTCCCTACTCAAATCAATTGAAGGAACATATTGATGAAATCACTTCTTGTTGCTGCCGCGATCGCATTTTCTGCTACTTCGGCGCTGGCAGATCCGGGAGCTTATCTTGAGATTACGGTTGCAATCGATGCCGATAATCGAAAGGCAGCTGCTGCCATTTATAGCGAGTATAAAAAGCCATTTTTGACCACGATTGAAGGAGCCGAGCAAAAAAGCCTTCTTGTTCGCGATGCTGATGTTCAGGTTCTGCACGGCTTTGATACTGCGGCCCATGCAAAGGCCTATCTGGAGAGCAGTCTGTTCAAAAAGGATATCGTCGGAAAGCTTGCTCCGTTGTTTGCCTCAGATCCCGAGATCCGTATCTATCAGGCAAATTGAACCTGCGTCCAACTTCTCCCGTCACCTTTGCAAGGTGACGGGATCAAGATTTCTGCAGTATCGTTCTCTTTCGCAATCAACGATGCTCTTGGCGTTGTTTGTTTTGATTTTCCAAATTCTGACTTTTTGGATTAAGGGATGGTGCTTCAACTGGCTGGGGCTAAATATCTTTGTGAACCAACCCTTTAATTCAGATAGGAATTGAAATGTTCGCAAAATCTTTGGTGACCACAGCTGTGATTGCCCTTACAGCGAGTTCTGCCTTGGCAGATGCTGGCTTTGTGCTCTCCAGTCCTGACCTTGAAGCGGGCCAAGTCATACCTGCAGACTATTATTGGAACAATTTCGGGTGCAAAGGACAAAATCTGCGCCCTGAACTGATCTGGTCAGGTGCGCCTGAAGGAACCAAGAGCTACGCTGTCACCTTTTATGACAAGGACGCGCCTACCGGTAGCGGGTTTTGGCATTGGAGCATCCACGATATTCCCGCAGAGGCGAGCGGTCTGAACGCGGATCTTCCCGAGACTGCCATTGAAAACAATACGGATCTGAACCAACCGGGTTTCTTTGGCCCTTGTCCTCCGGTCGGTCGGACGCACACATACACTTATACCGTTTATGCACTTTCAACGGAGACGCTTGAGTTGCCCAAAAATGCATCTGCAGCACTGGCCGGGTTTTTCTACCACAAGAATGCCCTTGCAACAGCGACGTTTGATGTCATTGCAGGTCCTCGTTCCGAGTGATCATGACTTGTTATTGAAGCGGAAACCGGCTGTGCCGACTGCCGGTTTTTCTTTGGAATTTCCAAATAGTGAATTCCGTGTTGCATGGATGATCAAGTGGCATTTGCTCTCTAGCCTGACCCAAATTACAGGGAGCAACACACATGTCCAATATTGCCGCAGCCTCGCATGTCTGCATGCGCTGCAGCAAGTGGCCCTGTGGCTCTCGTCAATCATGGCAATTCACTTGAAATCGCTCACAACTGCCGATCTGGAAGCTGGTGGGAATTTGGAGCGCAGTTGGGTCGACTTTCACGAATTGCCTGATGAAATCTGGGAGGATTACATGAAACATCATATATTTGCCTTGCTTATCGGATTGGGATTTACTGTGCCGGTCGTGGCTGAGGATATTAAAAAGGCAGAGTTATTTGCCGAACTTCCGCACTCCGTCGGGAATATCACCTTCACCCCTGATAATCGTGTTATTTACAGTCATCATCCCTTTTTCTCACCTGATGTCCGTGTGGCCGAATTGAATGAAGATAAAGCCTCCTTTACTCCGTTTCCCAATGCCTCCTGGAATACGCCTCGAGATGGAACAGATCGGTATTTCGATTCCGTGTTGGGGTTGCGTGGTGACGAAAATGGTATTGTCTGGATTCTCGATATGGGGCAGCGCAATGGTCTGATTCCGAAACTTGTGGGGTGGAATACCTGGAAGAACCAACTTGAAAAAATCTACTATATTCCAGCTCCCGCTTCGCTGCCTGAAAGCCAACACAATGATTTTGTCGTCAATAACAAAGATGGTGTTTTCGTGATTGCTGATGAAGGAATCGGCCAGGGTGGTGATGGTTCCAAAGCGGCTCTTGTCATCGTGGATATGCATACCGGTGCTACCCGTCGTGTGCTGCAAGGGCATGTCTCTACTTTACCTGAAGATCGTGCCATTGTTGTTGATGGTAAGCCTCTGACCGTTCCGGATGGGAAGGGTGGACAGGTTGTGATCAAGGTTGGGGCTGACGGAATTGCCGCAGATGCCAAATTTGAATGGCTTTACTTTGGACCACTGAACGGATCGGTTATCTACCGCGTGTTGTTCTCGGACTTACTGGATGAGAGCCTTTCAAGCAAAGACTTGGAAAGTCGGGTGGAACGTTATGCCGACAAGCCCAATAATGGTGGGTTGTCGATTGACCAGGCGGGCAATCTTTATCTCACGGAAGTGGAAACCAACGCCGTTGGGATCATTCCAACTGATACACGCAAATACCGGCGCTATGCGGTGGCCGATGGGCTCTCATGGCCGGATGGTGTCAGCTATGCGCTTGATGGATATATGTATGTTTCGGCTGCTCAAATCTCCCGAGCTGGTTTGTTTAACAATGGAGAGGCCAAAAATGCAGCGCCTTACCTGATCTATCGTTTCAAACCCGAAGCTCCGGGCCGGATTGGACATTGATATCAACCGGCGTCGTATCTCGTATTCCCTTCTTCCGTGAGAAAAGGATAATTCGGTGAAGGCAGTCATCTCCCATGATCAAGGCAGTGCCAAGGACAGTTTTGTAATTGTTGAAAGGTCGATGCCGTTGTCTTGATCTGGGGAAGTGCGAGTGAGTGTTCGTGTCAGCCGCTCGTGGACTTTTTCAATGCCAAACAAACTGATTGATAGCCGTTAGACTATTTGGTTCAATTAGGTCGTAGACTTATAAATGAGCTGGATTTGGCGTCGAAATGGTCTGATATGGCTAGAAAAGAGTGAAGAATGGGTTGGTTGCCCATTAAAACTCTCTGCCGATGCTAGGTCTGACCATTTTCATGTCTTCATGATAGGGCAGTTTTTTCTGCTCACCGCATTTATGAGTTTACGGCTTAAAGAATGTCATTCGACTTTAAAACCTTGGAATTGTTTGTTCGTGTTGCGAAACTTGGTGCACTTGGCCGTGCTGGTGAGGAACTCCTTCTATCACCTACAGCGACAACGCAGCGCATTCAGTTGCTTGAGGCCGAGTTGGGCAGCAAATTGTTGAATCGGACCACACGTGCGGTTTCTTTGACACCTGATGGTGAGGCATTTTTGGAGCATGCCCAAAAGATACTCGATACGATCGAAGATGCTCGATCTGTGGTATCTTCATCAAAAGGTCGGGTATCCGGCCTTTTGCGGGTGACTGCTTCTGCATCCTTTGGTCGTGCCCAGATCATACCGCACCTTGGTGCATTTTTTCACACCTATCCCGAGATCAGGCTCAAACTTGATCTGAATGACGCCGTTATTGATATTGTTGAACAAGGTTACGATCTTGCCATTCGTGTCGGTGTGTTAACCTCATCCACCTTGTTGGCTCGAAAACTGGCACCAAATCCGCGCTTTTTGGTTGCCAGTCCCGACTATCTTGAAAAATTTGGTGAACCCAGAACGCCTGCCGATTTGAAAAACCATAATTGCATCACCTTTGGAGAAAATCGAAACTGGACCTTGACTGGCCCCAGGAATGAAGAGTTTGACATTCAGGTCACCGGAACATTCACAACCAATTTTGGCGAGGCGATCACCGAGGCCTTGTTGCAGGATCTCGGAATTGGACTCAAATCCATTTGGGATATTTCCGATCATCTGCAAAGTGGTCGTCTTGTTAAGGTCTTGCCTGACTATTCGATTGCTCCTGATTGGCAGATATGGGCAGTAAGAGCGCCTAGTCGAATGTCTTCTCCGCGGGTTCTGGCTTTTACAAATTTCTTTGGGGAACGATTCAAGCAAGGCGGGTAAGCCGATTATGCCATGAATACAAGTTTCAGCCTCTGAGGGGTTTATCCTAGATATGGAGGATCATGGCGGCGGCTGGACCGGAGCAATTGAGCGTTTGAACGTGACGCGCTCCCGCCTGTCGGGCGAGTTTGTGCAGGTTGGTATGGCTTAGAAAATTGCCACGCCCGGATCGTGAAACATTGTGGCGAAGGGCCCGTCCGATGAGGAATTGTGATGGCCGGTCTGCGCAAAAGACCAGACAGACATGGCCGCCGGGACGTGTTGCACGTACAAATTCCCCAAGGGCTGGTCGTGGGTCGATCAAGGTCTCTATCCCCCATGCGCAAGTCAGTAGATCAAAGGCATCCGTCTCAAATGGCAAGTTTTTCATGCAGGCGGTGAGGCGTGTTGCTGGGATATCGCGACAATGGGCAAGCATTTTGGGGGATGCGTCCAGCAGAACGATTTCGATGTCGCCAATTGTTTCGCTGATCAAACGCCGGGCGACCGTGCCCGTGCCACATGCAACATCCAGCAGGCGCATGCCCGGTCGAAGCAGAGCTGTGACGGCCCCTTCAAACGCGCATTGCGCCTCGCCACCTGCATATTTCAGCCAACGAGCATGGGCCCTGGAATAATCCTCTGCCGAGGCGTCATAAAGACTGGATGTATCGATGGCGGTCATTTGACGAAAGCACCCGGGGTTTATATAGTCAAGCTTATTGACTATCACGGAGGAATGAATTGGTCAAGAAGGTTGACGATATTCGCATTGATCATATCGGCTGGCGTCTGTGGGATGCTGCTGCTGTCTGGAAGGAAAAATTTGCCGCCGAGATGGTTGCTGCTGGTCATGACTGGTACCAGGAGGCCCGGTCCAGTGTTGTGCCCTATGTGGGGATGAACGGGACACGGCAGGCTGATATCGTGGCACGAATGGGTCTGAGCAAACAGGCAGTTCAACAGCTTATCGTCGATCTGGAGCGATCTGACATTTTGCGACGGGATCCTGACCCCGATGATGGCCGGGGAAAAATCGTGCGCTTCACTGAAAAAGGTCTGGCATCCCAGCGAGACAGCAAAAAGGCAAAGAAGAAGGTGGAGGATGAGATCAGATCGGTTCTTGGGGATGAGGAATTCGATCACCTGATGACCGTGCTCAAGAAGATTGGTTCCGATGCGTGACTGGTGGCCTGCCACGGATGTTAGCGTTCTGTATTCAGTCGGTATTTGAGGAAGACTGATCCGTCATAGCTGATCTTGTTGACAAACTGCGCGCCGAGCCTTTCGAGCGCTCCCAGATTTTTGCGTGATGGCGGCAGAAGAAAAGTTACGAATGGAATGCGCTCATCGGCAAGGGCAAAGTCAATTGCTTTTCTCGTAATGCGTATGCCCAACCCAAAAGCGTCCGGTTTGAGAACCAGACCAAAATCCCATTCATCTCCTTCCCTTTGAAAGCCGCCCCAGCCTATATAGTCTTCGTCTGCTAATATGGCCCAATGTCCCAATCCATCGCGCTTCCAGCATTCTTCCTTGGTAGCGACAAATTTGCTCACGGCGTTCATGTCCCAATTGGATGTCAACAACGGCATGTGTTCGGCCACCTTTGGATCACACATGTGAGCGAGGATATCGCCGGGTTCGACTTCGGACAATTGAGTGAAGATGATTTTGGTGCTCATCGGAAATTCCATCTGCCCATCATTGGCTGTCATTCTTCAGACAGCCTATGTCCTAAACCGATATTGTTTGCAAAACCAATCAGATGATCGTGATGGCGATTTTCAACTGCCTTCGTCCAAAATCGCACGCAACTTGCCGAGTGCGACTTTCAGATTGTCTTGTGAGACCGAAACCAACGAGATCCTTACATGGTTGGATGGACGTTGAACAGCAAAGGCGGTGCCGGGGGCGATGGCGATGCCTTGAATGGCGGCAGCGGTAACAAAATTATCGCACTGCCAATGCTTGGGTAGTTGCAGCCATAGATGGCAGGCTTGGGTGCTTGGGGTTTCCAAATAAGGGTCAAGAATGGCATGAGCAATGACCCATCGCTTGGCAATTTCAGCCTGTTTCAGCTTATCCAGTTGTTCGATTATACCATCGGATATCCATCTTGTGGTTGCCTCTATGGCAAAGGTGGGAGCGGCCCAGCCACATTGGCTCATGACAACTGAAAGCTTGGCTGCATGGTGTTTTGCTGCGGCCAAAAAACCAACGGACAGACCTGGGGCAAGGCGCTTGGAGAGGCTGTCGAGCAAGATTATCTGATCTGGTGCAAACCTGGCTATTGGTGGAAGTTTGTCTTTCATCAGAAAGCGATAGACCTGATCTTCAATTGTTGGTAGATCGAATTCTCTTGCGACTTTCGCAATCTGTTGACGCCGAAGCAAGCTCATGGTGCGTCCCGTGGGATTGTGCAGACTGGGTTGGACATAGACGGCATCGATGGATCGGGATTGATGAGCATGGCGAACAGCGTCAGGCATGAGTCCCTCATCATCCATGGCGACAGGAACCAGATCTCTCCCCAGATTGGCGGCAAAGCCTTTGAGAATAGGATAGGTGAAAGCCTCAACTCCCAGCCGTCCACCGACAGGTACCAAAGCCGTGATGGCTGTTCCGATTGCCTGTCGTCCACTTCCGGTGAAGAGAATTGAACTGGCGTCGGGTTTCCAGTCATCATATCCCAGATATTGGCTGGCGATATTTCCATGGTTCTGCAGTTCGTTGTTACCCCGGCTTCGAGCTGGCCGCATGGCGCCATCCAGTGCGTCGGGGCGGCTGAGCTCTTGCAATGCGGGTGCCATCAATTTGGATTGGTTCTCGATAATCGGGAAGCTGGTTTCCAGATCCAGAGGCATGTCGCTTCTCGCTTCCAATACAGCCGAGATATCTTTTGGAGTGGGTGGAGCCAGTACATAGCTGCCTCGGCCCACTTCGCCAGTAATCAATCCGCGTTTGACCAGCTCCGCATAGACACGCCCGGCTGTGGAGCTGGCGATACCATTGTCATAAGCAAAAATGCGCTGAGAAGGCAGCTTCTCACCCACACGCAGATCTCCTGACTGGATACGTGCAGCTACGGTATCGGCGATGGTCACATAGGTTTTCATAAATTGCACCGAGTGTAATGTAATGATTGCACCGATGAATGACACCCGATATGAGCGTTGTAAAGTTGTTTTTGTAATGCCAATGAAGGTGATCCCATGCATATTCCCTCTCTTCCCTTTACCGTGACCGACTGGGATGCCATGCCGAGAAGCGAGCATCCCGGAGAAACCGGGCATGCAATCTGGCGCACCATAGAAAATGGTGACATTCGTATGCGGCTGGTTGACTATTCCCCGGGCTATCTGGCGGATCATTGGTGTGATCGAGGGCATATTCTGTATGTGCTGGAAGGAGAACTTTTTTCCGAACTGAAGGATGGTCGTGAGATCAGGATGACGGCCGGGATGAGTTATATGGTTTCTGATTATGGGGATGTTGCCCATCGTTCCAGAACCAGCACCGGTGTGCGCTTGTTAATCGTTGATTGAGCTTGCCTGATTGGATGCGAGCTTCAGAATGAATTGTCTGGGTACAAAGCAGATCGGGTTATTGAATATGACTTGATTAGGCTCCATCTCTTTCAACCTTGATTATTATATTCTTGATTTATTTTGGTACCTTGATGAGAAATTTTGCGAGACGCATTGTTCGCAGTCTTTACAATCGACTGTTTGCTACCCCGGAACAGCTCAATCTGCCCAAGTCGATGCCTCTGGATCAATGGCCGCTTTTTGCCCGTGATGCCTATGAAAAACTGATGGCACAAAGCCGCCCAGCAGTTGGCCTTGTTCCGGATTATGACCGAGAAGTACCCGATGAAGCTGTTTCATCCATTGCAGGCAGACCGAGCCTGCCGGAAGGCTTCGATTGGCCGGAAGATGAGGATGGCAAACCGCTCCTGTTTCTCATGCAGGTCAATTATACGCAGCACCCATCTCTTGAGAACCATCCCAAATCCGGTCTTCTGGTTGCCTTCATGGAAGAATATTATGAAAGTGCACGCCTGTTCTATTTCGAAGACCCTTCGATATTGGTGCGCCGGGACCCGCCTGATCATATCTATCCGGACAACCCTTTTTCAGTAAATCTGCATAGGCAAGGAGCGCCCTTGGATGGACATCTGTTTGAGAGCCAAATTGATTGGGGTGCCGCCGAGGTTGATCAGATCGTTGAAAGCTGGTGGCCTGCTGAGGACGAAGATATGCTGCCCGACGATGAAGCCGCCATTATCAGCAAGATGGACAATGAGCTGCGCGCCCGGCTTGAGATAGATCCACCCTATGATTTCTATATAGGTGGCCATCCTGTTTTTCGGCAGGGTGATCCGCGTAAATTTGACCGAGGCAAATTGCTGGAAAGTGAAGTCGTCTTGCAGATGGGGTCCGATATCAGAGCCGTCAATTTTGGTGATAGCGGAACAGCGGTCTTTTTCGCCACTCCTCAAGATCTTCGCTCGATGAATGTTTCCGACATCGGGTTCGATTGTTCTTCCTTGTGAAGACAAAACTGATTTTTTCTCCCTCCAGCTGAATTCTCAGCCGGATCCATCCCACCCTCCTTATTTTCAGGATATGGTTATGAAATCCATCACACTTGCCCTCGCTTTGAGCGTGCTTGCAACGCCTGTTTTGGCCGAAACATGTACGAAAAAAACCTCCGATGCCAAACAGGCAATCTATATGAAGGCGTATAATCAACTGAAGGCGTCTTCCCCAAAAGAATTTGCCAGATATGAGAAGGACATTTCACACAAGCAGATGGCTTGGATGAAAGAAGCCAAATCTCCATGTGCCTTGATTGAGCGGATGACCAAGGATCTCAAAGAGAATTATGGAAAGAAGTGAGATTGACTGACGGCAAGGCTTTGCTGCGGTTTTTCTCAGAACATAGACACACTAATCAGGTGCGATATGAAATATACAATTCTCTCTCTTGCTTTCATCCTTGCAGCCAGTCCTGCCCTTGCCGGCAAATGCACGCAGAAAATGGTTCAGACCAAGAAAGCAGCCTATACCAATATGTATGAGAAACTGAAGAAATCCCGTCCCAAGGTGGCAATGGCCTATCATGAAGGCCTCCCTGCGAAGATGCTCATCTTTAAGGAAAATTCCAGCCATAATTGTGAACTGATTGACTCGCTCATTCGCGATTTGAAGGTCAATTTCGTTCAAAAGTAGGGCGGGTTCAGTCCCTGAATCGCTAACATGATATAACAAGAGAGGGCGTCGGCTTGGCTCTCCCTCTCTTGCCTTCTGGCGCAGTTTGACAAAGCTTGTGTATCATAGATGGTTAGCCCAGATCCTTTTTAAGCCAGTTTATGAGCGTGGACACAGACGGCCTTTGAAATGTCTCCTCCAGCGTGACAGCATAGTAAGCAAAAGCTGTCGGCCAAGTCGTATCCAATACACGGATCAATTGCCCCGTGGCCAAGGATTCCTCAACACAGACATCATTGAGCAAGGCGAGACCTTGACCGTCTGAAGCTGCTTTTGCGGTTAGAAAGCCATTGCCATATTTTGTCCCATAGGTTGCATTCGTTGCATCTATTCCATGGGCTTCAAACCATATTGACCAGTCTTTTCCGGTCGTATCAGGGAGCAAAGTGAATTTGAGGCAATCGTGCGGGCTATCGATTGGGCCGTATTTTTCGAGCAATAAAGGACTGGCGGCCAAAACCAGTTCTGGTGAGCAAAGCCAGTCCGAGCGCAGGCCAGGTTCTTTACCCAGTCCGTGGCGGATTGCCAGATCAATTGGTTCGGATCGGAGATCAACCACGCGGTCTTCTGCCTCAACTGATACCTTGATTGCTGGATGGGTATCTGAAAAACGCCCTATGGAATTGACGAGTAGTGAATGGGCAAACATTGTAGTTGCGCTGACACGAACAATATTTTCCCGATTTGTGAAGTGCTTTCCATTCGCATGTTCGATCCGTGAGAAGGCGTCATGAAGATCTGAGTGAAGGGCTCGTCCTGCTTCTGTCAGCATGATACCGTTCTTGCTACGGGTAAAGAGCCTGAAACCATGGCGCTCCTCGATAGCGCGTATCCTCTGACTTATTGCACCCGGAGTGACGCCAAGTTCATGCGCAGCTTCCTGCATTGTGCCGGCCCGGGCGACAACATGGAATGTGTAGAGATCCTGTATACGAATAACCATATTTCACTTTAGATCAGCTAAAGTCATATAGCTAGTTTCTCGTTAGGCATTTCTCTTTGCATATGGCATTTCTGCGGTGCAAGGAGAGGCTCATGTCGAAAAACATCATTCAATCATCGCGCCAAAACTGGACCGTCGTTCTTTTTGGATTTTTGGCATTGTCATTGGCATTTTCAGGTCGTGCCGCCCTTGGATTGATCATGCCTGTCTGGCAAATCGAGTTTGGCTGGAGCAGTAGCTATATCTCCGGGGTGGGAGCGATGGCTCTTGTTGTTATGGCCATTGTTGCTCCGTTTGCAGGACGTCTCGTGGATCGTCTCGGGTCGCAATTCACGCTCAATCTCGGCATGGGGTTGCTTGGTGTGGGGTGTGCAATTGTTGCTTTGATGAATGGCAAGCTCATGTTTGTCATAGGATTTTCCGGTTTCAGTGCCATGGGGTTCGGGATCATTGCCACCCATGTTGTTGCAACTGCCGTCACCCGCAGCTTCTCTACAAACCAGGGATTGGCGACCGGTATCGGGACATCGGGCGCAACGGGAGGGCAGTTTTTAATTGTTCCATTGATTGCTGCTTTGTTGACCTTTGCAAGCTGGCGTTGGAGCTTTGGTGCGCTATCCCTTGGCTGTCTCGCTCTGATCCCTTGTATCCGAATGAGTATGCGACCAGATGCTCCTCAAGATGGTGAGAACAGACTGGGCGATGATGCCTCTACCTTATGGCAGGATCTTGTAGCAATTGTTCGTAAACCGGCGTTTCACTTGCTTTTCTGGAGTTTTCTGATCTGTGGTTTTACCACGACAGGGGTGATTGAAACCCATTTGCTACCGTTCGCTTCGTTCTGCGGATTTCCTCCGATACCAAGTGCGACAGCCTATGGACTTTTATCTCTGGTCAATCTTGTCGGGATGATCGCTGCCGGATGGCTCACGGATCGGGTCAATCGACCAATGCTTTTGGCAGCGATCTATATGTTACGTGCGCTGACATTTGTCCTGCTTGCCAGTCTTCCTGGTATGTCCATTGAGATGCTGTTCTTGTTCGCCATTCTTTTTGGGGCGGTGGACTATTCGACTGTACCTGTGACAGCCAGTTTGGTTGCAAGCCACATTGGAATTAAAATGATGGGTCTGGCGATGGGTTTGATCTCGGCCGGACATGCTATCGGCGGTGCATTGGGCGCTTTTGCTGGTGGTTATGTCTTTACTACAACTGCGAGTTACAATCTGGTGTGGATCGGCTCTATCTGGCTGGCCGTTGGGGCAGGATTGTTAGTGTTGTTGATTAGGCCGTATACTCATAAATGAGCTGTATTTGGCGTCAAAATGGTCTAATATGGCTAGAAGAAGAGTGAAGGATGGGCTGGTTGCCCATTAAAGCTCTTTGCCGAGGCCAGAACTCGACCATTTGGGTGTCCAAAGGATAGGGCGATTCTTTCTGCGCACAACGCCGCAAGAGTTTGAAAATGAACCACATTGTCTTCACTCTTTCTCCTTGTGAGCAGAAAGACTTGCTTCTACCAAATTTACCGCATTTATGAGTCTACTGCCTGGAGAAAAGCCATCGGCAGAGATGCCATCATAAGGAATCCTGCTTCTGATCGAGGAGCTTGCCATTCACTTCATATCCCCTGATGACTGTTCTATCGGGTTTGCGGTGTCTCTCTTTTTTCTGTTCAAGCCATAAAGATCAAACTTTGAAAGTCTGCGCATTGCTGGTGGTCCGACAAGGATCAGGGCCAGACCCATGGTGACCAATATTGCGGATGCAACCCGATCTGCTCCTGCGGTCTCATTCAGAATAAGAACACTGAGGCTGAGGGTTGCGACCGGGATCAGGGCGGGGAGGCTGGCACCGGCGGTAGGGCCTAGCAGTTCAGTGGATCGGTTGAAGGCATAGAGAGCAACAATGCTGACCAGAATGCCCTGAAAACCGGCCTGTATCAATACATCCATGATTGGAGCAGAGACTATCTGTTTGGGCAAGATCATGAGATAGACAGGCAGATAGACAAGGGCCGAACCTACAGCAATGATTGCTGTTGCATGCAATGCGGGGATGGCAGCGCGGCGGATAATCAGAGCATAGATTGCCCACATGATGCCGGTTCCGCCCAAGATCAGATGTCCGATTGTGACAGTCCCGTCAGCACGGGTAAACAGAATGATCCCAATTGTTGTTATGATCAGTCCGACCACGCGCACCGGGCCGATCCGGTCGTTGAAGATTATCCATCCCAGAAGTAGAGAGGCGATTGCCATCACGCCCGGATTGAGCGCTCCTGCAGCTGTAGCTGGCGCGGTTTTCATAGCCATGGCGATCAGCAACACATAGGGTGCTCCGAATGTGGCCACCATTGAGATGAGGCTGACCGGCCTTATTCGAGCCGTCTTGATCGTGCGGTGAAAAATGACAGGTGAGAGGATCAGTGCAGCCACGCCAAATCGCAGCATGGTAAGATCATAAGCGTTCAGACTCGTCATCACGCCCAGCCGTAAGAAAACCAATGATCCGGACCAGATTGTGATTGCGATGATAGCCCAGCCGAGGCCTGACAGAATTTTGCGTGAATTGATTGCCATGCTATTTCCTTGTTGAACGGCGGATAATAGACTTTGAAGCATGTTGAGAAAAACGATATGTTCTGATGCTATGGTGCAGGATATATCAACGTTAAAATCTGATGCAGCTTATCCCGCGATACAGCGGACGCTCAATCTGGATGCCCTTCGTAGCTTTGTCGCCATTTGTGAGACTGGCTCATTTCGACGTGCCGCGGAGCGGGTTCATAAATCTCCTTCGGCTGTCAGCCTGCAGATAGGCAAGCTTGAGGAACAGCTTGGTTCCCGTTTGCTGGATCGGGATGCGCGTCATGTGGCATTGACGGATCAGGGCGCGATCTTGCTTGGTCAGGCACGCCGTCTTTTAGGATTGAATGACGAAACGCTTGCTCTGTTTCAACGATCAGAACTTGCTGGCAGGCTGCGCTTGTCCGCACCTCACGATCTTGGTGTCTCTCTTGTGCCGCATCTTTTGCGGCGGCTGGCCGAAGTACATCCGGATATTCATGTTGATGTTTGGTTGGGCAAGAGCGAAACAGTGCAAATGGGCATAAAGGATGGGTCCGTCAATCTTGCATTGTTCAACAATGTCGGGACCTCGGCTATTCCGGCTCAGGAGTTGTTTTCGGAGCCACTGAAATGGCTGGTTCTGGACGGTGGGAGCGCCATTCAACAAGAACCTCTTCCCCTTGCTGTGGCTGAGGTGGGATGTGCCTGGCGTGATGCGGCCTTGAAAGCCTTGGAAGCCGCTGGTCGGGATTATCGAGTGGCGTATTCCAGCGATACGTCGATGGGACAGGTGGCAGCACTCAGGGCGGATCTTGCTATCGCGGCGTTGCCGCAGTCGCTTGTGGATCGTGATCTGGTCGAGGCACCATCACATCATGATCTGCCGCAACTGCCGCTCACGCATATTCGTGTGGCAGATGATGGCAGTGAACTGGCGAAAGCGTTCGTCAAATTGATCATGGCCGATATGCGTTCGAGCTCGGTTTTCGCCGCGAAGTGAGCTGGAGGGGACGAGTCATGGTGCCTGCTTCGCCATTGTTTTATTGTATAGATAGCAGGTCAGATCGAAGGCTCTTGCCGCCCGGCTTTGGATTTCTTCCTCTGTTGAAGGTGGTATGACGCCCAGTGCCTGGCGTATCTGGATCTCTCCCAGCAACAGGCTGATATAGCTGTTGGCAGCATCCTCTGCATCCAGATCCTGCTTGAATTGCCCTTTTTCAATGAGTTCATTCATCAGGGCGCAAATCAGGGCATATACCTCCTTGCGGCCAATCATTTCAATTGCTTCCGCCAGAATGCCGGTCTCGGTCGCGTCGATGATTGCGGCACGGTTCATGACGATTGCCTTGCTGTCCGTGGTGAAGCGCAGCAGATGAATCCCAAGAGCTTCCAGTGCCAGTAATGGATCCTGTCGACTATCGAGTGCCTGATGCAAAAAATCGCGCACCCTGCGGCCGTTCTGATCGATGACGTTTTTGAACAAAGCCTGTTTGTTGCCATACCAGGCGTAAAGCGTCTGGTTTGATGCGGATGCGCGCTTGGCTATCTGCAACATGCTGGTGCTGCGATAGCCTTTTTCATCCAATATTTCCAGGGCTGCTGTTTCGATTTCTCTGCGTCTCTGGTTCTGTTTCTGGTCATTCATGGTGTCGCTCTCTGATTTTATCTTGACTGAAATCGTACATATGTGTACGGATATGTCAAGAAAGTGTACACAAATGTACGATTTTGGTTATTACAGAGCAGTCGTCATCGACTGCATTGATGAGAACAGGAGATGGAAGATGACAATTTTACGTTATGTTGGATATGGCGTCGGGCTGATTGTTGCCCTGTTATCTGGCTATGTAATGTATCAGTCCAACCAGACTGAAAATGATATTCTGGCCTTTCGGGAACGGGTGATCGAGATTGCGACCAGATCACCGGCTCCAAAATTCGACCCCATGCAGGTGTCCGATCTGCCGGAACCTGTGCAGCGCTATTTCGCTTACGTTTTTCGTGGACCGATCCAGCCCTATAAGGCTGTCAGGCTTGAGGCTGCGGGGGATTTTCGTCGTCCGCTGATGGAGCATTTTGAGCCGACCACTGCCGAACAGGTGATTGCCATCGGTGCCCCTGCCTTGATGTTTTCTGCTACTACACCAATCTATCCCGGTGTCTGGGCGCGCCCTTATGATTTTTTTGCCGAGGGTGAGATGGAGATGAAGGCCAAGATCATGTCTACCATCACGGTGGTTGATGAAAAGGAATCTACGGAGTTGAACCGAATTTCCCTACGTCGCTGGCTGCTGGAAAGCCCGCTTTATCCGCTGGCCTTGCTACCCGGTGGTCCTGTGACATGGGAGGCGGTGGATGCGATGACTGCGCGGGCGATCATTCGCGCCGATGGGTTGCAGGCGGATCTGCTGTTTCACTTCAATGCAGAGGGGCAGATCACGTATTTATCGGCAGAGCAGGATGGGGATCTGACAACGCCCTATCACGGATCCGGCGAACATGTCACTCGAACGAATTATCGTCAGGTCAGTGGAATGATGATTCCGCACAGCTTTACGATCTCCCGTGCAGCAGGGGGCAAGGTTTTCCCTTTCTTTGAGGCCAAACTTACCAGCATTGCCTTTGAATAGGGTTGTAGGGACGGGGTTTCACAAATTCTTGTCCAGCAGATCCAGAAGCTGGGAGCCAAGGTCCTGTGCCTTGACAGGAGAACCATGGCAGGGGAGCAACAGGGTTGGGGCGGCGATGGAGAGTTGCCGCTTCACCCAGCTTTTGAAGGTTGCGGCATCTTTTACACCATAGCGGGGAAAGGTGCCCAGCGTCGAAGCCGTATCACCATATTGGCCAGGTGCCAGCAAAGGGGCGCTGAATGCATCCGTGACGACCCAGGCACGTTCCTGATTGCTTTCAATCTCCACCCATATTTCTCCGGTCTTCAGGCCTTCTGGTTCAAGTATCTTGTGCCCTTCAACCAAATTGTCTCTGAGAATCTCCATCGGCTCAAATTGCAGCCCGGTGATCTTGTTCAGGCGAGGTCTGGCTTGTTCGGGGCAATAAAGGGATGCCTTTGGAAAGACATCTTTGTGCCCTTTCAGACCCTTGTTGTGATAATGATTTGGGGCCAAAAGGGCAGAGACACCGCCCAGTTCGTTCAATTGTTCCTTTCCGGACTTTTCCAATCCGGCAACTGGGCTGTAAAGGCACATGCTCCCATCCTTCAAATGCAAGGCAGTGCAGCTGAGTTTCCCCGATCTTGCGCTATGGACCTCATCCAGTTCGGTAATTTGGAAAAATGTCTTGCTCATGGCTCTGTCCTCAAGTCCGAAAGCATGCTGCATATGACAGTGACAAGGGCCCGGCCTGCGGTTTGATCCCGCTGTGCCCGGTTGCGAGCATGGATGCCCATGACTGCAGACACCAACGCTGGTGCCAGATCTGCGGGTATGAAGTTTGCTGTTTTGTTCCGTCTTGCATATTCATTATCCAATGCTTGTCGAAAATGTGCTTCCAATGTGTCCCAATAGGCATTTACGGCTTCTTCCAGACGGGAACTTTTGATGCGGGCATTTTCGATGCCGGTATTGACGATGAGACAACCATGCGCGCTGGAGGTCATGGATCCTGGTGTGACCAAACCTTCCATGAAGTCAATGATATCTTTGATATCGCCGTCTTTCATGGGGAACATCTTTGCCTTGATGGCCGCATCACCATAATAATGCAAAGCTTCCAGATAGAGGCCTTCCTTGCCGCCAAATTCGGATCGAATGGCGAATTGGTTGATACCCGTCAGTTGTTCCAGCTCCCGGACGCCCAGTGCCTGAAAGCCATGCTCCCAAAATGCATGACAGGCTTTTTCGATGGCGTCTTTGCGCTCATATGATTTTGGTCTTGGCATGGCATGATCCATCTGGTTGACTTTTTCTATACAGTCGCATAGATATTATTTCAATGCAAGTGTATAGAAAAAGGATATGAAGATGCGAGATGTGATCTCATTGGGAGAAGAGCAGGTAAATTACGAGGCTTATGGATATTCACCAGCGGTTCGAAGCGGGGGATTCTTGTTCGTATCCGGGCAGGTCGGGGCCAATGGAGAAGGTGCTGCGATAAGTGATCCTGTCTCACAATTCAGACAGGCTTTTGCCAATCTGGGTGGTGTTTTGGAGGCGGCGGGATGTGATTTTGATGATATTGTCGATATCACAAGCTTTCATGTCGATATGTACACTCACTTTGATGTCTTTGCAGCGGTGAAACAGGAGATTTTCCCATCCAGACCGTTTCCGAACTGGACGGCAATCGGGGTTGTCAATCTGGCCGATCCAGATCTGTTGTTGGAAATCAAAGCCATTGCCAAGCTGCCCTGAGCTGTTGATATGATATTGCTCAAAGGAGATGTTTGAATGCATGTTTTGACTGTTCTTGATCACCCCAATCCAAGTTCCTTTTGTGCATCTGTTGCGAGGGAGTTCATGGAAGGGGCAAAGGCTGCCGGGCATACAACTGAACTGGCAGACTTACATGCTGAGGGGTTCGACCCGCGCTGGAATGCTGCAGATATTATCGCGAATGAGGGAGGGGAGATGCCGGTTGATGTCTTGACTGAGCAGGCCCGTATCGCCCGTGCAGATGCCATTTGTCTGATCTTTCCACTCTTTTGGTGGGGGATGCCCTCCATGATGAAAGGTTGGATGGATCGTGTCTGGTGTTGGGGCTGGGCCTATGATCAGCTTGATGATCCAGAACTCTCGATGCAGCGGCCCCGTTCGGGCGTGCTATTGGTTCCGGCAGGGGCACGCTCCGATGAGATTATTGATGACGGATATCTGGACGCCATGGAGACCTCCTGGATCAAGGGAACCTTTGGGTATTTTGGATTGTCACCTCGAAAACTAATACTGCTCTATGGCTCAACGGGGTCAGAAGAGAGGCGCAAAGCTCTATTGAAGCAGAGCTTTGATGCAGGATATACACTTGCGCCTGCCAATCCCTAACCTTCTTGACGGATGAAAAATTGCGTTGACCTGTCTATAGCTTCATAGTTTATCCCGAAATCTGTCAGTGGTTCACAGCACCTGAAAGGGAAGTGATGTACCGAATATCAGAGTTGGCAGAGCGGGTGGGTCTGTCTCGCTCGACCTTGCTTTATTATGAAAAACAGGGGCTTATTCAGGGACAAAGGCAGGAAAATGGTTATCGTATCTACAGCCAGACGGATCTGGAAAGGTTGCGCCTGCTGCAGCAATTGCATGCAGCAGGGCTAAGCCTGAAAGAGAGCCTTGCCTGCCTTGAAGCGCGTCTTGACCGACAGCTGCTTTTGGACCGGTTGCAGCGACTTGATGATGAGATTGCTCAAAAGCAGAAGGCACGGCAGTTGTTGACCGGTCTATTGGGGCAAGCGGACCTGCGTGGCTGGCATCAGATGATTGAAGATACGGCCCCGGAAGCCCATTTCGAATGGCTTTTGAAACAGGGCTTTACCGAGAAAGAGGCCTTGCGGCTGAAATGGTTGTCCAAAGATATGAATCAGCATGAACACTATATGGCCGATTTCAGTCGGTTGTTTGATGGGATCTCCCGGTTGGGGCCGGGCGGTAGTCATGAGGTCCGAAAAGCGCTTGCACATTTGCCCTTCAAGCCCGGTTCACTATTGGAGATTGGCTGCGGAAAAGGTATCTCCACTCTTGAACTGGCCTCTCATCTCGCTTGCCAGATCGTGGCGACAGACAATGACGATGCCTCGCTGGATGTGTTGCGTGAACGGGTGAAGCAACAGGGCCTTGCGGCGCAAGTCACTGTGCAGTCTGCCAGCATGACAGAGTTGCCATTCCCGGATGCCAGTTTCGATGTTATCTGGGCTGAAGGCTGCGCCTATATCATGGGTTTTGATCAGGCTCTTCGCCAATGGCGCAGGCTGCTTTTGGATGATGGTGTGATGGTCGTCAGCGATCTGGTTCGATTGATACCCGAAAGCGATATGAAATCGGTGGACTTCTGGAAAGCAGAATATCCGGATATGAGTTCGAAGGCGGAGCGTAGCAAGCAGATTGAGGAAGCGGGTTATGACCTGCTTGATAGCTTTGAATTTGGTGATGATGCCTGGTGGTCCTATTACACACCACTTGAAGAGCGGATCAAACAATTGGCGCCAGATATGTTTGGTTCGCAGGCATTGCGAGACATTGAAACCGAGATTGCTATTCGCCGCAATCACGGTAATGAGTATGGCTATGTGATGTTCATCCTCAAGAAAAAAGGTGAAGCCAAATGATCATTCGAGCCGAAATTGATGCTGACCATGAGGCGATCATGGCGCTGACCTATGCGGCTTTTTTAAACCATCCTCATCATGCACCCGGTGCCAAGCCGACCGAGCATCTGATCTATAAAGGACTGAAAGAGCGAGGGGATCTTACACTGTCTTTTGTCGCCACTATCAACGATGAAGTTGCTGGTCACATCGCCTTCTCGCCAGTCACCTTTGATGGCAAGGCATCTGATTGGTTGGGGCTGGGGCCGGTCTCTGTCAACCCGGACCTGCAAGGCAAAGGCGTTGGCTCGGCCCTGATTAAAGCCGGGCTGGAAGCGGCTTTAAAGCGCGGCACAAAAGGCGTCGTTCTGATTGGTGAGCCAGACTATTACACCCGCTTCGGTTTTTCCGCCGACCATGGCCTGACTTATCCCGGTATACCAGGCGAGTATCTTCTTGCCCTCTCGCTCACCCCAGATGAGTGCGAGCAACCGGCCGGAGAAGTAGGCTATTCCCCGGCCTTTGTGTGAGGGGATTGCAGATTTTCCTGATGTTCCATAGAGCCGATATCCGATCAGGGCCAAGCCAGAAATGGCTTGGCCTTTTTTGTTTGAAGGCTTTTCTCAAGTACGTTTGTTGAATAGATGGAGTAATCCCAAGGAAACTTGTCGGCGATTATTCTACTGGAAATATTGGGTCAGATTAAATTGATTTAATGGGCATGATTTCAAGTTGTGATTGATGTGAAATATTGGGGTCAATGTCCTTCTAAATTGTAGTAGATAATATTTTTCCTATACAAAATTGACGTAAAAATTATCCATGATCGTTTAAATACATCAAAAAAGTACATTTATCATATGAAAAAGTATTAGACTAGTTGGGCATTCAGGATCGAACATAAGTGGACGCACATGACGCGTTTATTCTTGGGAGGAAAGAATGACTTCATTACACAAAGTGGCGCTGGGGGCCGCATTCGCTGCATCTACAGCGCTCACATCTTTCGCCGCATCCGCTACCGAGCTGACAATTGCGATCGTGAATAACGGTCACATGATCAACATGCAGAAGGTTGCCGAAGCCTATACCAAAGAGACTGGTGTGAAGCTGAAGTGGGTCTCGCTTGAAGAAGGTGTTCTGCGTGAGCAGGTCACATCTGATACAGCGACTGGTGGTGGCGAATATGACATCATCAATATCGGCATGCAGGAAGCGCCAATCTGGGGCAAGGCAGGTTGGATTGAGCCTTTGAAGTTCAGCTCCAGCTACGACATTGATGATATGTTGCCTGCTATCCGGAACGGTTTGTCCCATGAGGGAACGCTCTATGCCGCCCCATTCTATGGCGAGTCATCCATGGTGATGTATCGCAAGGATCTAACGGATGCTGCTGGTGTTTCCATTGCCGACAATGACAGCTGGGAGAATATCAAGAAAGTTGCCATGGCTATCCATAATCCGGATAAGGGGATCTATGGTGCCTGTCTGCGCGGCAAGCCCGGTTGGGGCGATAACATGGCGTTCATCACGACCATGGTGAACTCTTTTGGTGGAGCCTGGTTCGATAAGGATTTCCGCCCGACCATCGATTCCGATGCATGGAAAAAAGCCATCAACTTCTATGTGGATCTGCTCGGTACTTATGGTCCTCCAGGGTCCGAGGGTAACTCCTTCAACGAAATCCTGGCGCTCTATAATGAGGGCAAGTGTGGCATGTGGATTGATGCGACTATCGCTGCTTCCTTCCTGAAGGTTGACGGTGTGGCTTATGCGCAATCACCGAATGCTGGCAACCCGGTTGGTGCAAACTGGCTTTGGGCTTGGGCGATGGCGGTTCCTGCCGGATCTCCTAATGCCGAAGAATCCAAGAAGTTCATCGAGTGGGCAACGTCCAAGAACTATATCAAAGCGGTAGCCGCGCATCCTGAATTTGGTTGGGGCAAGGTTCCAACCGGGACCCGTGCATCGACCTATGCTTCTCCGGAATTCCAGAAAGTTGCAAAATTTGCATCGGCAGAAATGGCAGCAATCGAGTCTGCTGCACCTCAGGCAACGGATGTGAAGCCATATGTCGGAGTTCAGTTCGCAGCAATCCCTGAATTCCCACAAGTGGGTAGCGCAGTCGCTCAGGAAATGGCGGCAGCTCTCTCTGGCGCAAAGTCGGTGGACGAAGCCCTGAAGGCCTCGCAGGCTGCGGCTGATGCCATCATGAAAGAAGCGGGCTACTACGAATAAACCTCCCAAAGGTGGGGCTCGGCACTTGCCGAGCCTTGCTTGTGAGCTGTCTTGGCACTGGTTCGGGACTTGGCTTGTCGGTGGTTTGTGAAGCAGAGATTTAAGAAAATGTCGAAGAGAACGCTCCCTCGCTTACTTCAAACACCAGCGGTGATGTTATTGTTGATCTGGATGCTCGTCCCGCTTGGGATGACCCTCTTTTTCTCCTTTATCCGCTATGTGTTGAACAATCTGCGCAGACCCGAATGGACGGCGCCGGACATTGCCAACTGGCGCGGATTTGGCAATTACGAATATGTTCTTTTTTCAGCCAAGGACTTTTGGTTTGCCGTTCAAAACAGTTTGTTCATGGTGATCAGTATCATCCTGCTCACTGTTGTTCTGGGACTTGCCATTGCTGTGCTGATCAATCGGACCTTTCCGGGGCGGGGCATTGTTCGGGTGCTGCTGATATCACCATTTTTCGTCATGCCAGCGGTGAATGCAGTCCTCTGGATCAATATGATCCTTGATCCTGTTCTCGGGTTGAACGGCCAGGCAGTCGGAGGCATCAATGCCATTATTGCCGGTCTGAAAGATTTTCCGATACTTGGCGGCTTTTTCTCACTTTGGCCTGAAATCGAACCGATCTCATTCCGGGCCACCCAAACCTCCATCTATGCGGTTATCATCATGGTGACATGGCAATGGACACCGTTTGCAGTGCTTATTTTCATTACATCCCTGCAATCGGAAGATCAGCAGCAAAAGGAAGCTGCCATATTGGACGGTGCAAATGCCTGGTCACAATTTGTCAATCTGACCATTCCGCATCTGGCACGGCCGATTGCCATCGTGGTGATGATCCAGGCGATCTTTCATCTCTCGCTTTATGCCGAGATTGAGATTGTCAGCCGTGGCAATGGCAACAAGAACTTGCCTTATCTCATCGGAGAGTTTGCCTCCAATAATATCGGTGCCGCCAGTGCCACTGGCATCTTTGCGGTCATTCTTGCGAACATCGTGGCTATCTTCCTGCTGCGCATGGTCGGCAAAAGCTTAATGGATTGAGGAGGTCGGTCATGGCAATCGTTGCGCAAAAATCCAAATTTGGAGCGATCTTCTGGCCGGTGCTGGCCTGGGCGATCGCGATCATTTTCTTCTTTCCAATTTTCTGGATGGTCTTTACCAGCTTCAAGACGGATGCAGATGCAGTGAAGCCGGAATTCCTGTTCGTGTTCCAGCCAACGCTGGAGAATTATCTGAACATGACGGAGAATTACGATTATTGGCGCTTTGCGACCAATTCGGTCATCACGTCTATTTTTGCCACTATTTTTGCATTGGCGGTGGGTGTGCCTGCAGCTTATGCCATGGCGTTCAATCCAAGCCGCCATACCAAGGATATTCTTGTCTGGATGCTGTCTACCAAGATGCTGCCAGCAGCGGCTGTCCTGTATCCGATGACATTTCTGACGAAGAATTTCCTGGAGATTTACGATACGCATTTTCTGGTCATCGTGGTTCTCTGTCTGATCAATCTGCCGATCGTGATCTGGATGCTGTTCACCTACTTCAAGGAAATTCCGAAGGAAATTATCGAGGCGGGCAAGATGGATGGCCTCAGCACCTGGGGGGAAATCAAGGACATCCTCATTCCACTTGCATGGGGTGGTGTCGCATCAACTGCGCTTCTTTGCTTCATTTTCTGCTGGAACGAGGCCTATTGGACCGTTCGTCTGACAACGACCGAGGCCGCGACGCTATCCACGTTGATTGAGGGCAATCGCGCACCGGAAGGTTTGTTCTTTGGGCGTCTGTCTGCGGTTTCAACCGCAGCGGTTGGTCCGATTGTCGTGCTTGGATGGTTCTGCCAGAAACAGCTCGTCAAGGGCCTGACATTCGGAGCGGTGAAATGAGTTTAGATCCCGCACCAACGAGCCTTACCGGAAAAACCTGCATTGTGACCGGTGCAAATGGTGGCATCGGTACAGCGACGGCCGAGCATTTTGCAGCACTCGGTGCGAAGGTTTTGACCACTGATCTCGGCGAAACCTTCGCCGGCGATTGTGAGAGTGAGCATCAAGCGTTTGATCTTCTGAGCGATGACGGACTGGCGCAATGTCAGCAATGGATCAGTGATGCAAAACCTGATGTGTTCTTCAATAATGCAGCCCTGTTCGATATGGGCTCTGTTTTGGACGCTGATCTCAGTCAGTATGATCGCCTGTTCGGTCTCAATGTTCGCGCTGCTTATGCCTTGATGCAGTCTGCTGCTCAGTCGATGGTTGCGTGCGAACAAGCTGGATCCATCATTAATCTGGCAAGTCAGGCGGGTCATCGTGGTGAGGCTTTGGTGGCACATTATTGCGCAACCAAAGCTGCGATTATCAGCTATACGCAATCTGCTGCATTGGCACTGGCACCTTATAAAATTCGCGTCAATGCCATATCTCCCGGCGTCGTTGATACGCCGATGTGGAAAGAAGTAGACGCCCTGTTTGCCGAATTTGAAGGCAAGGAAATCGGGCAGAAAAAGCGCGAGGTCGGCGAAGCCGTGCCACTTGGCTATATGGGGCGACCGTTTGAAATTGCCCGTGTTGCTGTGTTTTTGGCTAGCGATCAGTCTCAATATGTCACCGCTCAAACCTTGAGTGTCGATGGCGGCAGTGTGTTGAGGTAGTCATGTCCATCATTCAGCCAGAATTTGAATATGTTGACCGGGCGACGGAAACCATCCGGTATTTGGAGCACGGATGGCCGACCGATTTGTGTCGCTGGCACAGTCATGCCGAATATGAATTGCATCTGATTGTCGAAACGCGGGGCAAAGCATTTGTCGGCGACTATATCGGAGAGTTCAAACCCGGTTCCCTCTTCATGACCGGTCCCAATCTTCCACATAACTGGATAACCGATGAAGTTGCCAACCCGGATCCGGTAGAAATCCGCGATATGCTGGTGCAGTTCAGTCAGGAAAGCATCGACCAGCTGGCTACGGCATTTCCTGAATTTCGCGAAATGGATGCGATGTTCGAACTGGCCAAATCGGGCATCGAGTTCACGGACTTCAATCCCACATTTGCCCGGGGGCATCTGGAGAGGATCCGCAATACGCGTGGAGCTGAACGCATCGTCGCCTTCTTGCGTTTTCTTGTGCGCGTGAATGAGCATGCAGAGAAAAAGCCACTTTCCGTGACAGGGATGATCCAGTCGGAAGGCAATTCGAAACAGGCAAGAATAGCGGATGTTGTTGATCACATCACAGAGCATTATGCGGAAGAGCTTTCTGTTGAGATAGCAGCGAATATGGCTGGTATGAGCCCGCCTGCATTTTCAAAGAATTTTCAACGCATCACGGGCAACAAGTTCGTTGAATTCGTCAATCGGGTCAGGATCAGCCAGGCATGTTCCATGCTCTATTCAACCGACGATCAGATCTCGACAATCTGTTTTGCGGTCGGCTTTCAAAATCTGGCAAATTTCAATCGTCATTTCCTGAAGATGAAAGGAATGACGCCGAAGGAATTTCGTGAGACAGCTATGCGTGAGTTGGCTCCCAAACAGGGGGAGCCTGAATGACCTTGAATGATATTCAAAAATACCATCTGGAGCTGTCTGCCACGAGTTATGATCGATCTGCATGCGAAATTGGCGTCGTTCATATTGGTTATGGTGCCTTTCATCGCACCCATCAGGCCATGTATATTGATGATTATATGCAGGTGAGCGGGGATCTGGGTTGGGGTATTGCGGCGGTCAATCTACGTGCTTCAGAAGCCCATGCTTTTCATTTGGTTCAAGATGCGCGGCAGGGATATCTGCTGAAGACAACGTCTCCCGATGGGGAGAGCAAATTGCGCCTTGTTCGCTCTCATATTCATTTCGAAGATTGGTCCAGTTCGCCGCAATCAGCAGAGGAACTCATCAGTCTGGAGAGTGTTCACTGTGTTACCATCACGGTGACGGAAAGCGGCTATTATCTGCGTGACGACTGGTCTCTCAATATCGATGATCCCGTTATTGCAGCAGAAATTTCTGGAGATCAATGCAAGTCTGTTTATGCCTATTTGAGGCGGGCTTTGAAGCACCGGATGCAGGCGCATGGATCTCCTGTCAATATTCTTTGCTGCGACAACATTCGCTCCAATGGCCACATGCTGGAGAAGAATTTCCTTACCTATCTGCAGCATGTAGGCGAAGAAGACATGCACATATGGGTGTCTGGGCATGTCAGCTTTCCGTGCTCCATGGTTGACCGTATCACACCGCGAACGAGCGAGGCATTGCAGAGCGAGGTTTCGGGTTTGTTTCCGAACCAGTCTCTCAGTCCGGTTCAAGGTGAGAGTTTTGCTCAATGGGTTTTGGAGGACAAGTTCAAAGCGCCCATGCCCGATCTTACGCGTTGCGGAGTTGAAGTGGTTTGTGATGTTGACCCTTATGAAGAGGCCAAGATCCGCATTCTCAATGGCGGGCATACGGCGCTTTGCTATCTGGGGGCTCTGGCAGGGTATAAGACATATGATGAGGCTTTCCGTGATCCAACCTTGCGCGAAATATTCGATGCCTTTGAGGAAGCGGAAGTCTCACCGGGGCTCGATATGGAGCTTCCTTTTGACAAGAAGGTCTATCTGGCACAAATCGCCGAGCGCTTTTCCAATGAGGCGATAGCAGACCAGCTGGAACGGATCTGCATGGATGGCTTTTCCAAAATGCCGGTCTTCATTCGCCCGACGCTGGAGTCCTGTCTGCGCCAGAATATCTTGCCCGAAAATACAATTCTCTGCATTGCCAGTTGGTATGTCTATGCGCGCAGATTTTTGATGGGGCAGATGCCTGTCCCATATCACGAACCCAATTGGGACAAGTTGAAACCGTTGCTCGCCAAAGGGCAAGAAGAAGCGTTTGCACGCACCAAACTGCTTTGGGCGCAATTGCCCGATGATCATCCGAAATTCGTGACCGAGCTTATTTCCGCAATTGAGAAGGTAGAAACTACATGGCCGACCTGACCATCAAACAAGTTACCAAGTCCTATGGCGCAACGCAGGTCATGCATGGTGTCGACCTCGATATCGAAGACGGCGAATTCGTGGTTTTCGTCGGCCCTTCCGGCTGCGGCAAGTCCACGCTTTTGCGGATGATTGCTGGACTGGAGGAAATTTCCAGCGGTGAGATTTCAATTGGAGACCGCGTCGTCAATGAGGTGGCGCCGTCAAAGCGTGGCGTTGCCATGGTCTTTCAGACCTATGCGCTTTATCCGCATATGAGTGTCTACAACAATATGGCTTTTGGGCTGAAGCAGATCAAAATGCCCAAGGATGAGATTGACAAGCGCGTTCGCGAAGCGGCGAAAATCCTTCATATTGAAGATTACCTGGATCGGACACCCAAAGCACTGTCTGGCGGGCAACGTCAGCGCGTTGCGATTGGGCGGGCAATTGTTCGAGAACCACAAGTATTCCTGTTTGATGAGCCGCTTTCCAATCTTGATGCTGCTCTGCGCGGCCAGACCCGATTGGAAATTGCCCGTCTGCATGAGCGACTTGGATCAACCATGGTCTATGTCACCCATGATCAGGTGGAAGCGATGACGTTGGCAGACAAGATCGTTGTCTTGCGGGATGGTCGGATCGAACAAGTCGGGGCTCCGGTGGAGCTATATGAGAATCCCGAAAATCTCTTTGTTGCGAGTTTCATTGGCAGTCCTGCCATGAACTTCTTTGAGAGTTCAGCCCTGAGCGATACCGCCGCTGCGGTTCTTGGCAAGGATGTCGATGATGGCTCAATCGTCGGCATTCGACCCGAACATCTGAAAGTCGCAAATGGTCAGGATGCGGTATTGAACGGCAAACTGGAGCTGATCGAACATTTGGGTGAGCATGTTCTTGTTCATCTGCTGGCTGAGGATGGAACCGAGTTCATCACCAAAATGGAGCAACCGCCGGAACAAGCACGTGGTGACATGATTGGCTTCACGGCGGATCCTGCAAAAGCTCACGCATTTGACAAAGCAACGGGTAAGCGCAAATAGGTTGAAGATCATGCTTTTGTGTTGCGGCGAGGCGCTTATCGATATGATATCAGCGCCAACTGAAAATGGTACCATCGGGTTTGTTCCTCATGCCGGTGGGGCCCTTTTCAATACTGCAATCGGATTGGGACGACTTGGAGTGAATGCCGGGTTTTTGTCTGGCGTTTCATCTGATCTGTTTGGTCAGCAAATACGCGCCGAATTGCAAAAGAGCAATGTCGATATATCGCTGCTTTGTCTCTCGGATCGTCCCACAACGCTAGCCTTCGTCCATCTGATTGACGGTCAGGCAAATTATTCTTTTTATGATGAAAATTCAGCTGGTAGATCGTTGGATCCGGGTGATTTTCCTCCTGTCCCGGACGCGGTCAGTGCACTCTATTTTGGTGGGATCAGTCTTGCGGGTGAACCTGGTGCCACCGCCTATGCCGCGCTTTGCGCGCAAGAGCATGACAAGCGTGTGGTGATGCTTGATCCCAATATCCGTGCAGATTTCATTCAGAATGAGCAGGCTTATCGTGCTCGTCTTGCTCGGATGATATCTCAGTCTGACATTGTCAAAGTTTCAGATGAAGATCTGGACTGGCTGATCAGTGGAGAAGATAGCTCCAACGAGAAAGCTCGATCTCTATTGAAGGACGGGCCGAAGATCGTGATTTTGACCTGTGGCAGTGCTGGTGCAACCGGCTTTCACAACAATGGCTATGAAGTGAGTGTTCCAGTGCCAAGGGTTGATGTGATCGACACCGTGGGTGCTGGTGATACATTCAATGCTGGATTTTTGGCCAAACTTTCCCAGCTGAAGTTACTCTCCAAAGACCAATTGCTGACGATATCAGAAGAGGATCTGGAGCAAGCTCTTTCCTATGGGGCACAAGTTGCTGCCATCACCGTGACACGGGCGGGAGCCAACCCGCCCTGGGCCAATGAAGTCAAGGCTTGCTCTTTGTCTGCTGAAAACTAAATCAGCATTTTGCGCAGGCGGCTGGAGATCATGTCGATGATGGTAACGGTGACCACCATGACGATGATGATGGCGCTGGCTTCTTCGAAACGGAAGCCTTTGAAAGCCTCATTGAAGGTGAAGCCGATGCCGCCGGCGCCGACGATGCCTAGCACGGTGGCAGAGCGCACATTTGTCTCGAAGCGATAGAGCGAGAAGCTGGACCAGAGCGGGATCACCTGCGGGATGACGCCATAGATGATTTCCTGGATGCGGGTGGCACCAGTGCTGTGGATGCCTTCTACCGGGCGAGGATCAATGGACTCGACCGCCTCGGAAAACAGTTTGGAAATGATACCAAGGTTATGGACGAAAATGGCCATCACGCCGGGCAGGGGACCGAGACCCACAACAGCAACGAACAACACAGCAAAGACCAGATCATTGATGGCGCGGCTGGCATCCATCAGGCGGCGGGTGGCAAAGACCAGCCAGGCAGGGGCGATGTTGCTGGATGCCAGAAGGGCCAGTGGTGCTCCAAAGATAATTGACAGGACCGTGCCCCAAAGAGCGATCTGCACCGTTTCGAGCATCTTGCGCAAATACAGCTCGATGGAGGAGAAATTGGGACGCAGGAACTGGCCGATCA
The DNA here is from genome assembly GCF_900215605.1 of Cohaesibacter gelatinilyticus. Lineage (NCBI taxonomy): Bacteria > Pseudomonadati > Pseudomonadota > Alphaproteobacteria > Hyphomicrobiales > Cohaesibacteraceae > Cohaesibacter > Cohaesibacter gelatinilyticus. The sequence goes on along the minus strand of NZ_OBEL01000002.1, from coordinate 234,095 downwards.
TGTCATAGAGGAAGTCATTGCCTGTGAAGAGCCGTGGCCAGTTATTGACCTCGGCCGGGTAATAGGAGACGGCCAGAAGCAACACAACGACACCGATGATCGACCAGAGTTGAAAGCGGGCTTTCCAGCGAGGCTGCATCTGGGCAAGGATTGCATCGCTTGGGGTGGCTGTCTGAAAGCCGTTTGCTGTATCGGTGGCCATTTGCCTGTCCCTTGAGGAATTAAGTCCGAGGTCATCATCCATCGGGCGATTGATGCCCGCCGGATGGAAAAGGACCCCGAAGTCCGGCTCAGTGGAGCCTCGGATAGATTGGGGTGAGATAGTGCGTTCAGGCGGACCTCAAACTGAGGCCCGCCCAAAATCGATAAGCTTAGTAGCCAGCTTTGCCGACAATCTTTGCTTGCTCGGCCAGGTCAGCCAGCAGAGCGTCAGCGGCTTTGATAGCGTCCGTATCCTTGGCGCGTTCCGCTTTCAGCTTGGCTTTGAAAGCCTCGATCTGGCGAACGTCAAGCAACTGAGCGTTGGAAGAGGCAAGGAATGGGCCCCAACCATCGGAAAGGCTAGCCAGTACTGCGCGCTCGGCTTTCACTTTCTCGGTATCACCGAAGCGGCCATATTGCATGAAGAAGTAATAGATCTTGGCTTTGACTTCATCAGACAGATCACCACGCCACACCATTGGGTCGGACGGGATCAGAGGAGAGCGCCAGATTTCCTTGATCTTGGCAGCAGCCTTCGGGTTGCTCTTGGCAAGGCGCGCATAGAGAGACTCGGTGTTGTTGGTTGCAACATCAACCTGGCCGGCAGCAACAGCCAGGGCGTTGCCTTCATGGTTGGACGCGGTCACCTTGGAGAAGCACTCTTCAGGTGTCTTGTTGTTCAGCGCCCAGACATAATAGCCAGGGATAGCAAAGCCGGAAGTGGAGTTTGGATCACCATTGCCGAAGCTCTTGCCGTTTTCGCATTTCAGAACATCGTCCAGCGAGTTCAGATCGCTGTCAGCCTGGGTGATGAGCAGGGAATAATAACCGCGCTCGCCATTGGAGCCGATGGTCTGGGCGAAGACTTCGCCACCGGCTTTATCGACAGCCTGGATGGCAGATTTGTTGCCGAACCATGCAACATCGACCTGCTTGGCACCCATGCCGGCAATCACGCCGGCATAATCGGACGCGAAGAAAGGCTTGACCTCGACACCCAAAGACTTGGACATGTCGGTGAGGAATGGCTTGAAGTTTTCTTCCAGAATGGTCGCGCTTTCGGTGGAGATGATACCGAAATTGATGACCTTTGGCATTGCAGCTTCGTCAGCGTGAGCTGCAGCACCAGACAGAGCAAACGCGCCTGCCATAACCAGTTTCTTGAACATTTGAGACTCCCAAATTCCAATTGGATTCGTGTTTTTGATGCAGGTTCTTTACTACTCGACCGCAAGAGCGGCTTTCTTCGGTTCGACAGGTTTCTTGCCGAACGAACTGAGGTCCCTTGGTTTCTTGTTTGAAGGGACGAAATCTGTGTCGGCATCATTGTCATAGAGAGCGGCAAGGTCACCCTTATCGATGCCATGGGTGGGGCCGTCATAGACCAGCTTGCCCTGACGCAATGCGATGATGCGCTTGCAATGGCGGAAGGCATGGTCGATCTGATGCAGGGACACGATGACCGTGGCCTTGTCTTCACGATTGATGATGGAGAGGGTTTCCATCACGGTGTCAGCTGATTTCGGATCGAGAGAAGCAATTGGCTCATCAGCCAGAATGAGGCGGGCCTGCTGTGTCAGGACGCGTGCTATGGCACCTCGTTGCTGCTGGCCGCCAGACAGACGTGATGCACGGCGATGGGCAAAGTCGACCATACCGACGCGCTCCAGAGCGCGCAGGGCGCCAATCTTTTCTGCCGTGCCGAACAGGCCAAGATTGCCACGCCATTTCGGGATATGGCCCAAACGGCCAACCAGCACATTGTTCAGAAGGCTCAAACGACCCACGAGATTGAATTGCTGAAAGATCACGCCGATCTCACGGCGCAGGGCACGGGCGGCTGGCAAACGGCGACCATTGCGCTGTACGTCCTGACCGAACAGGGCGATGGTGCTGTCCTCGCCCTTGTCGATGGTTTCCAACCCGGAAATCATGCGGATGAGCGTCGATTTCCCCGAGCCGGATGCACCGATCAGGGCAACCATTTCTCCCGCCTCAATTTTGAATGAGACATCTTCCAATACTGATTTTCCAGCTTCAAAAGACTTGGAAACGCTGCTCACATTGATTGCTGTCATAACTGCCTGACCTTTCCATTGCTCACCGTCCTTAGCCCGCTTTTTTTACAGTTCTGTGACGGTTTTGGATGGTGTTGGATAGAGTGAAAATGGCTGAAATCAGGCGTTAATCAGGAGTGTTGTGTGTAAGCTGGGAGGATGATCAAAAGACGTGAACGAAGGGTGTTGTTGTCATGTTCCTGTCGTCTTGGTATGGCAAGGATCATAGATCCTTGACCGCATGAATTGCCTTGAGAAATTGTTACAAAATCATGACAAACCCAGTTGCTCCAAGCCCGCATGTGATTGATCTGGCCGATGTGCAAAAAGCCAATGGTATTCTGCGATCTTTGGTCACTCATACACCGCTTCTTGAAAATAAAATTCTGAATGAGCGGCTCGGCGGACGCCTTCTGGTCAAGGCAGAGTGTTTGCAGCAGACCGGTGCCTTCAAAATTCGTGGGGCCTATTGGCGCATTTATAATATGTCGGTAGAGGAGCGTAAGCGTGGTGTGATCAGCTATTCGTCTGGTAATCATGCACTGGGTGTGGCACGTGCGGCAAAACTCCTTGGCAGTCATGCACTGATTGTGATGCCGGAGGATGCACCATGTGCCAAAATGCAGGCGGTGAGGGATTTGGGGGCAGAGATTGTCACGTATAATCGTGATCGCGACCATTATGATGAAGTGGTGGCGCATCTCGAGCAGCAGACCGGTCGTCTTCATGTGCCGCCCAGTGCCCATCCGCAGGTGTTGGCGGGGTCTGGAACTGTAGCGCTTGAGCTTTTCGAGCAGGTAAAGGAACGGGGTGTGCAGCTTGACGCCATTCTCACTCCGTGCGGAGGCGGAGGTCTTGCGGCCTCTACTGCTATCGTTGCCAAAGCTTTGTCACCTGACAGCGATGTTTATGCGGTGGAGCCGGAATTGTTTGATGATACAAGACGCTCGCTCGGAGCTGGAGTGCGCCTTGCCAATCCCAAAGGTCGGCGCACCATCTGTGATGCTATCATGACCCCAATGCCCAATGCGGTGACCTTCCCAATCAATCTGGATCTGTTATCTGGCGGGCTGGTTGTCAGCGATGATGAAGTCCGTGCCGCCATGCGCTTTGCTTTCGAGCATTACAAGATCATCACCGAACCCGGTGCTGCGGTCGGTATTGCGGCTGTCCTTTCTGGCCGTATCGATATCAAGGACAAGATGATCGCAACCGTGGTGACAGGTGGCAATATCGATGTGGAGCGGTTCTTGGGGCTGGTGGCGGTATAGGGTTTTCGTTTTTACAAAAGATTGTTAGCTGAAGCAGGATCTGAGGGCTGTCAGAGCGGGTTTCATTTCTTCCCGGGTATAGGCGCAGAAGCCAAGGATCAGTCCGTTGTGATTGGATCTATCGGACGAGAAGGATGACAATGTTTGCAGGCGAAACCCCCTCTGTTGCATTTGGCGGGAGATGTTGCTGTCATGATAATGATCATTCAGGTGCAAGACGATCAGCGTGCCTGCTTGATGATCTATGAATGAACCGATATCTGAAAAATCTTTTCGCAGTTGAGCAAGCAGAAAAGCACGTCGTTCGGCATAGATACGGCGCATGCGTCTTAGATGACGATAGAATTCTCCCGACGTCATGAAATCTGCCAAAGCTTGCTGAGGTAGCAGGCTGGCTCTGGCACCGAAAGATCGAAAGGAGGCATGAAAGCGATCCAGCAGGTTTTCCGGTATAATCAGATATCCCAGCCGTAGGGAACGTGAGAAGAGTTTGGCAAAGCTGCCGGCATAAAGAGTATGATTCAGCTGGTCGAAGCCTGCCAGTGCCGGGATTGGCCGCCCTGCATAGCGGAACTCGCTGTCAAAATCATCCTCCAGAATCCAGGCCTTTTGCTTGTTCGCCCATTGAATGAATTCGAGCCGCCGGTTCGGTGACATGGCTCCACCCAATGGATATTGATGGGATGGGGTGACAAAAACAAGCCGGGGATTGATAAGTTCATCTGGTATTCTTGTTCCGTGTTCATCGATATCCAGATAGGTGAGAGTAAGATCCTGGACTTTTGCGAATTGCCGGACCCTCGGGTAGCCCGGGTCTTCCAGACCAATTTTGTCGCCTCTGTTCAGAAGAGTGCGTAGACATAACTCCACTGCATCTGTCGCGCCTGCTGTTATGATGATCTGGTGCGGAGAAGCTTGTATGCCGCGCCATTCCGACACATGATTTGCAACAGCTTTACGCAGGTTGAAATTTCCAAAGACCGGGCCTTCCTCGAACATGGCTTGCGGGTTGGTGCGGCATGATCTTGCCAGTGTCTTGGCCCATTGCCGATAGGGGAACAGGCGCATGTCTGGTTGTCCTGCTTCAAAGGGAATGGGTGAGTGGGGCTTGTCTGCTTCTGCAATTGTGGCTGGGGGTTCGATGTGCGATGCCAATTCCACATTGCCGCTGGTCCATATGTGATAGCCTGATCGTGCCCGGCTACGCAGATATCCCTCTGCGACCAGCTGCTCATACGCGGTCACAATCGTGGACCGTGATACACCCAACTCCGTCGCAAATTCACGAGTTGGCGGAAGCTTGGCTCCTTCTGCAAGCTCACCTGAGTTTGCCCGTGTCCTGATTGCCAGACATATTTGCTCAAAGACAGGTATTTTCGAGGCGCGATCAATCGAAAAGCCAAGCCATGTGGTTTCGGTCATTCTGGTATGCTCTTTTTTCTTATTTTTGGATATTAATGCCAATCCAATATTGTGACAAGCTTGCCTTGTTTTTTCTAAAAAAGGTCTCTCTCATGACATACACAATCAATCAGCATGGGCAGCCTGTCGGCATTGCATTACCAGACTGGATAGGTGCAGGGCATCCGGGCCACTCCTCCATGACGGGATGTTATGCGCAGTTGGTTGCCATTGATCCGCAGATCCATTGCAAGGATCTGTTCGAAGCCTATCGTGAAGATGTATCTGGCAAGATCTGGACCTATAACTCCCTCGAACCATTCCAAACAGAGGAAGGCCTTGCTGACTGGATGAAGACAGCGCAAGGGGTTGATGCTCAGCCTTATTTTGTCATTCTTGATCGGGAAACAGGTAAAGCGTCGGGTATCGCCAGCTTCATGCGTATTCGGCCTGAGCTTGGTGTGATCGAAATTGGTGGCATTACCTTTGCCCCACGTCTTCAACGCACTCGTGTTGCCACAGAGGCGATCTATCTGATGATGCGCCGAGCTATTGAAGAATTGGGTTATCGCCGTGTCGAATGGAAATGTGATGCCCTGAATGCGCCATCGCGTGCAGCAGCGGAGCGGTTCGGTTTCTCTTATGAAGGCCTGTTTGAGCAAGCGATGGTTTATAAAGGACGTAGCCGTGATACAGCTTGGTATTCCTTGCTGGACAAAGACTGGGGCGCGGTTGAACAAGGCTTTAAGGTGTGGCTGGATCCAGATAATTTTGATGAAGCTGGACAGCAGCTCCAAAAACTGGCTGATCTGATTGCCACAGCACGGGCATGATAGGTGATGAAAAGCAAATAGAAACCAATAGCGAGAAAAGACTGTTCTTTGAAAATCTCCGTGCAGCTTTCCTCATCATAGGGTCACGAGACAGTTGATTGGAGGAGGTCTGAATATCTGTTGTTCTATAGGCTGCTATTCCGTGACCCAGCCGGTTTTTACGGCGCGAGCCCAGTCTGGCCGGTCATTCTCTTTGGCCATTTCAACCATGCGTGTTGTGTCGTACGGGACCGAGCGGAAGGTGATGAGCCATTCCGTGCCGGACTTTTCTGCTATGGCATAGGAGGCATTGGGATTGCCGGTCTGCATTTCGTGATAGACCGGATAATCAGACTCATAGCCTGGGGAGCCGACACTGCCGGGATTGAGAACAAGTCGCCCATCACTCAGGCGTATCAGGCGTGGTTTATGGGTATGACCGCATAGAATGAGGCTGGCCTCTATCCCTTCGGCCTTTTGCTCGATCTCTTGCAGGCTTGCGGAGCTGATGGAGCCATCGTCATCGATGTGCTCAAGCCAATAATCCAGATCATTCTGTGGTGTTGCGTGGCACAGAAAGACCTCATCATGGACAAGCATGGTTGCCGGCAGTGTGCGCAGCCAATCCAGATGGTGCGGTTTCAACTGATCATAGGCCACCTTGTCCGAGGGGCTCATGTCTGACGGGTTCTGTTCGACCAGCCATCTGTCATGATTGCCCTGAATGGAGGGGAAGTTGAGCGGGATCAGCATTTCGGCGGTCTTATGGGCGTCCAAAGGTCCGCTCATATGATCGCCCAGATTGACAGCTTCTGATATACCCAGATCATCCATATCTGAGAGTACCGCTTCCAATGCTGCTGAATTACCGTGAATGTCGGCGAGAATGGCAAATTTCATGGACCGATGGTGCCAAAGATTGATTATGGTTTCAATCTCCAATTCAGATAAGCTTTGAACGATAGATGGTTGCAGCGTGGTTTTTGCTCGACAGGGGAAGGATCATTTGGTTTGATCGCGGGTCTGATGGCAGGATACTGCGGTTGATTTTATCAAGGCTGGCAGAATGATTTTTGATTGGGACTTTTTTATTTTTGTCGGGGCGCTGTCCGTTGCTGCCTTTGCGCCGGGGCCGGGTCTGGCAGCGATCGTTGCCACTGTTCTGGCGCGCGGTGCCAAACGGGCCGTCTGGTTCTGTGTTGGCATGATCATCGGGGATCTGACATGGTTGATCCTGTCCCTCAGCGGCCTTGCCGTGATCGCCCAGAAAATTCCGATTGTGTTTCTCGCCATCAAATGGGGTGGTGTCGCCTATCTTTGTTATCTGGCCTTCAAGATCTGGCGCTCGGAGCCTGATGCACCGGCCAGTGTGGCACATCCGCAGCAGCGGAATATTCCAGGACGTGTTCTGGCTGGATATGCTGTCACCATGGGCAATCCAAAAGCCATGCTATTCTATCTGGCCTTGCTGCCGAGCATAGTGAAGGCGGATCATATTTCCATTGCCTTGACGCTGTCGCTTGGTCTGGCTGTGATTATGGTTCTGTCTGTGGTCTTTGCCATTTATGTAATTGCGGCAAACAAAGCTCGCCAAATGATGACCAGCGGCCGTGCCGTGAGGACTTTCAACCGCATCACAGCCACAGCGTTGGGAGGTGCTGCGGCCTGGATTGCGTTCCGATAAGCAGTGTTGTTCCATCTCACTTGTTGTTCAATGTCTTGCCAATGCTCGCATACCAGTCAGCTTTGGTTTTGCAAACATCACGATGTTGCCCATCAACACCAGAAAAACACCTGCTATGGCTGTACCGGTCCATTGATAGCCCTCAAAAAAGGTGGATATGACCAAGGCAACGGCGGGGAAGATCACCGTGGCATATCCTGCCTGTGCAGAGCCGATACGCGCAACAAGCAGCAGATAGGTGGTGAAACCAATGACCGAGGCGAAGATAGCCAGATAGAGCAGGGCCGCGAGATAGGTGAAATCGGTGGGCAGAATGAAAGGCTGTTGCGTGGTCATGATCAAGGTCCAGAGAATACAGGCGCCAATGGCCATGCCCCAGGCATTGGCGATCATGGGCGGGGTGCCTGTGGCGGTGTTCTGGCGTGATGCCATATTGCCCCAGGAGAAGAATAGAGTGCCAAGGGTCATCCAGCCAATGCCTTTCAGGCTATCCGGGTTGAAGGAGACAGCAAGGCTGTCCCAGAATAACAGCCCTACACCACAGACCCCGATGAGTCCGGCAATGAATATTCGAATAGAGATCCTTTCACCGAAAAAGATGCGGGCATTGATGGCATTGAAGATGGAGGCAAGCGAGAAAATGACCGAGAGCAACCCGGACGGGATCAGTGCGGCGGCATTATAGAAGGCCATGAAATTCATGCTGAACAGGCAGATTCCCTGCAATGCCACAAAGCGCCATTGGCGGGGCAGTGCAAGGCGTCTGGTCAGGCCCAGCCAGAGCAGGAGCAATAATGCCGCCAGCAGGATGCGGTAGAAAATCGAGACACTGACGGGAACAGGTCCGATTTGCAAGGCGATGCCGATCCAGCTTGTGCCCCAGATCAGGACCGTGACAAAAAATAGAAATGCGTTGCTCATGATAGCCTCCGTCGCAGAGGCCTATCATTCCGACCCATGTCTGTTTTGCATGATCTTGCTGTTTTCTCTTGTCCTGACGGTTTGAGTGCTTTCGCTGTTCGCTGGCGATCTGTTAGAATGGGGGCATGTGCTATACCGTCTCAGATTATCTGGATCAGTCTCCCAACGCCCATGCCCGGGCTCGTCTGGCTCTTGGAGCCGGGCGCACCGTGACCATATGGGAGAATGATGATGCCCGGATCCTCTATGATAAGCCGATCGGCCATACCTTCAGCCTTTATTTGAGAGGTGGTACAGGTACAAAGAGACTGGATGCGGGCGGTGTGAGTGGATGGCCGGGCGCCATTTGTGTCTTGCCCGAAGGACAGATATCTGATTGGGAAATTACTTCGCCTTTCCGGTTTCTGCATCTCGTTTTGCCGGATGAGCCGTTGCGTGCGAGCTTTTCTCGCATACATGATCGTGATGCCAGATATTTTGATCTGGCAGAGGTCATGTATGATGATGCCCCAACCATGATGGGGCCACTTGTGCGATTGGTTGAGGCCGCGAAGACCAGTAATGTTCTTTTGGCAGATAGTGCCATTGCAGAGCTGATCCATCAGTTGCCCGATCAACCCGTTATCTTGAAAGGTGGGCTTTCAACCCGTCAATTGAGGCAGGTGGATGAATGGATTGAAGCAAATCTTGCTTCTTCCATTCGACTGGCAGATCTGGCTGCTCAAACGGATTTGTCAGAGTTTCATTTTCATCGCATGTTTCGTACCTCGCGGGGCACATCTCCACATAAATGGGTTCTGATGCGCAGACTGGAGGCTGCCAAACGGCAACTGGCAGGCTGTGATAGCCTCGCATCCATCGCTACCAATTGTGGCTTTTCCTGCCAAAGTCATTTCACGCGCCTGTTCAAGGCTGATATCGGCACGACCCCTGCAAAATATCGCGTTGCGATGAGGTCTGACGGATAACGCAATCCTGGCGCATCGGGAGTTATGCTCAAATCCTGATAGATCTTGGGAGCCCAAGCATTGCGGGATTGTTTCAATGTAGGGTTCAATGCTGCAAGCAAGGGGACTGTGTTATAGTTGCTGTCGAGCTACTGGATGTTCATCTCCTGAGCCTGTTTGATCAGCCAGTCTCGGACGCAAGTGACAAGGGTGGGGTTTCTTGGTTCTCGCGGAGCGACAACATAAAAAGCTGCATGGGTGCTTTGGGAGAAGGCAAAAGGTTGGCAGAGGCGGTTTTCGCGCAGATCATCCATTACCAGAGCCCGGTTTGTCAGCGCCACACCTTGCCGGGCAATGGCAGCATCGATGGCCAGAGATGTGAGGCTAAAATTAGTCGTCTTGGTGTTCTGGAGCTGCTTATCGCCAAGGGCAGCTTGAAGAAAGATGGGCCAGTGACCGTGGGCGTCTTCGAGCAGGACATGATGGGCCAGATCTTCGGGGGAGTGGATGGCATTCTCTCCTTTGGCAAGATCGGGATGGCACACGGCTATTATCTCGGAGTCGAATAGATTATCTGCAACCAGGCCGGGGCCGAAAGGTGACTGTCCTTGGCGAATGGCAATGTCCACACCATCTGTCTGGAAATTGGCAGGGGTGTTTGATGCATCCAGACGCATGCGAATGTCAGGATAATCTTCGGAGAACTGACCCAATCTGGGCACCAGCCATCTGGTGGCAAAGGATGGGGTCGTGCTGATGGTAACCACCACATCTTTGGGTGTGAGGGTTTCTGTTGCCTCGGCAATCATGTCAAATGCACGGCGGATTGGCGGTAGATAACGACGCCCGTCATCGGTCAGGGACAGCCCTCGTGCATGGCGATGAAAGAGCTTCATGTTCAATATTTTCTCCAATGATCGAACATGCTGTGCCACGGCGCCATGGGTTACATTCAGCTCTTCTGCGGCCAATCTGAAATTCAGATGCCGACCAGAGGCTTCAAACGCCTTGAGAGAATTAAGTGGTGGCATGGAGCGCATGGAATTATCCGATCAGACTGTAGAATTTCTCCAGGATTAACGCAGAATATCTGATTGGTCAAAAGTTTCAATTGGCTCCATGCTGATGGCGAGATGACAATCACAGAGTTCATGGAGATAAAAATGGCTGAGAAGAAAGTGGCAATCATCACGGCAGGTGGTAGCGGTATGGGGGCCGATTCTGCGCGGCGTTTGGCGGCTGATGGTTTTGATGTGGCCATTCTGTCGTCATCTGGTAAAGGAGAAGCCTTGGCCAGGGAGTTGGGCGGCATTGGCATGACCGGATCCAATAAATCCAATGAAGATTTACAGAAGCTGGTTGATGCCACGATGGAAAAATGGGGCCGGGTAGATGTGCTGGTCAATTCCGCCGGGCATGGGCCTCGTGCGCCCATTCTCGAAATCAGCGATGAAGACTGGCATGAAGGCATGGAGGTTTATTTCCTCAATGCCGTACGTACGACCCGGCTGGTTGCTCCCATCATGATCGAGCAAAAATCCGGTGCCATCATCAATATCTCCACTTTTGCCGCCTTTGAGCCGGACCCTGTTTTCCCGACCTCCGGGGTCATGCGGGCCGGTCTGGCAGCCTATACGAAATTGTTCTCCGACAAATATGCGGCCGATAATGTGCGAATGAACAATGTGCTGCCGGGCTTCATTGACAGCCTGCCGGAAAATCCGGACTGGAAAGCTCGCATTCCGATGGAGCGCTATGGGCAATCCTATGGTGAGATTGCAGCCACGGTTGCATTCCTTGCGTCCGACGGTGCCGGCTATATCACGGGTCAGAATATCCGGGTTGATGGCGGCATAACACGCGCGGTGTGATCTGCCGCTAAGCCCAGCCGTCTATAATAGTTTGCCAAGCCTTGCCACGGCTCGTTCAATCTCGTCTTCGCTATTGTAATAATGCGGGGCGATGCGGAGCATGGTGGGGAGGTTTCGCCGTTCGGAATCCAGGCGAGTGCTGGAGGCCTGGGATGCGCCGATGGCGAAGCCTGATTTCGCCATTTGCTGGACGATCTGGCGTGGGTCTTTGTCGGCAATGGAAAAACTGACAATGCCGCATTTGTCTTGGCCGAGATCCTTCAAATTGACTGTCGGCAGATCGGAAAGGAGTGTTCTGGCTTTATCAGCCAGCAGGGTGACACGGTTCTCGATCAGATCGATGCCGATCTGGTCGGCATAATCCATGGCAACACCCAGGCCGGCGCGCAAGGCATAGGAATTCTCCCATGTTTCGAACCGTCTGGCATCTTCGCGTAGTTCATAGTGATCTCGCGCCACCCAGGGAGCGCCGAAATGATCGATCATGGCTGGTTCAAGTGAGCTGAGCCAGCTTTCCTTGACATAGAGAAAACCAGTGCCTCTTGGCCCGCGCAGGAATTTACGCCCTGTGGCAGAGAGAAAATCACAACCCAATTCGGCCACATCAATGCGTTTTTGCCCTGCGGCCTGACAGGCATCCAGCAAATAGGGTACGCCGTGGGCATTTGCGATCTTGCCAACGTCTGCAGCGGGGTTGACCAAGCCGCCATTGGTCGGAATCCAGGTGATGGCGATCAGTCCGACATCCTCATCCATCATAGTCTGCAAGGCATCCAGATCCAGCGCGCCGCTTGCGTCGGACGGGATCACGTCGATGGTCAGATTGTCCCGCTTGGCTCTTTGCAGGAAGGCAACATAATTGGCGGCATATTCCGCTTCGCATGTCAGAATGCGAGAGCCGAGTTTCAGGGGAAGGGCATAGAATGCATGACACCAGGCAACGGTGGCATTTTCCATCAGGGCGATTTCAGTGGTTTTAGCGCCCAGATGACGGGCAACGGAATGATAAACCCGGTCGAGCTTGTCGACCTCTTTTGCATGGGCCTCATAGCCACCGATCTGTGCTTCCAGTTGTGTGTGCTCGACAATCGCATTGACCACACATTGCGGCATCAGTGCCGAGCCGCAGGCCAGCAGATGAGCCGAGGTCCCAACACCGGGTGTATCCTTGCGTATCTTTTCGAGATCAATCTGCCGCATGCTTTCTCTCCCTGACCGAATTGATTGTCGACACTGTGACTGCTTCGCGCGGGTGTGGCAATATGGGAGCGAGCAAGCTGTGGGGAGGTGGCGTATGGATTGGAAGGCTCTGGTTTGAGCCTTCCCGGTTTTGCATCCTTTTGTTCAGGTCGGTGCTTGCTTGAAAAATAGTTCAGCCTTTCAGGAGCCGCTGTGTCAACGAGCCTGGATCTCGGTGATCATGGCGCGGCCAATGTCCGAGATTACCTTGTTGCGCATTGGGAAATCTGCTTTGTTTTCCGTCATATAGATTGCGGCCAAATAACGTTTGCCGTCCGGTTTTTCAATGAAGGCAATGATGCCACGTGTGCCGTAACCGCCTGCTCCAGTCTTGTCTCCGATTGTCCAGCCTTTTGGAAGATGCGCACGGATGAGAGCATCCGCCACCTTGTCGTCAATCATCCATTGACGCAGTTGCCGCGAGGATTTTTGTTTCAGCACATTGCCAAAGGCCAGTTTTTCCAGGGAGCCAAGAATGGCCCGTGGTGTTGTGGTGTCGCGGGCATCGCCTGGCTTTCCTTCGTTCAGCTCTGTTTCCCAGCGATCCAGACGTGTGGTCGTGTCCCCCATCTTACGCAGGAATTTTGTCAGTCCTTTTGGCCCATCAATACGCTTCAGCAAAAGATTGGCGGCGGTGTTGTCACTGATGGTGATGGTTGCTTCGCAAAGCTCGCTTACACTCATGCCGTCTTTGACACGCTTCTTGGTCACCGGCGAATAACTGACCAGATCCTTTCTTGTGAATGTGATCTTGTTTGACAGGTTCTCTTCGTTGGCATCAACACGCGCCAGAACAGCACCACATAACAGGCTCTTGAAGGTGCTCGACATTGGAAAACGCTCATCGGCACGATGAGCGATGGACCAATCGGATTCCATCTCGCTTAACAATACACCGATGCGTGCATTCAGATGCTTCTCCCAAGATGAAATTGTCCTGTTTAACTCTTGTGCGATGGCGCTGCCTTGAGAGCTGAGGCCCATGGTCAAACTTACCAATATAGTGCAGAACAGATTTTTTGTGGTTAGTCGTTTTGTCATTTTACCAGCCGTAGTTATATGAGAATTTATCATCCTTTTTCAAAATACGGCTTACAATTGATGCTTCAAGCGACTAATATTTGAACTTTCTATTAGAAAAACTAATGCTATGGATCGTCCTGATATTCCTCTTAACGCCTTGCGTACATTCGAGACTGCCGCCCGGCAGGGCAGTTTTACCAGTGCTGCGATTGAGCTGCGGGTGACACAGGCGGCCGTAAGCCATCAGATTTTGCGTCTGGAAGAATTGCTGGGCGTTCGCCTGTTTCATCGTTCTCGAACTGGTTTGTCACTTACGTCCGAGGCTGAAGCCCTTTTGCCTGATTTAACGGCGAGTTTGGATCGAATTGGCGGGTTGCTGGACCGGCTTCAGGATGGGCGGTATGTGGAGGTGCTCAATATTGGTGTGGTGACCACATTTGCTGCAGGTTGGCTGTTGCCCCTTTTATCCGACTTTGAAGAAAAGCACCCTTCCATCAAGGTCAAGATCTTCACCAATAACAATCGGGTCGATATTGCTCGAGAAGGCTTGGATGCTGCCATCAAATTTGGCTCCGGACATTGGCCAGGACTTGAAGCAACCCAGCTTATGACCACACCCTTCGCGCCTCTTTGTGCTCCGGATCTGGCTCTGGGTCTTGAACGACCTGTCGATCTTATGGGGCAGGTCTTGTTCAGGTCCTATATGGCGGAGGAATGGTCACGATGGTTCAAATCATGTGGGCTTACTGCACCCGAGAATGATGGACCGGTTCTGGATTCTTCAATTGCCATGGCCAATCTTGCTGCCAGTGGGCTGGGGGTCGCCTTGTTGCCGGTGCGCATGTTTGCTGCGCAAGTCGCGGCTGATTTGTTGAGAAGGCCCTTTGATCAGGAGGTGGTTCTTGGAAGTTATTGGTATACCTGCCTCAACTCCAAGGAAGAGACCACAGCGTCCAGATTGTTCCGGACCTGGATGCAGGACAGCATATCCGATCAGGACCGGGGTTAGTGCCTCTTGTTTCCCGGCATTTTCGGTGTGTTCTGGTGTGGTTTTCTGTCCAGCGTTACCAAACAAAGGTGGCATTGTGAGATAATCCTTCGGGGCGCCTTTGTTTGTGATTCAGGTGCTATCAACATGGCACTGAGACAAAAGAGCTGATTGCAGAAGCGGAATAGGTGGCTTATATTTACATAGCCTGCTATTTAAAAGAATTGAGCATCTGATGCCATTTTCGCGACATACCTCTCCCGGTTATCTCATAAATCATCTCGCACGATTGTTTGTGAGTGCCTTGCAAAAGGAAATCAAACCTCTGGGTTTGTCGACAGGTGTCTTTCCCATCATGGTGCATCTTTGGGAGAGGGATGGTTTGTCCCAGAAGGAATTGGTGGAGCAGGTGGGTATCGAGCAGGCGACCATGGCGAACACGTTGATGCGGATGGAACGTGATGGTCTTGTCATGCGGCGTCGAGATAGTAGCGATGGACGTATGCAGCATATCTGGTTGACAGTGCATGGTCGCAATTTGCGCGAACCAGCCTTGACGAAGGCAATGCAGCAAAATGCTTCGGTATTGGTGGGCTTGAGCCAGCAGGAGCAGCGGCAGATTGTTTTTCTGATGTCCAAGGCCATCCGGTCGATAGAGTCAGGGTGTGAGATTGAACATAGAGTTTGAAAGATGGCAACCTGTTCAATGAAATCGGCGCGAGTTTTACCCCGCGCCGGTTTTGTTTGATGACAGTTGGCGTCTAATTCTGCTCATTAGAGCGTGTTCCCGAAAAGTTGAAGCACTTTTCGGATAAGAATTCGCTTTGGATCAAAGGGTTAAAGCACTACTCACGATTCAATGATTGTGAGAAGTGCTTTAATGGGTTCTGGGCCTAATAACCACTGAACTCCTCGGTGTGGATGTCCTGTTCTGCCACGCCTTGTTTTTCCAGCAGTGTGCGCATGGACATGACCATGGCTGGTGAACCGACCAGATAATAGATTGGGGCATGTATATCGTCGAGATGATGGTTGAGCATTTCTGCATCAATGCGTCCTGTTTCGCCCTGCCAGTCTGTCATGGTTTCATCGCTTATTGTCGCAACCAATTTGAAATTGGAATTGGTCTTATCCATCCGGGCTAATTCGTCCAGGAAAACCGCATCCTTGGCTGTTCGACTGGAATAGAAGAGTGAGATCTTCTGGTTGGGTGTGTGGCGCGTCGCGTGGCGAGACATGGCAAGGAAGGGGGTGATGCCAATGCCGCCAGCCAGAAAGACCACGGGACGATCAATCGTCTTTGGCAAGGTCATGATCCCTTGTGGATCGCTCACCTTCACTTCTGCGCCAATGGGCAGCTCTGCAAGGGCTTGTTTGAAGGCCGATGTGCTAAGTCGGGTTGCGAATGTCAGGTCGGTGTCATGAGGAGCTGAGGCAATGGTGAGGCTGCGGGCGGTTCCCTCGCGATCTGTATGGCATGGATTGATCAAGGTTAGGCGCGTCCATTGCCCCGCGTCATGTTGGAAACCTTTTGGTTTGGCAAAATGAAGCACCATTGAGCCATTATTTATCAACTCGCGGCTGATCAATTTGGCCTTGTTGTTTTTGCCAATCTTGCCAGTCATGCGCAATCCGTCGCGAATATTCAGGCCCATGAGGGTCAGGTTGGTTCCACCTGCGAGTAGTTCGATGGCCTGTAGCCCGTAAAACCAGGTATCAAAAGCACCAGATGCTGCCTTGTCAGCAAGAATGAAGGCCATGGGCAACAGAATCAGCAAGCCATTGGCTGCGATGATTGGCATGCGCTTTTTTTTGGTGCTGGCCAATATGTCGGTACGCTTGCCCCCCAGGGCCATTCCAGACCCACCCACGATGATCATTGCAGGGATCAGAATGATCATGCCTCGCAGGATCATGGCTTTGACATTTGCGATGGTCTCATAGGAACCAAACAGTTCTGAAAAGACGGTAGAAGTCCAGAATGTCAGGATCATCAGAAAGCCTATGCCACCGGCAATGGCATGTATGCGCGTTTTCATGGGAATTGGTCCTTGAATATTGAATGTCTTATCATTTTGCTGCGGCTCAAATGCCTCGGAACACCTTAAGGGGATCTGGTCTTTTCGAGGTGCAGTCGCTTTATCAGTCTGTCAGGATGACCTGATAAAGGCCGGGTGTGAATTTTAGGCCTTTTACTGGCTTGATACCGGATGTTTCGCGCATGGCTTTTGATGCTGCCTGAAAGGCTTCGGCACTTTCCCATTTGGCAATATTGATCAGTTGGAATTTTGCGTCCGACCCGATGGATTTGTGCAGGGCAGTCGAGATATAGCCAGGTTGTGTTTGAAGGAAATCGCGGGACTGAACCCACATGTCCACGGCAGCCTCATATTGACCTTGTGGGACTTCGAAAACATTGATCAGCGTGATGTCCTTCGCCGATGAAGCAAAGGACATTGTGCCGGAAAGGCATAAAGCTGCGGTGGCTGTCATCAAGGGCTTCATTGTCTCTTCTCCTATTTAAATAGCAAGCTATGTTTATTGATTTGCTTTCGCATCCATTTGATGTGTGTCGTAGATTTATATAGCATACTATATTTATTTTGTATAGTCAGCTATTGAAAAATGTTCAACATCGAAATGAGAGGTGATGGTGCGCCTTACAGGCTCTGATTTGAAGAGTCCGGGAAGGACTTGTGCAAGCTTTTGTTCGGGTCATTGTATTCCTTGCGCTATGTTTCTACTGTGAGACATGAGCTTTGATCACAATTCCTCCGCCGGTTATCTCGTCAATCACATGGCGCGTCTGTTCTTTGAAGAATTGCGCAAACGTATCGAGCCGTTGGGCATCGTGCCTGGGCAGTTTCCTGCTCTTTTGGCGTTGTGGCAAAAAGATGGCCAAACTCAGAAGGAATTGGTGGAGGCCCTTGATGTCGAGCAAGCGACAATGGCCAATACGCTCAACAGAATGGAACGGGATGGGCTTATTATCCGCAAGGATCATCCTACTGACGGCCGCGCAAAAATCATCTGTCTGACAGACAAGGCACAAAGTGTGCGTGATGATGCTTATGCTTATGCCAATTCCGTCAATGACATCGCTCTGGCAGACTTTACCCCGGAAGAACGAGAGATGTTCATGCATTTCATGAGGCGCACCATCCGTGCTCTGAAAGCTGGCTAAAAGCAGGCGGTCGAAAGCGGTGCGGGTGAGGTGATCGGGATCTTCTGAAACTGGCTTTGATCTTCTTGGGTGGGGCGAGCGTGCATTTGAATTGTTCCCTTGATGCGCTGGTTGCAAAAGCGAAACAATTGCTGCATCCAGTTCGTAGATGACCGGATAGTGTGATCGAATTCCTGGTGGGATGAGATGCTTGGATAAGAAGGGGCCGGAGCGAGGTGATATCTTGCGCTCCGGCCCCTCGGTTGTTCCCTATTCTGCTGGTGCTTCTGCTTTATGGGTTATCTCGACGTGATGATGGTCACGCACGGCACTCACGAACAGGTTTGCGAAAAATGCAATTACCAGCAAGGCAGCCATGGCATACATCGTCGTATTATACAGGCTGGGTGTTGGATCCACCGTGCCAGCAGGCGCAATTTCCATAAGCTTTGCGATGGTTACGGATTTGGCCGTGACCAATTCGGAGAGCTGAGACAGAGGGGCTCCAAATTTTGCTTCAAAGTCTGCGGGGCTGACCTTGGCGGCGATGTCCCTGATGGCGTCCTGTAAAGACAGATTTCGCAGATATGTGATTGCAAAGGGTCCAAGGACACCTGCTGTTGCCCATGCCGTCAGGAGACGTCCATGTATGCCACCGACATGCATCGTTCCGAACACGTCTGCCAGATAGGCCGGAATGGTAGCGAACCCGCCGCCATACATTGTGAAGATGATCATCGTAGCGGCGTAGAACATCACCAGCCATGTTATCGACGGATCTGCGCTCACTGCCGATGCGGTGAATGGAATGGACAGATACAGCAGCGTGCCAAGCACAAAGAAACAATGATAGGTGTTTTTCCGCCCGATGAAATCGGACATCGAAGCCCAGAAGAACCGGCCACACATATTGAAGACCGATATCATCAAGACATATGTGCCTGCAAATGTTGCGGTTACGACGCCGGGCAGGGTGGTGCCGAAAATTTCGCCCATCATCGTTTTTGCAACACCGATTACGCCAATGCCGGCGGTCACATTGAAGCAAAGCACGATCCAGAGTAGCCAGAATTGTGGTGTTTTAAGCGCCTGGTCGATATGAACGTTATTGCTTGTAATCATGCGTTTTGCAGATTCAGCTTTTGCCGGAGGTGTCCAACCTTCCGGTTTCCAGTCTTTTGCTGGAACGCGATAGCAGAAAGCAGCTATCATCATCACACTGAAATAAACGATGCCCAAGGTCAGAAACGTTGCGGCAGCGCCGGTGTTCCCTGTTCCGACAACATAGACGCCAGCATCCCCTGGAACCGCCATTTTTGCGGCTTCTGCTGCACTGGCGATGACCACCTCGACCTTGCCGGTCGCGGTTTGTGCAAAGCGACGACCGCCTTCAGTGATGATGCTCAAAGAGCCTTCGGTGCCAAGATAGGTCGGTGCGGTGGAGAAGGTTTTCAATAGAAAGGCAATGAGGGGAGCGCCGATCATGGCGCCGCCTCCAAAGCCCATGATGGCCATTCCCGTTGCCATTCCGCGCCGGTCCGGGAACCAGCGAATGAGGGTGGAGACCGGTGAAACATATCCAAGCCCGAGGCCGCATCCTCCCAGTACGCCATAGCCCAGATATACCAACCAGAGTTGGTGGGAGAGAATGCCAAAGGAACCAAGGATGAAGCCACCACCCCAAAGGAAGGCTGATGTTACGCCGACACAACGAGGGCCGACATCTTCGAGCCATTTACCGGCAATGGCTGCGGCCAGCCCAAGAAAGACGATGGCGACTGAGAAGATCCAGACAACATTACTGAGGCTCCAGTCGTCAGCTGCACTGGTGACGACGCCCAGTTCCTTGACCAGTGCCGGATTGAAAACACTCCAGGCGTAAACTGAACCGATGCATAGATGGATTGCGATTGATGCAGGTGGTACCAGCCACCTGTTATAACCGGGTTTGGCGACAATGTTTTCTTTCATCAAGAAAGAAAACATGCCGTTCTGAGATGAATTGGAATCGGCCATTTTTAAAAATGCCCCCCTAGATTGCTTATATTGATTATTGTTCTGTTTGAACGGTGCCACGGTTGACGTTATGGGACACGTCAACTGTTGCTGTTCTTTTTTGTTTCATAAAGAAATGGGTCGTCCGGTCATATGCCGGATGGTCGTCGTTTCCTCCTGGTCCTGGCGTTGGCAAAAGCCAAAACGCTCTTTTGTTATGACCATTTGGTCAGCAAGACCTGTGCCAAAAGAGGAGGTGTCTAAAAATCAATGAGTTATGGGGATTTGGAAAATCAGAAGGGACAAAATGTCCAGTTTGACCAAACTTCGGGAGGGCGATATGGATAAATTGTCCAGATAGCAGGGGAGAGCGAACCGGTTCTGTTGTCAGTCAGCTTCAGGTATCCAGACAAAGAAAGTTGTTCCCTGACCTTGAGTGCTTTTGGCTGAGATATGTCCACCATAACGGCTGAGAAGCGTTTGGCTGATTGAAAGGCCAAGGCCGGTCCCTTCCTCTCGTTTTGTTGTAAAGAAGGGGTCGAATGCTTTCTTCAAAATTTCCGGGGACATGCCGCCTCCCGTATCTGTTACCTCAATTATCAGTCCGGGAATCTTGTCCTTGAGTTGATCATAGGTTCGCAGTGTCAATGTGCCACCATCAGGCATTGCATGAATGGCGTTGACAATGAGATTGATCAATATCTGCTGTAACTCGGTGCGGCTCATCAAGACAAGGCATTGCGTGCCTTCGTCCCTGATGATCTCTATTTCGGCTTTGCCCAGCAGATGCTGAACCAACAACAAGCAGTCGGTCAGAACATCGTCCGGCGCATGCCGATCAACGAATCCGGCAAACTCGTCCGGCCGCGCAAATTGAAGCAGTTTATTGACAATCAGATTGATGCAATGGATTTGCTCGTCAATCAGGCGGAATTCGGTCTGGTTTTCCCTGATCTTAGATCCCAGTGCTTCTCGGATAACATCGAGATTTCCCTGAATAACAGCGATGGGATTGTTTATTTCGTGAGCGACGCCTGCTGTGATTTCTCCTATTGCAGCCAATTTTTCTGACATGACGAGTTGTTGCGTGGTGGCTTCCAGCCGTTGATTGGCTTCTTTCAGTTCTCGTGTGCGTTCTTCCACGCGCGTGTTCAGTTCTGATGCCCAGTCGCGAAGATCGCGATCACGTTCCTGTAGTTGCTCCAAAAGCGTATCCAGGTGATGTGCGACTTTTCCGATTTCATCGCCGCTGTTCACCGGGCCTGTCCGTGCGCCCAGATTTCCCTGTTCCACCCGTGAGATTGTGAGTGCCATTCGCTCCAGAGGTTTGAATATATTCCGTGCCCAGCGCAGGAAGATCGGGACCGAGATGGCAGCGACCAGCAGAAATGCCACGGCAATTGCGATCAGGGATGTATATTTGGCGGCCTTAAACGGGGCTTCGAGGAAGCCGACATAGAGCATGCCGACCCGTTTGCCGTAACTGTCCACGATTGGCTCATAGGCAGATATGTACCAGTCGTTCACAACAAAGGCTCGATCCAGCCACACCCGTCCCTCGTCCAGAACAGTCGACCGTACAATTGCGGAAACGCGTGTGCCCAAGGCGCGTACATTTTCAAACAAGCGGACATTCGTGCTGATACGAATATCTTCCATGAACAAGGTTGCTGTGCCTTGGCTGCCAGCAGGCAGGCTGGCCTGACGGTAGACAAGATCGTTGATGGTATCGATGAATGCGAGGTTCCGATTGAGGAGAATGCCACCAACCAATGCGGCTTTTGTGGTCCCAAATTCCACCGGGGTTGCCGTATGAACCATCATGCCTCTCGTTTCTACCGTGCGATCTGTGGGAATGGCGGCGCGGGTATGTACAAGATCGAGCCGTGCTCGTTGCGCGAGATCAGGTGATAAAGCTGTGAGGTCTTTTGCGCTGAATATGTCGATGGCCGTTGATGGTTGTCCGTTGAGTGCGGATATTATAACCGGCCAGTCATTTGCTGGTCGTTCGGATCTGCGTGATAGAGAAGCCGCGTGGGTAGTTCCTTCAAGATCGACCAGATAGAGAAAATCAAACCCAAGCGCTTTCCTGCTCTCGTTCAGGTATTGGTTGAGATTCAGGTCACTGATCTCCATATTCAGGTTTCGGGAGAATGTTGCTGATGCGCCCAGCGCCTGGATTTTTTCTCCGCTGTTTTCCAGTATGCGGGACAGATATTGATGGGCGATGGTGAGATCACCATTCACTTTGGTAATCAGAAGATTGTCGAATTTGCTGGCCCAGCGCGTTACTGCAACGCCCAGCAGAACAGGCATGACCACCAGCATCGGCAGGAGCGCAATGACCAGAAGGCGAACGCGAACCGAGCGCTCCTTACCAGGCCGTGTGGCTGAAGACTTCGTCAGAGACTGATTGTCCGCAAGTTCAGACATTCCATTGTTCGCATTTGCGGTCGATGGTTTTACGAGAAATTCCAAGGCGACGTGCTGCCTCTGCTCGATTGCCTCCACATGCTTCCAGCACAGATAGGATATGGCGTCGCTCGACCGACTTCAGAGAGTTTTCGTTTGCGCCTGTATCTTCCCCTTCCTCGTTGTCAAACTCAGACGGGAATTCTCCCAAAATCAGCGATCTCTCGATGAGATTTCGTAATTCGCGTACATTTCCTGGCCAGTCATAGTTGGTGAGGCCATGGCGTATGGGAGCTTCAAGCGATAATGCGGGTACACCCAGATCGCGTGAAAGCTTGTGCATGAACATTTCGGCTAATTCTACGACATCGCCTTTGCGCTCGCGTAAGGGCGGCATATCAACGTTCACCACATTCATTCGATAGAAAAGATCCGCTCTGAACTTTCCTTCTTCAACCGCTTTGGCCAAATCAACATTTGTCGCAAAGACAAAACGCACATTGATCGGGATTTCGCGCTCAGATCCCAAGGGGCGGATTTTCTTGTCCTCGATCACTCGCAACAGCTTGCTCTGCATGGGCAAGGGCAATTCTCCAACTTCATCGAGAAAAAGAGTGCCTTCGTTGGCGTAAAGGAATAAACCATCGCGTCGGGTATCTGCACCGGTGAAAGCCCCCTTGAGATGTCCGAACAGCTCGCTCTCGATCATTTCGGAGGGAATGGCTGCACAATTTACCGGAACAAATGGTTTCTCTGCGCGGTCGGAGACGGAATGAAGCATGCGGGCGGCAACTCCTTTCCCGGTTCCTGATTCCCCCGTGATCAGCACGGATGTGGGCATGGGAGCTACGCGGGCGAGGGTTTCCCGAACCTGTTGCAGGGCCGGAGATTGGCCGATAATTCGGCTGCGCTTCAGTGTTTCGTTCGTTTCTGAAAGCAATTCGTGACGAAGCAGAAAATTCTCTTTTTGCAAGTGAAGTCTATCAAGACATCGCGCTACGGCGTTTAGAATCTGATTTGATCGAAACGGTTTCAGTACAAAATCCACCGCCCCCGCCCGCAGCGCTTGTATGGCTGTCTCCAGATCGGCAAAGGCTGTGATCAGGATGGCATCTGCAAAAAAGCCGATGTTGCGCTGCTCGTTGAGCCATTCCACGCCGGATTTGCCGGGCATGATGTTATCCAGAATAACCACATCGAATTGGTTGCTATCCAGATGCCGGGATGCTTCCTCAACGTTACAGGCCTCTACCACCCGACGACACCGGGGGCTCAATGTCTTGACCAGAAAATTTCGCATGCCGGGTTCATCATCGACAATGAGTATGGAGGCTTGAGACAACCAAGGGCCAAATTCCGGGGCGTCACCTTCAGCGTCTTTATCTTTGAATTCTGCGTGAGCCTGCATCACCTTGCCTGTTTTGATCCCGCTGCCAATATCAAGCGCCTGTCATGATCACATTGGCTCAGCTTTCCAGCCGGGTTTTATCCCAAAGTGGTCTGGTCAATTTGAGCAGAGATCATCCAGCCAACTATTGCGAAATTTAGAACTCCCCGATTTGACCAGAGAAGTTTTCAGGGGTGCCGCTGCTTTCAGGCATATCAGTACATTATCGCTATTGCAACTCACTACCAGTTTGCAGATTCATGCAGTCTGTTTGATGTCTTGCATTGCTAGCGATCAAATCGAAAGACGATATCCCGGACCACAATTGGACGCTGATGGTCGAATCTGCGGATAATCAACTCATTATCCCAGCCTATGTCTTTCTTCAAATGCTGCGATAGTTGATTGATATCGGAATGTTTGGTGCGCTGCCCTTTTGTGGAGAGTTTTATTCTACGTAAAAGGTGCTTTATTGTTAGTAAAAACGGGGACATATGAAGCCTCTATGATAAAATTGGTGATGCGTATATGCGTCATCTTCTTTATTGACATCGTGCATATGTCGCGGGATAACAAATTTAATATCAGCATCAAACATAAGGAGAATTTATACCTCATGGCTCGAAACCTTCCTCCTTTGAGTGCAATTCGTGTGTTTGATGCAGCCGCCCGACACAGCTCTTTTACGGCCGCATCCACGGAGTTGGGTATGACGCAAGCTGCAGTCAGCTATCAGATCAAGATTTTGGAAGAGAGGGTGGGGGCGGCCCTGTTTGAGCGCGTTGCGCGTGGTGTGCAGCTCACCAAAGTTGGTCGCAGATTGTTTCAGCAATCTTCTGCTGCGCTCGATATTCTGTCAGATGCCTATAGTGACGCCCAAGGAACCAATGCGGGTACATTGTCGATCAGTGTCATTCCAACCTTTGCGACCAGTTTTCTGGCTCAGAGAATTGGAACGTTTCATATGGCGCATTCTGACATTGCCGTGAGGATGGAAGTTGGGGAAACGTTGGTAGATTTTGCGACCAGCGAGTTTGATGCCGCTATCCGCGGTGGTTATGGCGAATGGAATGGATTGTGCAGTCATCTTCTGATTCCAGCGGTATTCACTCCCATGCTTTCGCCCAAACTTATTGATGAAGCGGGTGAGCTTTCTTCGCCTGAAGATCTGCTGAAATTACCCATCCTATCTGAAGGGGATGCCTGGTGGCGGCACTGGCTGTCTTTGGTCGGGTTGAATGATGCTGCCATTGTTTCTTCTTCGGAGAAGCATTTTGCGCCTCAGATCGTGGAGGCTGGTGCGGCGGTAGCCGGACATGGTGTGGCGATGCTGACACCGACCTTCTTTCAAAGCGAGCTGGAAAGCGGACTTCTGGTTCAGCCCTTCGAGCAGGTTGGCTATGATGGCTGCGGATATTGGCTGGTCTATCCCGAGAGCCGTCGCAACGCGGTCAAGATCAAACGATTTCGATCTTGGCTGGAAAGTGAAACAGCACAATTTCGGGATCGCTGATTGATGCGATCCTGATGATCAGTGCTGTCAGTGCAAGTGCAACCTTGTTCAACGTGCCTTGTTTCTGGTGGCATCCAGTACCGTTTTGAAAATTTCAACCGGTGGGTATGGATGTTCAATGATGGTGCCGATGCCTTGCTCGGTGAAGGCACTTTTCAGATTTTCATCGGTTTGACCATTGCACATCAGCACTGTTCGACCCCGGTTATGAGTGGTTTTCTGGTTGATCATTCCACTGAGATAATAATGCACGATCTTACTATAGACCATGAAGCAAAGGTCATTTTGCTGTATGCTGTCCTTACGCACTTTGAGATGGGATTCCGATATGAACTCCACGAGGCAACCAAGCTGGTTCAAGGCGCTTTCAATGGGACTGACAAAGTCATGTGATTTTGCCACGATTGAGATGCTCAACGGCTCCTTGAAACCCTGATCTTCTTTCATGGAATAGTAAATCTTCTTCAGCCGGGACTCGTTGGTCTCCTTGATCTTCCTGTTTCGTGCCAATCTTGCTTTCAGTGTTGCGAGAAGCAGGTCATAATCAATTGGTTTTCGAATGAAGTCATCTACTCCGAGACTCTTGGCCCTGATCTCGTCCTCGCGCGAGGATTTGGCAGTCAGGTAGATGAAAGGTGTCTCATCATGCTGGGGTAATCTTTCGCGAACCAGCTCCAAAAGCTTGTAGCCATCAATCAGCGGCATCATGACATCGGAGAGAATGAGATCGACATAATCATATTTCAGTATCTCAATGGCTTCCTTGCCATTGTTAGCCTTGATGACCTCATAGCCATTGTCTTCCAGCTCATCGGCGATATCATCCAAAATGAGCTGTTCATCTTCAACACAGAGAATTTTTTCATTCATAACCTTCTCCTATGATGCTTGCTTTGTCAGATTGGATGTATTCTCATCCTGCGCCCCTATGAGCGAAGCAGGTAGCAGGATGTTGAAACAGGATCCTTTGCCAAGGGTGCTTTCCACTTTGATGTTGCCGCCGTGCTCGTCCAGCACCATCTTTGCAAAATGCAATCCGATGCCGGTGCCAGCGCGGCTGAGCCCGGAAGAGGCGCGGAAATATTTCTTGAAAATACTGGGTAATTCATCCTCGGCAATGCCGACGCCCTGATCTTGAACCGTGATGGTGACGTATTTGTCATCGACTTGCCCTTCAACTCTTACTGGAGAGCGGGGGGCTGAATATTTCACGGCGTTGAGAATGATGTTTGACAGGCACTGATTGAGCAAGACTTCATCTGCGAGGAACTCTTCTGGCAGATTGTCTACATTGCAATGAATGACAGCATCTTCCTCTGCCTCACAATAGCCCTCGCAAAGCTGTTTGAGGCAATGTTGCAAATTGATTGACTTGGCTTGAATTTTGACACCCTCGATTTCGTCACTGGAGAAGGACATGAAGCGTTCGATGAGAAATTGCATGCGTTGCACAGCATTTTGAATGTTGGCGGTGCGCTCCAGTAGCCGGTCTGGTGTTATGTCTTCTACCCGCTTTTCAATGCGGCGAATATTTCCATTGATGATAGTTAGCGGTGTCTTGAATTCATGAGAGGCCATGGTGACGAATTCGCGTTGCGTTTCAGCGAGTGCCATTTCCTTCTGCAAAAGCTTTACCAGCTCCGATGTCTGGCCTTGCAGCTTAACATTCTGCTTCTTGTATTCCGTGATATTGGAGAAGACGGCAATGGAACCGCCATCCAACGTGCGGGACTTTTCAATCCGATACCATTTGTCATTATGCAGCTCTTTTTCGCAGCTGTAGGAAGGTGACGGCTCGAATTCATCCTTGCCGGTCAGGCCAGGGGAGGGGAGCTCTTCTATTCCGAGTTCGGTTATTGTGGATTTTTTCTCCAGATGTTCGGAAAGGGAAGGATAGAGCTCCAGCATCAGTCGATTGGCAAGGATCAGTCGATCACTTTCATCAAAAATGATGATGCCGTCATTGATGACATCGACTGCATTTATGAGTAGATCGCGGTTGAATCTGACTTCATTCATCGTTTGTTGCAATTGGCCTTCGAGAGTCTTGCGATGGTTCTCATTTGCGATGAAAATCCGAATGGCTCGAGCCATTCTTCCCACTTCATCCTGTCGCCTCAGGCCTTCGACCGCGATGTTACTCTCACCTGCAGCCAATTGACC
Source organism: Cohaesibacter gelatinilyticus (assembly GCF_900215605.1). Taxonomy (NCBI): domain Bacteria; kingdom Pseudomonadati; phylum Pseudomonadota; class Alphaproteobacteria; order Hyphomicrobiales; family Cohaesibacteraceae; genus Cohaesibacter; species Cohaesibacter gelatinilyticus. The sequence goes on along the minus strand of NZ_OBEL01000002.1, from coordinate 207,047 downwards.
CATATTGCGGATCAACTCGCCCATGGGTTTGGAAATGGATTGGATCACCAGATAGGACACGAAACCGGCAAAGGCAAAGGCGAAAATGGTCAGGCCGATTGTCTTGGCGGCATGGACGTGGAAGGCGGCTTTCAGATCGTCAGTATAGATGCCCGTGCCCAATACCCATTGCCATTCAGGGATGGCTTCCACCCAGCTGATTTTCTCGATGGGGGTGCCGCCGTTGGGTTTCTCCCAAAGATAAGTATAACGCCCTCCACCCTGTTCTGACAGGGTTATCAGATCACGTGTAATATAATTGCCACGCGAATCCTTGACATTCAAAAGATTGGTGCCCTGCAAGGCCTTGTTTGGATGTACCAGATTGGTGCCGTCTTTGTGAAAGACAAACACATAGCCGACGCCGTCATCATAGCGGATCTGCTCCAGTGCGGCCTTGGCGCGGATTTGGGCTTCTTGACGTGAGAAGAGTCCTGCTTTTTCCTGCTTTTGGACAACGGTGACGGCTGTTTTGGCGGATTGGATGATATGTTTCAATCCTGTGACGCGTTCTTCCTGCATTGTATGCCAGAGCTCGTTCAAATTCAGAGCAGTCAGGGCCATCATGAAGAAGAATAGAATAAAAGCCGGTATGGAAATTTTCCAAAACAGCGTCAATCGAGAAAGCAACATGGTACCACCCTTCTAGTTGCAAGTTGCTTTCATAGTAGTGGCTTATAACTAAATTGGAGTTAAAGAATGCAGTGATTGGTTGGTATTTTTTTTTGAATTCATAATACTATCTAATGAGTTTTTATTATGAGTTAATGCAGGAGGTATATTCTTTATTTTCAATAAATTTTAATATATATTATAAATATAAGTTTTTATATTTATCTAGTATTTATATATTGTTGTTTTGGTTGAAATGTTGATTTTCTTGCATGAAGAAGTAAATGAATGAAGCCTTTCTTATTTCTTTTTGTGAGCAGAAAGACTTGCCTCTACCAAATTCACCGCATTTGTGAGTCTACGGCCTAACTCGCGGCAGGCAAGGTTATGGTGAAAGTGCTGCCTTCGCCGATCTTGCTTGTGACCTCAAGAGTTCCATCATGCTCTTCAATAAGGCCTTTTGCCAGATGCAGACCGATGCCGGTGCCTTCTATTCCCTCGGCGGTTTTGGCCCGAAAGAATCGGGTAAACAATTGTTTTTGATCCTCTTCGTCAATGCCAAGGCCAAAATCACGGACCGAAACAAAGGCATTGTTCTCATCGCTCCAGCCTTTGACAATAATGTCGCTCGCATCAGGCGAGTATTTTACGGCATTGGACAGGAGATTGGTGATAATCTGGTCTAATGCGGTAGCATCAGCCTGTATTTCTGATGGAAAATCCGTCAGATCGCGGATTATTTGCCGGTCTGGGGTAACGTCCTGCTGACGAATACAAGCCTCATTGACAATGGAGGTGATGTCACAGGGAGACAGAGAAATTTCAAGCTTGCCTGAATCGAGCCGTGAGCTTGACAATGTACTCTCCATCAATGCGATCAGGCGAGTGACAGCTGAAGTGATCCTGCCCGTCCGCTTCAGCAATTCTTCCGTTGTCAAATTGTCTTTTTTACGCAGCAATCGACGAACTGAGGAGTCGATCACTGCCAGTGGTGTCCTGAATTCATGGGAGGCCATTGCAATGAATTGTCGCTGGGATTCGTTCAGTTCGGTTTGTTGCTGCAAGGCAGTGGAGACTTCCGAATAGGCTTGCCTCTGAGCCTGTTCGAGCGCTCTTCTGGGTGTAATATCGCGAATGGTAGCAGATATCACACTTTCGTCTTCAAGAGGCACTTTCACCAGACCGACTTCGGCAGGAAACCGTGTGCCATCCAGACGATGCCCGATCACTTCCACAGTTTGCCCTGCCGAGGCCATGGAGTCTATGTCACCGTCGAAGATCGAAGATATCTTCTCCTCTCTGGCCTCGGAATTGTTCGACATAAACAGGGTAGCAAAATCCCGACCTGTCAACTCATCCTGTTCAAGACCGAACATTTTCTTTGCGGCATTGTTGCCGAGAGTGATTTTTCCATAGGTGTCTGAAACAATAATTCCGTCCAGACTGTTATTCATGATCGCGGAAAGCAAGGCGGATTTGGCCGTCATTCTGCGTGCGACCGAGGCAAAAAGGACAAGCATCAGAAATGCGAACAATATTCCGATGCCGACCAGAGATATGATATCGCCGTCAATGGTCTGATCAGGGCGCGCGCACAAGGATCCTTCATAGAAGGTCACGGCCAGCATTGCGGTATAATGCATTCCCGAGATGGCGACGCCCATAGTGGCTGCCGCTATAGTATTCGACCATATGGTATTGGCTTGCGGGAAAAATTTCCTGATTTCTGTTCGGGCGGACAGAGCAATAATCGCCAATACCACCGCTACGGCAATCGACACGGCAAAAAGCACAGGATCATATCCCATGGATGCATTTGCACGCATTGCATCCATGCCGATGAAATGCATTGCTCCGATTCCGGCACCTGTAATCGCGCCTCCTGACAGGATGGATTTCCAACTGACTGTTTCGCGACTGAGTAGGAACAGGACAACCAGACTGGCACCGATTGATGGAATGGCAGAAATCAGTGTCTGGTTTAATGCATATGCAACAGAAAAGGGCAGCTGATAGGCGAGCATGCCGACGAAATGCATGGACCAGACGGCGCACCCCATTGCCGCAGCCCCAAGTCCGAGCCACAACAATCTTTCGTTGCGTTTGCTGGCCATCTGGATCTGACCGCATACGGTCAGTCCTGCAAAAGAGCCTGCAAATGCGAACAGATATGACAGTAGAACCAGTGGGATGGAATATCTTGCGGCATACGGGATCATCAAATCCAGATTACCTGTCAGGAATCGAATACCAAGTATATCTAATCCAAAATCCATTTCTAAATTCCGTTATTGACCCACCTCGATCTTCACAAAAGCTCCTCAAGCTTATCCAGCAATTGATCATAATCGATCGGTTTCGTAAAATAGCCACAAGCACCTTGATCCAGCCCTTTGGACATGTCCTTTTCATCTGAAAGTGCCGTCAGATAGACCACAGGAAGGCCGTCGAATTCGGGATGGTTCTCACGCAGGTCTGCAACAAGCTGCCAACCGTTTTTCCGTGGCATTGTAATGTCGCTGATAACCAGGTCGGGTTTATGCTCAAGGATCATTTCCAGGCCTTCCTGACCATCACATGCTTCCAGAACATCATAACCAGCCTCGGCAATTTCTTCGACAAGATCGGTACGAAGGTCAGAATTGTCTTCAATACATAGTATTTTCGACATGGCGGATATGAAAACCCCAAGTAACGTTAAGTTGAAATACTTATCTGAATACTCCAGATAGTTTAGTGCTGATTGGTTAAGCCAATTTTAAAATAGGAAACCAGGCAGTGTAGACGGATTTTATCAAGATGAATGTTGCCGCAAGAGATGCGATTGCTCTCGTTTCTGTCATAATCTCATGGACATGAATGAGCTCTCGACCTGGTTCGGTGGAATTGCAATTGTTATCACTTATCGCAAGTTCATTCGGTGATCGCTGTTCAATGTGACGACCTGTAGTTTCGGGTGGCTAGAAGGATTGATAATTGGAGTTTGATCACAGTCTGATCTCGGTTTTGCCAGTGTTTCATGTACATCACATCTTGCAGAACTGATCGATGAGCCATGCTTTTACCGCGATCATTGCTTCAGACGGTGCACTGGTTTTGGGCCTGACGAACCAATAGGCATAGCTGGCATCAAGGCTGATATCGAACGGGGCCATCAGCCGCCCTGCTGCAATGTCATCTGCCACCAGCAATGAGCGACCAAGGGCAACGCCCTGATGCTCCACCGCTGCTTGCAGGATGGCGGCATCATCGCCAAGGCGTGGGCCCATGTTCGGAGGCTGCTGGCACTTGGCGGCCTTGAACCAGGCGGGCCAGTCTTCGGGGATGTCGCCGCAAAGCAAAGTGGCGTGTTGCATATCCTCTGGTGTCTTCAGGCCATGTTTTTGCGCATAATCTGGCGAGCAGACAGGCAAGATGGTCTCGGTGCCAAGCTTTGTTACCTCCAGATTGCCCGTCGGTCCGGGGCTATAGCGAATGGCAGCGTCCACTCCGTCGCTGGTAAAATTCACCAGATGGCGGGATGCGGTGATGCGCAAGTCGATCTCGGGATTGTGACTCATGAAAGAGCCCAGCCTTGGGGCGAACCAGCGGGCGGCGACAGATGGCAACATGGACAGGGTGACAATCTGCTCGGAGCGTTTGGCATCGGCCACCGCGCTCCAGGTGCGGGCAAAGGCATCCGCCAATTGTATGGCCAGTCGCTCGCCTGCCGGGGTTACGCTCAGTCTTGCCCCGTTGCGTACAAACAGATCCACGCCCAGGATCGCCTCCAGATCGGAGACTTGTCGCGATACGCCACTTTGCGTGATGCCAAGTTCTTCTCCGGCTGCGGTGAAGGTGCCACAACGGGCTGCGGCTTCAAAAACCTGCAAAGACCGTAGGGGTGGTTTTATATGAGTTGAACTCATGCTGGCTCTCGGAAATTCGCATTATGGGCTGGCTTAAGCTTAATCTAACATGAGCTGAGATCAAATAATAGCAAGGCCAGCCATGAGTGACTATCAAGCAAGCATACCCGCCAGTGCAGGGTTCAAACGTTATGTGCCAGATTTGCCGCTGGTTATCTGGATGGTGCTTTTGACGCTTCTTTTGGGGCTTATGGGTGGATTGCCAGCAGTAGATCTGATTGCTGGCTTCAATCAAGGTTTTGGGCGGGCTCTTGGGGAGTTCGCTCTGATCCTGTTGCCGTCTTTCACGTTGGCTGCTGCTCTCTCTCGTCAGAATTTGGGCTCAGACGCCGCTGGCCGGACAGCAGCGATGGCATCGCCCATTGCAGGGGCGGGGATGATTTGTCCTGATACCGCTTATGCGGCGCTGTCCCCTGTGGCGGGGCGCTATAAACTGGACCTGGCCTTTGGCGCTTATGCAGGTTTCAAGCTGCTTTATCCTGCAGGTCCTCTGATTGTCGCTGCGGGATTGGGGATCGGCACAATACAGGTGGAACCGGTGCTTTTGTTGGCTATCGGTGTGGGACTGACATTACCCGTCTGGCTCGTGGGGGTGCTTTGGGGGCGTTGGATGGCAGGTGATGGGGCTGTGTCACAGACAGAGCAATCGATAAGCTCGGGCAACTTGTTTCTCAGCTTTGCGCCATTTGCACTGATGGCTTGCTTGCTGCTGCTTGGTGGTATTGTGGGAAAGACAGGTATTGGTGTGCTGGATTTTCTGCTGATGCCGAAAGGGGCGTTACTGGCGGCGGCGCTTCTCTCCTTGCTGCAGGTTGCGCCTGATCAGCGGCGGGATTGTCTGGATAGTGCCGTGCGCCGCACCGGATCGCTTTTGCTGGTGATTGGGGCAGCCAGTGCCTTTGGCTCTGTTCTGACCGGCATGGTGGCATTGGATCAGATTGTGCCTGCGGGCAGTGGCCTACTGACCCTTCTGGCTCTTTTTGCTTTGACCATCCTGTTCAAGCTGGCGCAGGGGTCGTCCATGGCGACCTTTGCTGCCATTGCGCCCGTCGCGGCGCCCATTGTGGCTGTGTCCGGTGTCAACCCAATCGCTGCCATCTTCGCTATATGCCTTGGTTCCTTTGTCGCGATCCTGCCCAATGACAGCTATTATTGGCTGGTGCGCCGGGATGCCTTGGCTGAGCAGGAAGAGGGGCGGGCGATCTGGATTCTCTCTGGTGGGGCCATCCTGCAAGCTGCTATAGGGATGGTGCTGTTGCTGGCAGGAGTGATGATATGGACCTGAGTGAGATCACAATGGGCGAGATGATAATCCGGGTGCCGATCCCTGATGATGAAGCAGCCATTGCAGTTATTGACGCGCAAGGGCTGGCGAGTGGTCATGCCTCATTCCGCGATCAAACCCATGACTGGCGGAGCTTTCAAAAGAGCTTCATGACAGGACGGGCTTTGGCGCTGATTGCAGAAGATGAAAAGGGCGTTGCTGCCTGGGCCGGGGTGAGCGTCATCTCAACTCGCGCTGTCTATCAGGGTGTTGGCGAGGTCTCGATCTATGTCGCCAATGATCGGCAAGGCTGTGGCACTGGCCGTCGGCTTTTGGAAGCGATGATCCAACATTCCGAAGAAGCTGGTTACTGGACCTTGATTGCACAGATTTTCCCTGAGAATGAGACCAGCCTGAAACTGCATGCGGCACTTGGCTTTGAGGTGCTCGGCACCCGTCGCAAGCTTGGAAAAATGACTTATGGCCCGATGGCTGACCAATGGCGCGATGTGGTGATGATGGAACGGCGAAGCGCGATTGTGGGCTGAGATTTGATCGCCGTTGGAGCTATGGCCCGCTAGATGCGAGCCATAGAAATATCAGTTTAGTTGCAGGCACCGCCATCGCAATTATTCGAGCAGCATTCGCTGTTTGATAGGCAAGGCTCTGCTTTTTCGTGACATTTGCCAGCGACGTCAAAGCTGCCAGTCGGGCATTGCTTTGCTTTTCCATCTGACTTTTCAGCTTGCAGCTGAATTTGAACAGGAGAGGATTTCGCTACTGCCGTGCCTTCAATTTTGGACGGGGCAGCGAAAGCGAGAGAGGAAGACAGGATGAGGGCAGAAGCCAGAACGAGAGCAGTTTTCATAGTGATTTCCATTTACAGTGAATTGAACCGGACCTTGTTCAGCGTTGCATTGCAACTGGATCAGATCAATTCGTGCAGATGTAGCATAAGCACCAGATATTGTTTGCGTTTGTCTTTGCAGAATTTGCTTAACTGATGGATTCCGAAACTCATTGAGTGATTACGCATTTCCCATCCTGCCGCTGGTATGGCTGATTGCATGTCCAATCGTTTCCACTATAGTTGAGATGGGCGTTTTGAGGCAGTTTGATGGCGAGGCATTTGGTTTCTGATGCCCTATATCCTCTCTCGCAATCCCATCCGGTTCCGTTTGATGAACCAGATAGAAATCCATGTTTGGGAACCTTGATTGCAATACATGCATTGTCTATTCCAATAAATCCGCGATTGCACTTCCACCCCCTGCCATGGGCCGTCTCGACAGAATAACCATTCCGAGGAATGGTTACGGCAATGCAGCTGTTGTCTGTTTTGCGAAATCCGCGTTCACATTCCCACCCTGGATCACCTCCAAATTGGGAGAGATACCCGTTTTCTGGGATCTTGATTGCCAGGCAGGCATTCTTGGATCTCAGATATCCCCGGTCGCACTCCCATTTGTCACCATAGGAATTGAGATAGGCATTTTTAGGTATGTTGATCTTCTTGCAGAATTGATCGACTTGTTTGAAGCCGCGTGAACATTCCCACCCGGTGCCGAATGAAGAAGAGGTCAAATATGCATTCTCCGGGACTTTGATGGCAATGCAGCGATTTTCGTCTCTGCGAAACCCGAGAATGCACCGCCAACCGTCTCCGTAGCGATTGGTTTTTGCGTTGTCGGGAATTGTACCGTTGGCGGCAACGGAGCCAAGGCCCATCATGATTATGCCAATAGCAAGCAGGAGAGGCCAGAAGATATGCTTCGATTTACTGCTTTGTGACATTTTGTAAAATCCATTTGGAAGGAAAAAAAGACCGGATGTTGCTCGAGCCGTTGAAAGTTAATAAAGCTAATGATGTGATCTGGGATCCCGTGCTTTTGAGGGCCCGGGAAGCCAGTTATTCTTACCCGGTAAGACTTTCATTGAACTGGGTAGGCGCGTGTAATCCCGACCGATATCTTCGATCTGGTGGTTTTGTGGCAGTTCTGACCACTTTAATATTGGATCACTACATGAAGTCGCTGGAGCCTTTGGTGATGTCGGGCACCATTTGGAATTCAACGATATGTATATACAAGCTCTGAATTCTGATGGTCAGAGCTTGAATATCCATAGCCTACATGGTTTTGATCAGTTCAACCTGACAGGCCTGAGCAAGAAACACATTTGGTTTGTCTGCGCCGGGAGGTGTTGCCCATCCGGTTTTTTCTATAATTGATTGACGTTGAAAGCTATTGGCCGCCTTGAGTTTAGCAAAGACATTGTCAGCTTGTGGGTCTGATTTCGAATTCTGTATGCAATATGGCACAAGCGCAGACGTCACAGCCGTTCGTGATGCTTTGGCAGAAAGTTCCTGTGCGGAGCTGCTTGTCATCCAACCACCCCAATTGAACCCGACAATCGCCAGAGCAGCAGCACCTGCGCCCGCACCCAGAAGTGCGGGGGTCGTCCATTTAGAAATTTGCATGATTTTGTCCAATCGATATTGGGGCAAGCGCGCATGATTACGGGCTAAGTTGGCATTCTATCATATTTTCTTATGAAATGAGATTAATTAATTTAGGTCTTGAATAATTGAACCATGGGCCCCATATACTTATGATGTGTTACTGCCATCATTGGCTATCTGATTTCCCGGTTGTCCGGTTTGTTTGGTTTCCCCTGATTTTGTGACGTATTTACCCGTGAGCATAATGCCTGCGGGAAACCCTTCCGTTCGCCTTGGGCGTCGGGCTTTTTTATAAGGTATCTATCATGACTACTGGCACCGTTAAATTTTTCAATCCTTCAAAAGGCTTTGGTTTCATTGAACCCAACGATGGCACCAAAGATGCATTCGTTCATATTTCTGCAGTAGAAGAAGCTGGTCTTTCCAGCCTCGATGAAGGCATGAAAGTCTCCTATGACTTGCAAGAGGGGCGGAACGGTAAAGTTTCAGCTGCGAATCTGAAGCTGGTTGATTAAATCCGGAACAAGGCCGCATTAACAAATGTGGCCTTGATCCCGCACCAAGGATTGAACATGGTCAGCATTTCAAAAACCAAGGCAGCCAAGCGCTTGGCTGCGGTCCAGAAGTCTAAAAAAGCGGCGCTTAGTGAAACAGAAGAAGAGGCGTTGAAGGTTAGAGAAAATATGGCCCGTCTCAAAGCTTTACGCCTTGCAAAAGAAGCGGCGGATCAAGCGATTGATCCTGCAAAGAAATCCAAATAGATCGGTTTTCTGTCACGCAAAGCGGTCGATGTCCCATTGCCTTGTGGGGGGCGGGGCGAGATGTGAATGACAATTCAATTGATTGCCAAATCAAGGCGACGGGCGCAGATGAAGTCATTCTCACTGAGGCCACCAATGGCGTGGGTGGTGTAAAATATGCGGCAATAGCCCCAGCCAAACTGAATGTCGGGATGATGACCATCCTGATCGGCCCGGAAAGCTGCCAGATTGGCCAGATAAACCGCCTTGGCAAATCCCTTGACCTTTACCTCGCGGATGATGGAAAGCCCATCTTCGCAAAGGTTCCAATCCTCATGTAAATGGTCAAGTAATTCTTGCGCCCGCTCAAGGCTCAATGGCTCAATCCCGCTCTCCTTACCAGAGCAAGGCACACATTCCATCCCATCCAAAGCATTGCTATCCGTCATTGTCTTCCCTCCCGTTCGGGTGAGAGATCAGAATAGCATTTCTCGGCCATGATGAGGTAGAGAGTGTCATTCAAACAAGTTTGATCTAAGAAAATCAGCAGGAGGCTTGATTGCCTCCTGCTGAATGTTACCTGCTGCCTTCCTCTATTGCAGTGAGGATGGCAGGAAGAGGGCGATCTCGGGGAAGGCGATGAGGGCGGCGACCATGATCAGCATGACGATGACGAAGGGGATGGTGCCCAGCATCACTTCGCTCATTTTGCCGCTTTTGCGGGCGCCTTGTACCACGTAGAGGTTCAGGCCAACCGGTGGTGAGATCAGCGCCATTTCGATCAGCACGATCATCAGAATGCCGAACCAGACCACATCAAAGCCTTGCTCGACGATCAGCGGCACGATGATGGGAATGGTGACCACCATCAGGGACAGGGTTTCGATGAAGAAGCCGAGCACGATATAAATGCAGACCACCACCAGAATGGTCATCAAGGGTGACAGGCCCAGACCATCGAGAATGGATTTCAACTCTGCCCCAAGGCCAGCCGAGGCCAGCGTGAAATTCAGGAAGGATGCGCCGATCACTACCAGCATGATCATGGATGTGATCTTGATGGTACCGACGACACTGTCGCTGATCATCTGCAGCGAGACACCACCAAAGTAAGCGGCAATCAGAATGGCCCCGGCAACGCCGACGGCTGCCGCTTCGGTTGGGGTGGCCCAGCCTTTATAGATGGTGCCGACAATGGCTCCGAACAGGATGATGATGGGTACCAGCTGGACAAGTGCTCGGATCATTTCACCAATGGGAAAGACCCGGCGCATGCCACCCAGTTCCGGGCGGATCATACAGATGATGACGGTTATCGTCATGAAGCCCAGAGCCAGCAACAGGCCGGGCAACAAACCGGCAAGGAAGAGCTGCGGGATTGAGGATTGGGTGAGGAAGCCATAAACGATGAGATTGATGGATGGCGGGATCATGATACCCAATGTGCCCCCGGCGGCAATGGCCCCGGAAAACAGCTTGGCGTCATATCCCAGTTTTTCTGCCTGTGGCATGGCGACGGTTGCGACCGTGGCTGCGGTGGCAACAGAAGAGCCGGAAATGGCGGAAAACATAGTCGAGGTTGCCACATTGGCATGGACCAGACCTCCGGGCAACCAGGATACCCAGCGGTCAAGCGCGGCGTAGGTTTTGGCCGCGATGCCGCTACGTACCAGAATTTCTCCCAGCAGGACAAAGAAGGGAATGGCAATGAGAGTGGCATTGTTCGAGGTCGACCATACCAGATTGCCAAGACCCTTGATCAGTGGAAAAGGACTGAAGAAGGCATCGATGCCAAAGCCAAGCAAAAACAGGACGATGCCCACGGGAATGGAGAGCGTGAGAAGGGCCAGCAGGCCGATGGAGACTGTCGAAATCATGTGTGAATCTCCACTTCATCGTCGCCGACCGTACCAATGGCTGCTTCCGATTGCTGGAATTCGCCACGCAGGACCAGCATCAAGGCAGCTGTAAGAGTGAACCAGGAGACAATGGCAAACCAGAGCCAACCAGCAAACCAGGGCAATTGCACCAGCGCCAATGGTGTTTCCAGCGGCGTATTGGCGCGTGAACCATTGAGGAGAGAGCGCTCGACCACCGGCCAGCAGCGAAAGGCAATGAGCGTGATGGTGCCGGAAAGCACGATCATGGAAAACAGATCGAACAGCGAGCGCCCAAGTGCGCCAACCTGCACCCGCAGAAAGTCAATGCGCACATGGCTTAGCTCAAGCAGGGCAAAGCCCATGCCCCAGGATGTGACAATGGCCATGACATAGCCGCTGATTTCGTCGGTGCCGCCGAGGGAGGCTCCGAGTTTTCTGATGATGATCTCAGTTAGAATGAAAAGGACGCAGACCAGCAACAGGATGCCAATCAGCATCGCTACGCCTCTGTTGAGTCGTTTCATCAGTGCCAGAATTTTTTCAGGCATTTGGAATTTCTCCCTCGATTGGTGCCGCCCTATTGGGCGGCTACCTTCACGCCTACGGTCTTGCCCACCGACATATTCCAGCGATCAGCCCAGGTCTTGCCCGCGCGCTTTGCCCATTCTGGCAACACTTCGCTGACCAGAATTTCACGCGCTTTGTCAAAATCTTTTTGTGAGACTTCTACCAGTTTCATGGAGTGGGCTTCCCCGGCCGGGCATTTGCCATTGCCGGTCAGACAGGCAATGTCATTAACCAGGGCATCTTGTGCCACCGCCCAGGCTGGCTCCTCGAACTGGGTCTTGATCTGGCTCTGTATCAGCTCTTGCGTTTCGGGTTTCAGACCGTTCCATTTGTCCATGTTGATGGCGGTAACCACCGGATCCCAACCGCCGAGCGGAATGGGCATCAGATGGGTGGAAACTTCCCACCAACCGGCATTATAGCCAGATCCGGCGCCCGTTACAGCGCAATCGACCACACCTTTTTGCAAGGCACCTGGCACTTCCGAGAAGCTGACATTGACGCCTTCAGCGCCGAGAGCGTCAAGGAACTTGGCTGTCATGCGGCCAGAGGCGCGGATTTTCAGGCCTTTCAGATCATCCAGTTTGCTGACTGGGGCATTGCAGAAAACCACCTGAGGTGGATAAGGGGCGATGGCCAGAACATGGCTGTTGAAGCGGTCTTTGTAGATGTCGCTCACCATGGGGCGGGCGGCGTCAATCATGGCGCGGGCTTCATCGGCGGAGAGGGCCAGCAGTGGCACATCCAGGCCTTCCAGTTCGGGTGCATCGGCAACAGCATAGTCGGCTACGGTCATGCCTACATCATAGACACCATCGCCGAGTAGGCGGAAGACATCGCCGACGCCCAGATTCATCTGGTTATGGGTGGTAAGAGACACATTGATCTTGCCACTTGAGGCTTCGGGCAATTTTTCCGACCAGAAAGGTGCTTCGAATTGCTTGTGCAACGGCAGGCTGGACCAACTGCCAACAACTGATAGATCTTGAGCAAGAGCGGGCGCTGCCAGCAAAGCGGTGGCTGCCAGAAAGGGGATTGTTTTTTTCATGTTCTTCTCCTTGATGAGAGTCTGTTCAGGAATTGCTGTGTGCGATGACGGGAATTTCTGCATCGTCATCGACATCGGTGATCAGCATGTATCCGGGTTTGTGCGTGATGCAGATCGGAAGCCGGGCCTGCTCTATTGCCACTTGCGGCGTCACACCACAGGCCCAGAAAACCGGTACTTGATCATCGGTGACCGGGCTGGCGTCTCCCCAATCGGGGGTATCAATATTCTTGATGCCTATCTCGGAAGGATCACCCCAATGAACGGGCGCACCGTGAGCCAGAGGGAATTTGCGACTTATCGCGATCACCTCTTGGATGCGGCTTTTATTGATCGCGCGCATGCTGACCACCATGGGGCCGCTGAACGGGCCAGCTGCTACCGTCTCAATGTTTGAGCGAAACATTGGTACGGTCTTGTCATTCTCGATATGCCAGAGCGAAAATCCGGCGCGCATGAGAGCATGTTCGAATGTGAAGGAACAGCCAAGGGCAAAAGCGACGAAATCGCTTTGCCAGAGTGTCGTGATATCGTGGATTTCCCTTGAAAAGGTGCCATGTTCATAGAGGAAATAGGATGGTACATCCGTGCGGATGTCAACGTCTTGTCCCAAGGTGAACATATTGGGATTGCCGGAATCCGAGACACCGACCAACGGGCAGGGTTTGGGATTGCGTTGGCAAAAACGCATGAAATCAAGCGCGTAGCGCTCCGGCATTACAGCGATATTGGCTTGCAGTTTGCCTTTGCCCAGACCTGCTGTGTGTGAAGCATAGTCGCCTGCCCGAATGCGTTGGCGTATCTTGCCAGCGGCAAGCCTTAAAATGTCTTCGTATATGTCTTGCACGTCTGTCTCCTCTCGTGGGGAAGAGGATCGGATGGCGGATATATAAAATCAAATTGAAAGAAATTGTGGTTATATATAAAATTTTTTTATATATGGTCTTGTGAGATATCCAGGGCCAATTTTGCGGCAATCTCAAGCAGATGGCTTTTGGGTTCTCCAAGGAAAGACGCGGAAAATTTCAGGGGTTCGGGACACCAGCCGGGATCGAATTCGCGGATCCTTTCGTCCGTCACATAGCGCTGGCCGATGGAGCGGGGCAGGGCGGCCACGCCAAGGCCCACTTCGACCAACCGAAAACAGGCGGACAGAGAAGAGGACGGAAAGAGCGAGACCTGTGGTCCGACACGCTTGAAAAGCTCAGCTTTCAATTCTCGAAACGGGCGTGTGTTCTTGGCATAGGATATGACCGGAGTGGTGGCAAAATCGACTGGCATGTCGCTGCCATCCGGGGCAGGCATTGCGCGATACCATGCGAGATCCACTTCCGGCAATTCCACATTTTCGACGGTATATTCGGAGATCGGACCCAACAGGATGGCCAGATCGATTTCCCTTTGTAGCAAGCCATCGCGCAGAACGGCGGAAATATCGACACTGATCTCGATCTTGACCTTGGGGAAGGTGTGATGGAACTCGGTCACGAATTCCGGCAACCAACTCTGGGCAATGGTTTCCGATATTCCAAGGCGTAAATGACCTTCAACGCCTTCGGTATTCATGACATTTTCTTCGACCAGTTCGGAGAGCTGCTGGAATTGCTCGGCATAACCAACCAACAGATCGCCCTGTTTGGTCAATCTGACGCCCGATCCGGTGCGTTCGAACAATTGAACCGCCAGCGTGTCTTCCAGACTCTTGATCCGGGAGGTGACTGCCGGCTGCGTCAGGTTCAGCATATGGGCAGCGCGGTTGATGCCACCGGCACGAACAACCGCGAGAAATGCCTTGATCTGTTCGATTTTGAGCTGAGCCATTGCCTGGTCTTCTATGGAAATCAAAGTCTGTCCGGAATGATACGCAGCTCTATTGCGGGCTCGCAACATCGAACTTCAATTTCTGATGTTGTTTGTCAATTGGGAGCGCTCTGATCAGGTGGCAATCCGATGCCTGTTCAAGATGGGCGTGATCAGGTTTCTGTAAACAAGTGATTGGAAAAGAAAGGAAAAATTTGGTGATAGAGGTAGGAGACGATATCGACCGTCTCCTACCAAAAGAATTGGTTGGTATGATTTGGTGCTGAAAAGCTGGGCACAGGCCTGTGGGGACATGGTGGCCTGTGCGCCATCTCTTGGTTTGAAGCTGTCCTTATGGGAGAAAGGCTTCAAATATCCGCAAAACGGGTTTTAGCAAGTTCCGCTAATGGCGTTTGCGAATTTCGTAATGTCGTCGGTTGAATATTCACCGTAGATTTCTGATTGCAACTCTTCTGCAAGTTTCAGACTGGCGGCTTCCAGGTCAGATGCGGCATCTGGTACACCCAGATCCTTGGCGATACCTTTTGCATAACCAATCATATTGATGACAGCGAAGAATTCTTCCATGCGTTCGCGTTCGAACGTGGTATTTGGGCTTGTTGCTTCCATATGAACTCCCACTTGCTAGTTTTCATTTTGTAAGAATGCCACAAAATATGGAGCGCTGCGCGTTGCATAAGCGTTGCACATCTTAAAGGAGTTCTTTGGTCCATTCTAAATTCGATAGGTTGAATAAGGCCTTATGAATACATGGCTCGCCAAATAGGCGTTGCGTTGAAGGTCCAGCCAGCCTCATTTTGCGGGTATTTCCGCTCTGTTTGCATCGCTTTCAGCAAAGTCAAAGCGTCTGCACGCTTCTGATCCACATATGCGTATTTGACGATTTCATCCATGATTGATCGTTCAAGCTTTGCGACTTCAGCGATCTTTTTCCATGTGCGGTCCTTGAAGAAAACTTCCCGTGCAGCGAGGGATATTGCAGTTTGCTGATCTTTTGATATCAATGCCAGATCCGTTGCTTTCTTCAGCGTTGCATCCACATTGACCATGGGAAGTGATATTGGAGGGTAGTTCAGTTCGGGCGGTCCGTAGAGCAGAGCAACATCGGCATCATCCCAACGCAGGCCACTTGCATATTCTTCATAGATTTTGCCAATTCCAGTCATGCCGAAAGTGGCGCATTCTGCTGCACGTAAGGCGCCCATGCTGGCGGAACCCAGCACGGTGACGCCTTTGGAAAGGGCAAAGAGAATTTCCTTGTGCCAGACCGGAGCGACGAATTCGAACTGTCCATCGATAAGGCCAATCAGTTTGGCTCCCTCGCTTACAGCCTGCATGATGTCGCCCTGCATTGCGGGGGCACGAGATATGATATCATCCGGGATATGATCGCTTGCATCGGGCAAGCTGGGCCCCACAAACACAACTTTCACTGCAGTCTCCTCAACAGGGCGCGCTGTCCCACCCTCTGACGGCGGTCACCATCCGGGCTTTCCAATTGTGGTGCCATGACCTTCGCGACACTGACGGGCAGCCAGTCTGGTGTCAGGTCCACGGCGAAGAGTTCGCTTATGCCATGGGTCTGGAGACGCTTTAACAGAGCGTCCAGCGCCAGTTCTGTGGTTTTGCCGGGGAGTTCGTCCAATTGTTTGATACAGACGGCTTCTGGCCCGGTGAAGGCGCGCAGCAATGACGGGTCTACCGGACGGGAGAATGTTTCCGGCATCAGGTCATCGCGCGCGCCTGCGATGAAGGTCATGCGCGATTGCACGGCCTCGGATATGGCACGGGCTGCGGCCACCAGCGGGAAAGGGGAGCAACCGGCTCCAAGGGTTACATCTACATGGCGTGGCTTGCGGTTGGTGGCTTCCTTTGGGCGCATCAGGGCTGATATGCAAGGCACCCCCAGATCAGAGGTGATATTGAAAAGGGCGATTTCCAGGCCTGCTTGATCGATCCTTCTCAGCATGGTCTGGATAGTGTCATCGGCAAGGCTGGTCAGTTGAATGCGGTTCTGAAAGCGTCGCTGTGGCATGTCAATCGCCCAGAGTGCCAAAGCATCGCGTTCCACCCGCTCCAGCAGGCCGTGCATGATTGCTTCATTGAGCGTGTTACCAGAGGCCAGACCGTCGGTCGAAAGCCAAAAACGGGGGTTTGGTCTGGTGCGATCAAAGCAGACCGCATCATAGGGTACCCATATATCGCTGTGATCTATCAGACGCCTGGCACGGGTCCAGTCTATTTGTTCGTCATCTGCGATAGGTTGGCCCCCTGAAGACAACAGGATTGTCATCTTGTGGGCAACTTTTCCCGTTTCCTGCAATGTGGCATAGGAGCTGGTGTGCAACTCACAGTCGGGCTGTGTGGCAATCACCCTCTCCACGGCTTCCATGGTGGCGGAGGTGCGGGCGCTATCGTCGTCCATACCCTTGCCTTGGGCAATGACAATGGCTTTGGCGTTGGGGGTATAGGCACACCAGACAGGAATGCCCACGCGGTCGAGACCGGTTTGTGCGGCGACGCGTGTGATGCCAAGGCGAGAGAAATAGGGTGAGACCCTGGAAAAGGTCTCACCCGGTGTACAGATACGAAATCTGGACGGTTCTAAACTGGTCATTTGAAATCTCAGTTTTCGCAAAGGCCTCCTGGGGTATTGGCCATGCTTTCTGAACGCTCGAACAAGCCACCGGCTGCGTTGGTTATACTCTCAGAGCGTTCAAATAGACCGCTTGCGGCTTCTGTCACACCTTCCGAGCGTTCGAACAAGCCGCCCGCAGCATTGGTTATACTCTCAGAGCGTTCAAACAGACCGCCTGCGGCTTCTGTTACACCTTCCGAGCGTTCGAACAGGCCACCTGCAGCTTCTGTTACATTTTCAGAACGTTCAAACAAACCGCTTGCACTGTCATCAGCGGAAGAAAGGGAGACAGCAAAGTCCACACCATGACCCATTGGTTGACTGTTCTTTCTCAGTTCCGCGGCGGAAATTACACCGCTTTCTTCATCCATGGGAAGGATTGTTCCTGCTTCCAAATCCGCAACCCAGAGCTTATCCTGACCAGAAAGTCCTAAAACAATTACATTTGCCATTGCTTACTCCTTTTTAAAAACCAGCCTTCAAAAGGCCTTCTCTATAATGCTCAATCTGCCATTTCTCCTTTATGGGGATCATGGCAAGCCAGGATTCCAAATCGAAATCCGGATTATCCTTTAAAACGCGTTGTCTGCATGACCGTGCCTTTGTGGTCTGGCCAAGCATCCCCCAGCAGGCAGCAGCCAATCGGAATGCTGAGCTGGAATCTTTCATTTTTTTAATATGATCAAGTGCTTGCTGGTATTCGCCAATGAAGTAACTCGCCCCTGCTGCGGTCCAATGATAAGTATCAGGTGCAAGGGGGTTGAATGAGATGGCGGAATTGATTTTCTCGATGGCTAGGGCGGGGGTTCCTCCGTGGGTCAGACTGTCTGCATAACTGCATAGGACATCGGCATAGTGCGGGCTGAGATTTTCGGCCTGATGCAAGGATCCAAGGCTGTCGTCAATCTTGCCCATATAGAGCTGGCTGACACCCAGTTCCTTGAAGGCCCCGGCAGAGGCTTGGTCTTGTTCGATGGCCAAACGAGCCAGTCGTTCGGCTTCTTCAAGCAGATTGTTGTCGCCGCGCGCAGTTACTACCCATTCCATGCTGAGTGTTCTGGCAATGCCAGCCAGTGCGGGAGCGAAGCGCGGTTGATACTTCAAGGCATCCTTGAAGTGTTTTCGGGCCCGGCGCAGGGCGGGAAGCGTCATGCCGGAGAGATTTTGCAAGCCATGCAGGTAAGAGTAATAGGCATCCGGATTGGAATTGAACTCGTTCAGATAGGGCGAATGCATCGTGATCTGTTTGGCGATGGATGCTTGAATGGCGTCTTGGATCAGGCTGCGCTGGTCTGCCGAGTTGCCTGCATCCAACTGGAAACGATGTGCCCATATGGTCTCATCTGATGGCATGAAAACGAGTTGGGCAAACAACTCATCATTGGTCTTTCTTGTGTCGAGCGCAAATGCGACCTTGTGTTTTTCAAGCAGGCCAGCCTTGTCGTCCGAGGTTGCTATCTTTTGCGAGGTATAGGGAGCAACGACGGAAATCTCACGTTCGCCGCACAGGCTGATCGTGATGTCTTCGATCAAGGCGGTTGCAATGTTTGACTGTTGTGCCTCTTCGCCCAGACCACCGGGAGGGAGGAGTGCAATACGGGGTGGCGGTGTTTGAGCGTTGTCTGGTTCCGGGTTGGTCTGCGTGCTTGTGTCCGGGCTGGATTGACCATTGGCTGCAGCTGGGACAGGCCTTTTGGGCAGCTCTATGAAACTATGGATCTTGTTTGTTGTTGATGCGGGTGAGGCCGAAGGTCTGGTCAGTTTTGCCAGATGGTTTCTGACTTCTTCATCACGTGGGTCCTGATCCAACAGAAAGGCGGCAACATGTTTGAGTTGTTGTCTGTTTTCCCAAAAACCCTCTGACCCGCAGATCTTGAGAAAGTCGTTGCGCAGAATATCGAACAGGCCAGCCTGATAAGTGCGGACCCATTTGTCCAGATCAGAACCACCTGTACCAAGGGAAGGCAGGAAACCTTTGTGCAGGGCCTCGTTCAGATCAGACAGGCGTTGCATGGAGCCTGGCTGATCAAGCAGATCGAGATCGCAATCCAGTTTGCCACGGGTTATTTGCAAATAGCGATCATCAATGGTCAGGAAATTGATGGTCTTGGTTGGCATCTGAGCGGCAAAACGGCGCATCATGGAACGCAGATTGGTCAAGGCCGCAGACTGGGTCACCTGTGGCCAAAGCAACTTGGCCAGCTCTTGCCGTGAAACCGGGCGCTCACAGCCATAGAGATAGGCGAGCATCACAGCTGCCTGGGCGGGAATGCGAAGCATATTATGGTCCGATTGCGCGAGATGGCAATCTCCAAAAACCGTCAAATAATACTTCATTCCGTGGGTCCCGCCTTTGATTGCGTCAGCAATCCGATGAGATGATCAGGGTGTGAAATTTTCTACCGATCGAACCAGTGCCAATATTTTCTTTCGTACGTCCTTGTCTTGGATGGCCAGATAGGCCATGGCCAACTCGATGCAATCCTTGGACTTCATCATCTCTGCCAATTGGCTGGCTGAACGGTCCATATCGTTGGCTTGGTCACTCGGTCTGCCTTCAAAGAAAAAGGTGATGGGAACATCCAGACAATTGGCCAGATTGTGCAATCTGCTGGCGCCAATCCGGTTGATGCCTTTTTCATATTTCTGAACTTGCTGAAAGGAAGTGCCCAAAGCATCGCCCAATTGTTCCTGCGTCATGCCCAGCATGACACGGCGAAATTTGATGCGAGAACCAATATGGTGATCGATTGCAGTGGGAGCTTTTTTCATATTCTGTCCTGTTCTAGCTAGTTGTTGATTACATATTTGCGCGAAAAAATGAAAGACGCAACCAATATTTGCACGCTGATTCGTGAAAGTGATCGGGTCCCTATGATGATGGTATCATCAGAACCAAAATGACGACATGCCGAATTGGGCACGTCGCCATTTGTGATTTCCGAATGCTTGCAACAACTGGTTCTCAGTCTCCCCATACATCAATCATGCCAAATCGAGGATAGTCAGTCGCGGTTTTTTTGGGAGACGACCCAACGGGCTGAAAGGGGGACAATCATGGTCAGAAGCGCCAACAACCAGAATGCGATGCTGAGTGACAGGATATCAGACAGGAAACCAATGATTGCAGGACCCATCAGCAGGCCTGCGTAACCTGTCGTTGTAACGGCTGCTATGGCAATGCCCGGCGGCATCAGGTTCTGGCGACCTGCTGCACTGAAGAGGATGGGTACCAGATTGGCTGCGCCCAGTCCGATCAATACAAATCCGGATAGGGCGACGATCAAATTTGAAGAGAGCAAGATTACACCGAGCCCTGTCATTGCAATGAGGCCGCCGCATACAAGGGTTGCAAACTCTCCGGCTTTTGCGATCAACCGGTCACCGGTCAATCGCCCGATGAGCATGGCAATTGAGAACAGGATATAGCCCGTGCCAGCATTTTTGGGTGAGCTGAGGTCCCGGTCGATGATCAGAAGCGCACCCCAGTCCAGCACTGCACCTTCGACAAGAAAGATGATGCAGGTAAGAGCGGCCAGAAGAAGGACAATGCCACGCGGCATGACAAAGGGTTCCGGTTCTTTACCCGTGACATTGAGGAAGCAAGGTCGGGCTATCAGCATTGCGATCAATGCCGTAGCGGCCCCTATGCAGGCACATGCCAGAACCGGGACCGACAAGGATAAGAGCAATGTCATCAACCCCGCGCCGCAAAAACCGCCGATGCTCCAATGTGCATGAAAGTTTGACATCAGAGGGCGTTTTTCCAGAGCTTCGACTTCCGCTCCGTGCACATTCATTGCCACATCGATTGCGCCAAGGAATGCGCCAAAAACAAGAAGCGCCGCTCCGAGTGCCATTGGTGATTGTGCCAGAGCCATAAGTGGCAACAATACAACCAATCCATAACCGCCTGTCAGGATCAGCGGCCGAGCTCCGCGTCGTGCAGCAATCATCCCTGTCGCAGGCATGGCAATGAGAGACCCGAGCCCAAGACAGAGAAGGAGCGCGCCAAATTGAGCCTTGTCAGCGGCCACATTCTCCTTGAAAAACGGAAAAAGGGGCGCGCAACACGCCATGGCAAAGCCAGCTGCAAAGAATGCAAGCCGTGTTGCCAGACGGGCAGGTGCCGTGGTTGAAATATCAGGCCTGATTGGGTCTTTGGGCACCATGACTGTGTCTGTAGTGTTCGTCATTGGCTTGTTACCACTCTTGTTCCAGAGGCCTGCAATGTCTTTGTCATCTCGCTGCTAGCGTCTGTTATCACGGTATCGATATCCGACATGGTCAATGTTTGGTAGCGTGCGCGCCGTCCGATTTTGGCTTTATCCGTCACAATGATGGTTCGGTTCGCTGCTTCATGCATGGCACGTTTCATCATGGCTTCGTCATGATCGTCAGAACTCAAGCCAAAGTCGGCCTCAATGCCACAGGCACCAATGAGGGCTATGTCGGCATAAAGTTCTGCAATGCGAGTGGTGGTTGTGTCTCCAGTGGTAATTCCGCCCAAGGGCCGTAATGTACCACCGAGCATGAATACGGCGATGCCTCTTTCCTGACAGGCAATGGCAACCCATGGTGATGGTGTGATGACCAATCGCCCTTGTTGTTTGGGCAAGTGTTCGATCACGCATAATATCGTCTGTCCTCCATCCACCAAGAGCGTCGGGGCGTCACCGATTTCGCGAATTGCTGACTGGATCAGGTTTTTGTCAGGTGGTGGGCCATCTGTCAGGCGTACATGGAGTGGCGCTGCGGGAGCTGCAATTGGTACGGCGCCACCGCGCACTCGGTGTGCTTTGCCTTGCGCTTCCAGCGCAAGAATGTCTCGACGTATTGTATCAATGGACACACCAAATTCGTGGGCAAGCTCAATTGCGACGAGCTGCTGGCCTTCTTTCAGGCGGGTGGCAAGTTCCGATTGTCTTGTATCTGGAATATTCAGATTCATGCATAATCCTGCAAAATATTGCAAGATACTGCATATCGTATTATAAAAAGATGGTCAATATGGGACTGGAATTTGGATCGTGTTTCAGACCAAATCCAGCTCATTTATGAGTATACGGCCTAATAATTACAGTAGGTAATGGAGGCTTTCATGGGTTTGCGCTAGATAGGATAAACCGATGGAATCATAGCCTTTCTGATGTTCTGGTCAGGATCGGAACGGAGGTGTTTACGGCCTAGCATCACCCGACAAGACAATTATGGAAAATTCACCGAAGAGGGCAAACAGTTGTTTGCCTCCACGGCTCGTGCATTCAGAATTTCGGCTCTAAACATCGGGGCGCAGCAAAAGGTAACCAGACCAGCCGAATTCCCTCAACCTCCATTGATGAGGTGTTCGACGAGTTCGGTGAAAACATTCTGACCAAGAGAGAGAGGGAGATTGTCGCCTTGATCTTGAAAGGCCACTTCTCCCTCTCAATCAGCCATGTTGTCAATATCACTGAAGGGATAGTGAAAATTTATCGAAAGAACGCCTACAGCAAGTGCGGCGTTGTTTCTCAGAGAGATCTCTTTGCTCGATTTTTGAACCTGCTGCGAAAGGAACTGGATCGCTAACAATTCCGTTCGATTGGTTGGCTAGCCGGCAGACGTTTTCTGTATGTTTTCTGGACAGACTTTTCCGTCAGCTTGAAGACCATAGTGTTCGACGAGTTCGGAAATGAATCCAGAATGGAAGTCGACCACGCGTTGCTCTGGCTGCTGCCCGGTCAACCGCTCCTGCAAGGGGTCTTTTGCCCGGATGCTTGAACCAGACATTTCTTCGAGCATTGCGTGACCGCAAAACGGAACGTAGAGCTCTGAATAGCCACCTTCATGAACCGAGACGAGTTTGCCACCGGTATACTCCATGATCTGGCGCGTCATGAGACGATAGGTTTCCGATATGCACATCATGCGCGATAATGGATCAACGGCCGAAGCATCAAAGCCGCATGCGATGATCACCAGCTCCGGTTCAAATTCCTTGAGTTTTGGAAGAACCAATCTTTCCATGACTTCCAGATAAGTTGCATGGCCACATCCAGGGGGCAGGGGAATATTCATATTCGTGCCGACACCATCCCCTTCACCGATTTGATCGATGAAGCCTGTATCTTGCGGATAGCATCGATCTTGATGAATTGAGATCGTCAAAATATCGGGGCGTTTTAGAAAGATCGCCTCACTACCATTGCCGTGATGAACATCCCAATCAATGATCGCGACTTTCCCAACGAGCTCTTTTGCTTTTGCAGCCTCGACAGCGACAGCAATGTTGTTCAGCAGGCAGAATCCGTTGGGCCAATCTGGTAGGCAATGATGGCCGGGTGGACGAGAAAGAGCATATGCGTTTTCATACCGCTCCTCCAAAACACCAATCACAGCTTCTTTTGCAAGACCTGCAGACTTAGCTGCTATTTCAAATGCACCTGGACCAAACGGTGTTCTGAGGCCAAGCTCTCCACCACGTCCATCCGAGAGTTTCTTGAATTCATCAAGATATGTACTTGGATGAATGCGAAGCAGATCATCCATGCTTGCGCTTTCAGCTGTCGTCTCAAACAGATCCTTTTTCAAACCTGTGAAGTCGATGAGGTTCTTAAGTCGGCGTTTGGTTTCCGGTGCTTCTGGCAGCCCTCCTGAAACGAATGGCTGAACATCGCCTCCGACAGGTGCCAACATTGCGTAGTTACTGCCAGTGTGCCAGAAGCAACTTTCATCCCAAATAAATGCTGTTTTACTCATGGTCGGCTTCCTACACAGACAAAAATTTTTCTTTGATCGCGATTGCTTCATCCGTGAAGAATTCTTCACTGGTGAACTCGTGGAACAGCTTCCCCTGCTCTACGATATAGTGGCGGTCAGCCAGGGTTTCGCAGACGCGCAAGTTTTGTTCCACAAGCAGAATTGGAATACCACTTTGCTTGATTTCCTTCAGCGTATTGACGATCTCCTGAACAATAACAGGTGCAAGCCCTTCTGAAAGTTCATCGCATAACAACAACTTCGGGTCATTGAGCAATGCCCGCGCGATCGCCAGCATTTGCTGTTCACCACCTGACAGTTGACCGCCACCGTTTGTTTTACGTTCTTTCAGTCGTGGAAATAGCTGGTAGATGTCTTTGATTGTCCACCGTCCGCCTTCTTTCTCAGAAAGCTGCAGGTTTTCTTCAACCGTCAGGATCTGGAAAATATCGCGTTGTTCCGGGATCAGGCAGATGCCCATGTCAGCAATCTTATGTGTGGGCATGCCAATGAGGTCTTTTCCATCAAAGGTAATCCGTCCTCTAACGTCTGGAACAAGACCGACAATGGTAGAGAGTGTCGTTGATTTTCCGGCACCGTTTCGACCGAGGATCGTTACGAGCTCGCCTTCGTTGATCTTTAAACTTAGATCGAAGAGGATGTGGCTTTTTCCATAGAGTGCATTGACGTTTTCGAGTTCCAACATGATCAGATCTCCTCGCCGAGGTAGGCAGTTTTGACTTCTTCGTTCTCAGAGATTTCTGCTGGTGTTCCCGATGTCAGAACCTTGCCACCATGCATTACGGTAACTGTGTCACAAACTTTGGTGACCAGACCCACATTGTGTTCGATCAGAAGGATCGTACACTCCTTGCGTAGTGCTCCGAGCAAATTCGTCATGGCTGGAACATCATCAATCCCCATGCCTGAAGTCGGCTCATCGAGAAGCAGGATTTTGGGTTTGGCCATCAGCGCCATTCCAACTTCGAGCAGGCGTTGCTGCCCATGCGAAAGGGCTGAGGCAAGTAACTCTTTTTCTGCTGTTAGTGTTATGCGTTCCAATACCTGATCAATCTGGGCGGTTTCATCAGGACTGTTGTGAACAGCATGCCAAAATACAAAACCCTTCTTCGTATCCAAAGCCTGACCTGCCAGCCGCAGATTCTCCTCAACACTCAAATCTGAGAATAAGCTGGTGACTTGGAATGATCGGCCAATTCCAAGTCGTGGTCTCTCATATTGACCCATACCTTCAATAGCCTTGCCATCGAATATTATGTTTCCAGATGAAGCAGGTACAGTTCCTGCCAGACAGTTGAACAGGGTGGTTTTCCCCGCACCATTTGGCCCGATCACTCCGTGGATTGTACCGGCATCAACATCGAAGCTGATATCAGTGTTCGCGTAGAAGTCACCGTAGCGCTTGGTTAGGTTTTTGATTTCAAGAAGAGGACTATGCATGGCTTCCTTCCTTCTTGATGTCCGAACCACGAAGTTTGCTGATGGCCTTTTGCGTTGCCTCAGAAAGGCCGCCAGGCAGATAAAGCATGACGATGATCAACAGCAAACCGAGCAAAAGCATCCAACGTGGCCATAGGTCGGCCAATATATCGGTCGCGACAAGGAATATTATTGCTCCAAACACCGATCCATAGAGTGAGCCCAGACCACCAAGAACGCACATGAACAGAATGACTTCACTTGTTTCGATGTCGATATTGGAAAGTGGGGCAAATCTGAGCATAGTTGCATAGAAAGTCCCGGCAACAGCGGTCACCGCTCCAGAAAATGCAAAGACCGCAATCTTGTAAAGCTTGACTTGATAACCAATTGCTTCAGCGCGTGCCTCGTTTTGTTTGATCGCTTTGAGGACAGAGCCCAAGGGTGAATCCACCAGTCTCTGCATAGCGACAAATATCAGAACAAATACGATTGAAGTCAGAATATAAAAGGATGTGTCGGTCGCAAATTTGAACTCGGTCACAAAAGGAATGGTGAATGTGGGACGGACAACATCGAGCAGACCGTCTTCTCCACCTGTGATTGGTTCGGCGAGGAAGGCGACATAGTAACCCAGCTGCGCAAAGGCCAAGGTCAGCATCACAAAGTAGATGCCTTTGCGACGGATCGCGAAGAACCCGACGACGACAGCTAGAACGGCTCCGGTCAGTATGGAGGCAAGGATCGTTGGAACGAGTCCAGGATTATAATGAATTGATAGCAGTCCGGCTGCATATGCACCTGCACCGAAGAAGAGTGCTTGTCCAAATGAGAGAAGTCCGGTGTATCCGAGAAGTAGGTTACATCCAATCGCTGCCATTGCGAAAATCAGGATTTCTGTTGCGAGCACATAAGAAGGCAGAACAATTGGAAGAACAGCCGCAATCACTGCGGTGAGCAGAAGATGAATGTATATTGGTTGATTGGCACTCATAGTTTATGCCCTCCCGAACAGACCATTGGGGCGCAAGAGAATAATTGCCGCCATTACCGAGTAGATCATCACATTGGCACCCTCGGGCCATATGATTGCCGTAAAGCTCTGTACGAGCCCCACTATAAGCCCACCTATGAGGGCTCCCGTGAAACTGCCCATGCCGCCAATGACAACAACGACGAAGGCAATTCCGAGCGCTTCAAGGCCCGCAAATGCGTCAGCACCGCGGATTGGTGTCAAGAGTGCCCCAGCTATTCCGGCGAGTGCCACGCCAAGGACGAAGGTGATCGCGAATAGGCGTTCTGTGTTGATACCAAGGAGCGAGACCATTTTGGGATTTTCACTGCCTGCACGCACCTGAATGCCGAACTTGGTTTTCTCAAGCAGATACCATAGCGCTACTGCGATCAGTGAGGTCGCTGCGACGATGAATAAGCGATATTGCGGATATACAAAGTCGCCAAAGACCATGACACCCTTCAGGAGATCAGGTGTGGAGACCGGTTTTGGTACTGTACCCCAAATGATGAGGATTGCTTCCCGGATCACCAGCATGACGCCGATTGTTATGAGAATTTGTACGGCATGATCGAGCTTATAAAGCTTGCGTATCAGTACGCGCTCGAGCAAGTAAGCAAAGGCGCCAACCGCAAAGGGCGTTACCAAGAGACCGACCCAAAAATTGTCTGTCATTGTTATGAATTGAAAGCAGAAGTAGGCACCAAGGGTATAGAGAACACCATGGGCAAAGTTTACGAAGTTCATCATACCAAAGATGATTGTAAGTCCCACTCCCATCAGGAAATAGATCATTCCTAGACCTATTCCGTTGAGTATCTGGAAATAATAAAGGCTCACTATCCAATCCCCGCGCTTTATTCTTACGTTTACTGCGCACTTCCAATGTTTGGAGATCCCGATTTAAGGCTCCGGTGATTGGATAGCAGTCAAGAAAATGCATCCTCCGGACAGATGTCCAGTGGATGCAAGTTATGTTTGGGAGGATTAATTCAGCTTGCAACCAGTATCAGCTGCTGACTGGAAGTATTTCGCTTTTGCAACCACGTCAGCGAAATCATATTCGTCTGCCTTGTCACCTTCTGCCTTGCCAAGAAGGAGGTAGAAGTTCTTTTCGACCTGATTGTTTTCCGCGCTAACGGACTCAGTGCCGGTGATGCCTTCGTATGACTTACCAGAGATGTGAGCTTTGATTTTAGCAGGATCTCCAGTGCCAAGCTCGTTAGCCGCGTCGATAATCAGCTTGGTCATCTGGTAGTAGTGAGCCATTGGGTAAGTCGGTGCTTCGCCCAGCTTATCTTTGGTCAACTTCACGAGTTCCAGATTCGCCGGAGCCTCTTCCTCGTGCCAGTACTGCGCACCAAAATAGATGCCTTCGGAAACTTCAGCGCCCAAGGACTGCATTGTGTCGAGGCCTGAAGACCAGACAAGAAGGATTTTCATCCTGTCTTTGAGACCGAAATTGATTGCCTGTTGGATGGACGCAGCAGCCTGCGAAGAGAAGTTCAAAAGAACGAGCAGATCAGGATTTGCCGCCTGAGCCTGAGCAATGATGCCAGAGAATTCTTTGTCTTTCAGCGAGTGGTAGCTGTTACCAGCCAGTGTAAGACCGCGCTCTTCAAGAACAGCTTTTGTGTTTGAAAGCATGGCTTCACCGAAGACGTATTGTGGTGTCACGGTGTATGCTGACTTAATTTCGGGGTGAGCGTCCAAAACTGGACGCAGGCTTGCATTCACAGCGCCATATGTTGGAGCGCTCCAGCGGAACATGGAAGCATTACACTTCTTACCGGTAATTTCATCAGCACCAGATCCGTTGATGTAAAAACCACCTGCTGAGTGGATTTCTGCACCCACAGCGAGTGCTGTTGATGAAAGAGTTGACCCAAGATAGAGACCTGGACCTTCTTCACCAAGCTTAGACTTCACCTTACGAGCTGCCTTGCCGGCATTACTTTCTGTATCGATGAGATTCAGCTTGAGTTTCATGCCACCAGCTGTACCCGCCGTTTCAATAGCAAGGCGTGCGCCTTTTTCAGCTTCTTCACCGAATTGAGCGAATGCACCAGACATGGATGCAACAACGTTGATCGTAAGTTCATCGTCTGCCGCCAAAGCCACAGATGATGACATGGCCAATGCGGCCACGCATCCAAGCAGTGATTTGAGTTTTGTTTGTTTCATCAGATCCTCCCAGATTGTCAGCAATTTGCGCAAAGCGCATCTCAGTCGGGAGACATGGAACCATATGTTAGCCCCTGATATAAAATATATAATTTACATAGGGTCATACATTTTATATATTACCTTCCATGAGATTGACCTATCGCCAAGTTCAGTATGTGCGCGAGGTTGCGCGGCTCAAAAGTGTGACGGCAGCCAGCAGAACAATGAATATATCGCAGTCATCAATCCTGGCTG
This sequence comes from Cohaesibacter gelatinilyticus, assembly GCF_900215605.1. Classification (NCBI taxonomy): domain Bacteria; kingdom Pseudomonadati; phylum Pseudomonadota; class Alphaproteobacteria; order Hyphomicrobiales; family Cohaesibacteraceae; genus Cohaesibacter; species Cohaesibacter gelatinilyticus. The sequence continues at coordinate 178,455 of NZ_OBEL01000002.1, read as the reverse complement.
CGATCAATGTTGCCGAGGAAACCACAGGTGTTCGGCTCTTTTACCGACGGCAGGGACACGGCATGGAATTGACACCGGCTGGCCAAGACTTCCTGATTTCAGCACGTCGTTTTCTTTCTGCCGGTGAAGAGTTCAATCGATCTGTGAAAGGTATGGATAGAGAGACAACGCCAAGCCTCAGGGTAGGGTGCTTCTCACCATTTGGGCCGATCCTGATTCCGCCTGTGCTCAAACGCTATATTGAACAGAACGGTGAATGTCAGATCAATTTGCTCGAAGGTGATCAATCTGAACTGAGGAACTGGTTGACCGCTGGTGATGTCGATCTAGTTGTGACTTACGACATTGGTGAGCTTTTCGGCATTGGTGTCACACCGATCTGCAGATGTCCTGCCCATGCTGTCTTGAATGTAGATGATCCTGATGCCGGACGCTCGTCGATTTCGATGAAGAGATTGTCCCGAAAGCCGCATATTCTACTCAATCTTCCGGAGACAAGTTCTTATCTGCTGGCTCTTCTCGATTTTGCAGGTCAGCGGCCGGATATCGTATTGAAGACGCGCTCCTATAACACTATTCGCGCTGCGGTTGCCAACGGCATTGGTTCCTCAGTGCTTAACATCCGCCCTGCGGAAACTAGTCCCGACACTCCGTCTCTCGTCCGTATTCCGATATCAGATGATCTTCGGCAACCCACACTGATGGTTGCTGACCCCTATGGCGATCTGAAACCAGATTATGTCAGTGCATTCATAAAGGCACTCTATGATTATTTGGCTGAATTGGGGCCATCACGTTTCGCAGTTGCACTGAAAAAACATGAAGCTGACCTTCTTTATGATCCACCAAAATTCTAATTAAGCGATGAGTGGTGGTCTATTAGCTCTAAATAGAAGCCGCTTCCAAGCGAAATTGTGGCTGAGTGCATTATGACAGGAGATATCGCTATGCAGATCAGGACAGTCAAACTGGAAGACAGAACCGCCTCTGTCAATATGGCGGCTGGAGAAGGGTGTCATGGAGCTGGCATGAAAAACGGCGATACGCTGAGAAAGCATGTCGCCGTTTTGGATTTGCAAGTGTTTGAAGTGGCTTGGGGCTTAGTCTTCCAGAGCGTCGATCATGTCCACGCGGGTTGCGTGGCGACCGCCTTCGAATTCAGCGGACAGGAAAGCATTGACGATTTCCAGAGCCAGACCTTCGCCAACGACACGGGCGCCGATTGAGAGAATGTTTGCATTGTTATGCTGGCGGATCATACTGGCAGAGAAGGTGTCGGAGCAAACGCCACAGCGGATGCCTTTGACCTTGTTGGCAGCCATCATGATGCCTTGTCCAGTGCCACACAGGATGATGCCGAGATCGACATTGCCAGCCGCCACTTTGCGCGCCGCCGCTTCACCATGTTTTGGATAGTGGGTGCTCTCAGTTGTCGTCGGGCCGATATCTTCGACTTCATAGCCAAGGCCTTTGACATGCTCGGCAATGGTCTGGCGAAGGGGGATGGCAGCATGGTCGCTGGAAAGAATGATGCGCTTGGTATCAGTCATGACAGGCTCTTTTGGTTCGAAATAGAAAATGGCAGCAGCCGGATCTGTTCCTGCCTTCTATCGCATTTGCCTGCTCCAAGTACAATGGAGATATTGGATGAGTTTTAGCCTTGCCAATTATTTTCGGCGTATCATAGATGGTTGACTTGACCTGAGTATTGTTATTGCGGGGTTGTATCCTGACATAGTTGTCATGATCTTGCGATATAATGCATCACTATTGATGAGAAGGGTGTTGTCCGGACGGGTGATGCAAAGACGGGTGTTAGGATAGGGGCGTTTGTTCTATGAATGATAAGCACATATATCACTTGCAGGATTGACCCATGTCTATATTGCCAGCCCTGTCTGCTCGTCACGTTGATCACCGCTCTTATCCGGTTGGGGTGGCCTATATGGATGGGCAATATCTCCCGATGGCCGAGGCGAAGATTTCGATTCTGGATTATGGTTTTCTGCATTCCGATGCCACTTATGATGTGGCCCATGTCTGGAAAGGGAACTTCTTTAGGCTTGATGATCATCTGGAGCGCTTTTGCCGGGGTATGGAGCAATTGCATATGTCCGTGCCCTATGACAAAGAGCAGATGCGCGAGATCCTGCACAATTGTGTGGCACTCTCGGGCCTCAAAGATGCCTATGTTGAATTCATCTGCACAAGAGGCACGTCGCCAACTTTCAGTCGCGATCCGCGGGACGCTGAAAATCGCTTCATAGCCTTCGCCATTCCCTTCGGATCGGTCGCCAATGAGGAGCAACAAAAGAGAGGGTTGAACCTGGCAGTGACCGATATCTTGCGTATTCCACCGGCCTCCCTTGATCCGACCGTGAAGAATTACCATTGGTTGGATATGGTCAGAGCTCTTTATGCGGGCTATGCGATTGAGGCTGATAGCGCGGTGCTGGTGGATCAGGAAGGCAATCTTTCTGAAGGGCCGGGCTTCAATATCTTCGTAGTTCGGGATGGCGAGATTTTGACGCCCAAAGGCAGTGTCCTGCATGGTATCACCCGCCAGACCATCTTTGATATCTGTTCTGGGCAGGATATCCGCTGTGAACAACAATCTATCCCGGTTGATGCCTTGAAGGCGGCGGATGAAGTTTTCATCACTTCTACAGCGGGCGGTGTGATGGCTGTCACCCGGCTTGGCGGACAAGCGGTTGGTGACGGGATGATTGGGACAATCACCCAGCGCATCACCAAGTGCTATTGGGATATGCATACCGATGCACGCTATGCCAGCACGGTGCGCTATCCAGATATTGCGTGATGTTTAAGAGATTGTGTCACCTAAAGTACCAAGCGGCAGCGCTACATCCACCACACTAGAGCATTTTGAATGAATACCCGGTCATTCAAAATGCTCTAGCCATTGTTTCCAAGCATATTCTTGTCCGAAAACCGCACACACTTTTCGGGAATATGCTCTAGTGGCGAGGTGGAGATAGGGTGTTTAAATATGAGTTTTTTACACAACTATCAGTTTCGGAAATAAAACTCGCTTGTTAATGTTATGTTATAACGTTACATAATGAGCTCAGTTTTTTCAGATGGGCTTCATTCCTATGTTAGATCGCACAGATGCCAATGCGCCAGGCTTCAACTCCAAGGCTGAGTTCGTCAATGTTTTGATTGTGGGGGCAGGGCCGTCGGGGATCGGAGTTGCTCGTATCCTTCAACAGCTTGGCGTCTCGGATGTCGTGCTTTTGGAGAAGGATCAAGTGGCGGCTTCCTTTCTTAGATGGCCCAAGGAAATGCGTTTCATTTCTCCGTCCTTTCCCAGCAATGCCTTTGGCCTGACCGATCTGAATTCCATTACCTATGACAGCTCTCCGGCCTATGCCCTGCGCCGTACCCATCCAAGTGGCAAGGAATATGCCGACTATTTGCGCAATGTCGGGGAAGTGCTGGAGCTGAATGTCGCCGAGGGAGCGCGCGTTCTGGGCATTGAGAAGAGGGGCAAGCACTTTGCCGTTCGTACCAATCGGGGCCTGTATCGCGCCAACTTCGTGGTCTGGGCAGCCGGGCAATTCAGCTATCCGCATATACCCGGTTTCAAAGGTTCCGAGCTTGGGCTTCATTCCAGTAAAGTTCGCTCCTGGCGAGACCTGGAAGGTGATGAAACGATTGTGGTTGGGGGATATGAAAGCGGCGTTGATGCGGCTTTGTCGCTTGCTGAAGCAGGTCGCAAGGTGACCTTGCTTGGCCGTACCCCCACTTGGGACGACACCAATCCGGATCCAAGTATCAGCCTGTCGCCCGCCACCCATCAGCGGCTGGTCAATTGCGCGCAGATCAGGAATATCAGCTTTGTCGGGGATGCGGACATCGTTGGCTTTGAGCGTAACGATGACACCATACAGGTTTTCTCGGCAGATGGCCGCAGCTGGCAAACACAATCCCGGCCTATTCTGGCCACTGGCTTCAATAGCAGCACCAAGGTCATTTCCAATTGCTTTGACTATGATGCGGACGGAAGCCCGCTGATCAATGAGTGCGATGAATCCACCAGACTGTCAGACCTGTTCCTTGTTGGGCCGGAGGTCAAGCATCGTGATCATCTCTTCTGCTACATCTATAAATTCCGTCAGCGCTTCGCCATAGTCGCCGATTGCATCGCGGAGCGGCTGGGTCTGGACAGAGACATCATGGACCAATATCGGCTGCACAACATGTTTCTGGAAGACCTCAGCTGCTGCGATGAGGAGAATTGCTTGTGTTAGAGCCTTATTTTTAAGTCCTGAGCCGAGCCCTTTCCCCCAAAAAACCACCCGTCATGGTACCCTCATGGGCGGTTTGGGAGTGGGAGAGGGTTGGACATGCAGCCTATGCGGGTACTTAGCCCGGCTGACTGTCTGAGGTTTGATTGAGCTCTTCTGCTGCGGTTTGGAACCAGGTGACAATATCGCGATAGTGGGGCTCTCCCCAGAACTCGATCAGCTTGCTGGTTTTGAAATTTTTCTTGTCCGCCAATTCGTCCAACCGTTCGCGCACATAATTCGGGGTCAGCTCGATGCCGCATTTGACCGTGATGCAGTCTTTCCATTCGTCATAGGTCGTGGGTTTCACCATTGTCGCTCACTGCTCCTTCCAACTTCAATACATGCCTCGCTGGCGCAGCCAGCTTCTATAAATGCAATGGTATAACGTTACATTTATAGATAGAAGATCCACTCCTTCACTTCAATCACCAATGTGATTGCTGCTCTTCATTTCCTCATTTCTCGCAAATTCAGGAGATAGTCATGAATAATCTCGATATCTCTCCGTCAGCTTCACCAGCGCCCGCACTCTCTCCCTGGTTCGCCATCAAAGGTGACTATCAGCTGCATCTGCAAAGGATTGGACAAAGCGTCTTGATCGCATTGGCAATTCTGGTGGGCTTTGCTCTGCATCATTTCAACCCCACGGCTGCCAGTGATGTGGGTGCTTATGGGGATTGGGCTATCTTGCTGTTGCTGAGCTTGCTTTTGTTTGAGGTGCGCATTCCAGATTTGCAGCTGAGCCGCCAGAATGTACTAACCATCTTTGTCTCTGTTCTGATGAATTTCGTGATCACCCCAATCTTGGCCTATGGTATCGCGTCACTGTTTTTTGATAGTGGCTCTTTGCTCTTCATCGGTTTGGTGATCTATTTCATCGCCCCTTGTACCGATTGGTTCCTGGGTTTCACCAGGTTGGCAGGCGGCAATACCAATGTCGGCTCAGCACTGATCCCGCTCAATATGGCGATCCAGCTGCTGCTTTATCCTTATGCGATGTATGCAATTGGTCATGAGGTCTTGCCGGTCAATGTGGATTATATCAGCTCCACCATTCTGGATTGGTTCATCATGCCGTTGCTGGTTGCCATCGCCGTCAAGCTTGTCATGCGCTTTGTCATTCGAGAGACGGTGGCCGAACATTTCCGCACTTTGGTGTCATGGTCCATTCCGTTTGTGATCGCGGCTTTGGTCTTTTTCATTTTCGCGTCCAATATGGCGGTCCTGTTTGCCCAAAGCGGGCATATCCTGCTGATCGGGCTGGCAATCTTCTCCTTCTTTGTCATCAGCTTCATCGTCACTGAACTGTTGAGCAAAGGTTTCAAGCTTAATCATGGCAACCATGTGCTGCTGAGCATGACAACCACCGCCCGCAATGCTCCATTGATGCTGGCAGTCACCGCAGTGGCCTTTCCCGATCAGCCACAAATCTATGCGGCATTGATCCTTGGCATGCTGATCGAGTTCCCGCATCTCACCGCGCTGTCTGTCATTCTGAACAAGGCAGACGAGGAAAAGGCCTAAGGCCGTTTACCGTCTTACCCTCTCGAACTCTGTCGTAGATCCCGGCACCAGCTTCCAGCCGAGTTTTCGCAAGACTTTGGCGATGCGGTCGAAATGCAGGTTGGTGGCGCGGTCTATGGGCAAGGACGGCAATGCCAATCTGGAACTCTTGTTGCGGATGATCTGACCCATAGGTATTGCCGCTTAGGCTAGACCTATGGGATATTCATTCCTGTGAGATTTATAGCGTCATCCAAATAGAGAAAATCATCCAATGTCATCAAAAAGAGAATTGTTGATGAAGCTTCTCAAGGGCATCGAAACCGGTGATCCCGAGGCTGCGGCTGTGGTGAATGAAGATTTATATATTCAGCATAATCCCCGCACCGGAGAAGGCAGTCTTGGTCTTGCTGAATTATTTGCGAGATTGGCCAAAACTAAGCCCCGGGTTACGTTCATTCGGGTATTTGAAGATGGTGATTTTGCATTTGCCCATAATGAGTATGATTTTGATGGCGTTGAGATTGCATTCGAGGTTTTTCGCTTTGAAAAGGGCAAGGCGGTGGAACATTGGGACAATATCCAGATGCAACAGCCGCTTAATCCGTCTGGGCGTTCGATGATTGATGGTCAGATTGATATCGTGGACAGGCACAAAACAGAGGTCAACAGGGAACTGGTCAGGCAGTTTGCGCAGCAGATATTGGTGGAACGACAATTGGACTGTCTCGATGATTATCTGGCCAAGGATCTGATTCAGCACGATCCGGAAATAGCAGATGGCAGCGAGGCCTTGCGTCGGGCTCTTGAGGCTGAGCAGAAAGGCGAGCCTCGACTAAGTTATCACAAGGTGCATCGAGTGCTTGCTGAGGGAAATTTCGTGCTTTGCATGATTGAAGGAAACAGGGATGGATTGCATTCGGGTCTCTACCATCTTTTCCGAGTGGCCGAGGGCAAGATTGTCGAACAATGGACTACGGTTTCCCCAATTGCACCAAGAAGTGAATGGAAGAACGACAATGGGAAATTCTGACGAGCCCTGCGCTTGTTGGGAATGAAACTGTAATTGCATGAAGGTGGCATCTTTATCCTGCCACCTTCTCAAATTCTGTCGTTGACCCTGCCACCAGCTTCCAGCCAAGTTTGCGCAAGACTTTGGCAATGCGGTCGAAATGGAGGTTGGTGGCGCGGTCTATGGGCAAGTTCAGGGCGGCGATGGCGTCTTTTAGCTCATAATAGCCGGCGCTGGTCGCGTTATATTTGACACTTGCTGCCAGCACGCCTTCCCAGATATCGCCCGATGTGCGGGCCTGTTGCTGGGCTTGCAGCAGATCCTGCTCTTCTTCCTGGATCCACCAGACATTGCCGGATTGATACATGCAGACTGCCTCCGCCCAGATCTGGTCGCGGTCGACTTCTATCTTTTCTCGCTGGACTCTATCCGTCATGACGGGCCAAAAGCGTCGGGCGCCGGTGGGGTCTTTCAGATATGGTGCGCCATCGGGGTTGATGGTGCCGACCATCAGGCTGCGGCGCGGAGCGGTGATGATGTTGCGGCCATAGGGTGGGCGGAAGCGGTCGACCTGCTGGGTCATGAATTTCTTCACCGCATTGGCTTCCTTCTTGGTGAAGGAATGCATTTCTCCTACTTCCAGACACCAGATGCCCTGTTGTTCCATCATGGCGTCCTTGCTCTCGACGTCCGAAATATGATCGGAGAAGAAGTCTTCGCCAAACAGAGCACGGATGCCGGAGGATTTTCGTGCCCCTTGCGGGCCTTCCAAAATCAGCATCGTGTCCATCTTGCAGCCGGGATTGAGCGCTCGCGCCACGGCTGAGATAAGAAAGCGGCGGGAAATGATATTGGTATAGGTGCTTTCTTTGCTGCCGAAATAATCGCTCAGCAGATTAGCCGCGCGGGGGATTCCATCCCAGCGCAGGCCGAACAGATAATCCTCCAGCGGGTCGTAGCTATTGGCCTTGGCTACAGTATCGACCAGCATTTCCAAGGCCTTTGGTTTGGGCGTCAGGCCAAAGGCTTGCTCCATATATTGGGCGAGCCGGGGATAGTCGGCATCCTCTATGGGGCGGGGCTCGAAGCGGGTCTTATGCATCCAGTCCCATGGCGGGCGTTCGACCAGCATGGTGCGCAAGGCAAAGGCATTGTAGCTGATGACGCCTTTCAGGCTTTCATGATGTTCCAGATAGGAGAGGTGATTGTTGGTCGAGTGTTTGACCAGCGCCCCGTCCTTATTGAAGGTCAGATTGTGCATCCAGTCTGGATCTGGCTGAGGAATGATATCTGTGTCGATGCCTTCTGCAACAGATTGTGTATCTGAGATGCGGGCAGGCGCAGGCTCCAACGGTTGCTGCTCTATTGGTGCGGCTTCAATTGGGGCCTCTGCTCGCTCGGCTATCTCCTGCCAATCCGTCAGGCAGGCTCGCATCAAATTCTCGAATGCGGCTTTGTCATAGTCCAGATCGGCTGCATCAAAGCCTTTGGGTAAAGGCTCCGGCCAGTTCTGTTTGCTGATATCTACCCAGCGGATTTTACAGCCAAGGCGGCCGAGCATTTGCGCAATGGGGAGGATGGGTTTGCGGGCCTCGTCGTCGCCATGGAGCATGGCTTTGTAGCCGGGCTCGTCATGGTCGGGCCAGAGGATCACATCCTTGCCTTTGAGTGGGCTCCAATCCACATGGCGTGCGCCATTGGTGCCTCCGGGCCAGCTCAGCACGCAGCGATTGGTTGCCTGCATCAGGTGATCGCGTGCCTTTTCACCCTCCACCAGAATGACTTGGCTAATCTCAGGTCGCAAGCTTTCCAGTCCATAAAGCGGGCGCGGTTTGGTAAAGGGAAAGCGGGACCAGACTGTGCGGCCATCGGGCAGACGCACATGGCGGACCATGGGTGTTTCTTTTCTGCCACCGGGTAGGTCGGCCCGTAGCACCAGTCCATAAAGTTTGCCATTCGCGTCGCGATAGTCATGCACCAGACTTGGCTTTATCTTGCGAAAGGCATCATCGTTGTTCCCACTTTCTGCTGCGCGCTTGGGATTATAGAGGGGCTGCCATTCACCGACCTTGAAGGGGTGATCTTCGATAGGGACAGGTTCGATGCCTTCATAGATATCGTGGATGGCTGATTCTGGCAGGGATGAGATGTTTGGGATTGAGGCAGTATCAGCTTCCTGCTCGCCACCCAATATGGCGCAGGCTTCAGTGAAGGAGACGCCCTTCAAATCTTCGATGAAGGAGATGACATCGCCATGGGCACCGCAGCCCTTGCAATGATAATGCTGGTGGCCGTCATGACCGATGAAGATCTGAAAGGATGGGGTCTTTTCGGAATGAAACGGGCAGAGGCCGACATATTCGCGACCGCTTTTATAGAGTTTGACCCCATTCTGCGCGGCAATGTCAGACAGAGAGGTCAGTCTCTTGATCGTGTCGGTATTGTAGCCCATTCCAGTCTCATCGTGAGATGCCGTGATGTTCACGGCATTCCTGATGCCACGCTGCCAAAGTCAGGTGACAAAAAAAGCCCCGGCATTAAAGCCGGGGCAGTGGAAGATTGAAGGCCCCATAATGATAGACTTTATTTCATCACAGGGTCTTCAACCCCAAACCCATCAAGGCAACATGAAAGGCGGGAGGAGGCATGTTGCCGACGGGCTTGTCTTGAAATTTGCATTATGTTGTGATTATGACATTACTATATTGCTGCGAATGGCATGTGTCAGTGAGAAGGAGCTTCATCGGGAAATCTCGTCAGGAACTTGGTCGATGTCGGGAACAATAATAGCGTCCGGCGAGCTTGCGTCTGGCATCTCTTGGCCAGTCAATGCGGTTCAAGGCTTGGCTGAGGCTGCCGCTGTTCCAAAGGATCCCCAATTGCCGCAAATGCAACAAGGATGAAGGGAAGTTATGGCTGCGCCGGGGATGGGTTGGCCTGCTCTGTCCTGTTGCGGTGGGGTAAAGTGGCGCTCAAACATCTGGGATCAAGTCATCCTTGGTCAGGTTCACATCCTTTTGCTTGGCCAGACGCAGCAGGCGCACCTGAGTATGCTGATCGATCAGTCCGCGGCCGTAATGACGGGCACGGGAGATTTTCGATTTGTCACAATTGAGCTCAAAAGCCAGTTGGTTCTGGCTCATGCCAAATTTGCGCAGGACGATATTCCAGGGCGTATTGGATCGGGTATCGAGGGGCATATTGAAAATTTCTCATTATGTTGTGTTAATCACAACATACGATGACAACAACCTTGTCGTCAATAAGAAAAGTCGGTTCTTGTCATCTGTTGCGAATTATGCAACAGATGAAAGTGCTATGGGTATTGATATCAAAATCAACAAGGATTGGTTCCTGACCGCGTTCAAGGACAAGGGGACCAGCCTTCGACAGGCGGCCAAGCATTTGGAGATTGATCCATCTGCCATGAGCCGCATTCTGTCCGGACAGCGCAAATTGCAGATGAGCGAAGCCCAGGAACTGGCGCGCTTTCTCAATGTGCCGGTGGCGGAAGTTCTGGCGCAGGCCGGAATGGACATCCATGAAGTGCCGGAAAATTCCACCATTCAGCTGACGCGCGAGATTGATGGCGATGGCCTTCTGTCCGCACGGGCCGAGCCAACGGCGCTGCAATATCACATTGTCGCCAAGGCCAAGACCTCACTGGCGTCCGATAAAAGCGTTGTCGCGGCCGAAGTCAGTGCTCTGGATGGGTCTTTTGCTTTCTGGGATGGAGCGACTGTTTTGTTTCGCGATGCGATAGAGGTGGAAGGCCAGCTGGCCGATAGCCTCTGCGTGGTGACCCTCTCGGATGGCACCATGCGGATCGCCCACATAGGCAGTACCCGCCCGTCCGGTGAATCCACCCTGACGCTGCCCGATGGCAAGAAATTCAAAGACACCATAAAAACGGCAACCCCGATCCTCGCCGTGATCCCATGAATATAAAAGCCCGGAACCAAGCATCTTGATCAGGCCGGGCTTTTGATTTTCATAGTTTATGGCCCACACGCGCCTAAGCAGGGTTTCGGTAAAATTTTGTTGAGCAATGTCTTCTTATCAAAAAGACCTCTGCCTACTGGTCCTTTTGTGCTCTGACTTTGTCAATGTTCGTCTCCGGTTCTCAAATAGACATACCTATATTACGATTCTCGGCTTTACATTTCCGCGCCAGATCACAAAAAACCCCATGATGCAGAAGTCTTTTAAGATCTTTTGAGCCCTTGGTGCTTCTTCGCTCTTGAAGAAAGCTGCGGCTTTGCTCATAAAGGCGGGGAATTTGCCGATGGTGCCTTATAAAGGCTCGAATAAAGGAAAATGACGATGGCTATTCGCCTCGATGCCAATCAAGCTGACTTTGAAGCCCGCTTTCAGGACCTGCTTTCCATGAAAAGGGAAGTGTCTGAAGATGTTGACGCTATTGTTCGGGATATCATTGATCAAGTTAAGCATCATGGCGACGAGGCATTGTTCGAGCTGACCCAGAAGTTCGACCGTTTTGATGCTCGCGAAAAAGGCCTTCGTATCTCGCAACAAGAGATTGATGCGGCAGTAGCAAGCATTGATCCCGATGTCATGGCGGCCTTGGAGCTGGCGCGAGACCGGATCAAATCTCACCACCAGCGTCAGCTGCCAAAAGATGACATCTATGAAGATGCGCTGGGTGTGCAGCTTGGCTCTCGCTGGACTGCGATTGAAGCCGTCGGCCTTTATGTTCCGGGCGGTTTGGCGGCCTATCCGTCTTCCGTTTTGATGAATGCCGTGCCAGCCAAAGTAGCAGGCGTTGAGCGGCTGGTGATGGTTGTGCCAACCCCGGATGGCGTGCTGAACCCGCTGGTTCTGGCTGCGGCCAAGTTGGCTGGCGTTGACGAGATTTATCGCATTGGCGGCGCGCAGGCTGTGGCCGCACTGGCTTATGGCACCGATACCATAGACCCGGTTTACAAGATCGTTGGTCCGGGCAATGCCTTTGTGGCTGCGGCCAAGCGTCAGGTCTTTGGTCTGGTTGGCATTGATATGATTGCCGGTCCGTCTGAAGTTCTGGTGATTGCCGACAAGGAAAATGACCCGGATTGGATCGCTGTCGATCTGATGGCTCAGGCCGAGCATGATACCGCTGCCCAGTCCATTCTGATCAGTGATGATGCGGACTTTGCGACTGCCGTGGAAGAGGCCGTTGAGCGTCAGCTGAAGACTTTGCCAAAGGCTGATATTGCTGGTGCCAGCTGGCGCGATTATGGCGCGGTGATCACGGTTGCTGATTGGGAAACCGGCATGGCTTTGTCCAATCGCGTGGCACCAGAGCATCTGGAACTGGCTGTGGCCAATGCTGAAGAGATGGTCGAGAAAGTGCGTAATGCTGGCGCCATTTTCGTTGGTCGTTTCACACCGGAAGCGGTGGGTGATTATGTTGGCGGTTCCAACCATGTGCTGCCAACCGCCCGCTCAGCCCGCTTCTCCTCAGGTCTTGGCACACTGGACTTTGTCAAACGCAGCTCCATCCTGCGCTGTCAGCCAGACAATTTGCGTGAAATCGGCCCAGCTGCCGTGACACTGGCCCGTCAGGAAGGCCTGGAAGCCCATGCTCGCTCCGTCGCAACCCGCCTCAATATGTGATTTTTGGTTGCATTTGTGATGAAGAAGGGCCGGGAATATCCGGCCCTTTTCTATTTTGAAGGCCTGCTTACAGATCCAGTCGCATGTGGGGTTCTCCGTTGGAGGTTTGCTGCGGGCTGGTGCCGTCGGGGCCTATGGTGCAGGAAACCCGCTGACGGAAGGCGGAGAAGCTTTCAAAACTGACCACATCCACCGGTTGGTCAAACAGGATGGTCAATTGATAGCTGCCTTGCTGTTCGGTTGGCTGAACTTTTAGAACCTTGCCTGCAAAGGGTTGGGATAGATAATGGCCAGACAGGCGCATACCCTCATAGAAACGGTTGCCTGCCTTTGGCTGGTTCGCCGCTGCTGCAATCACATTCCAGTTTCGATAGCCATAGCGTTTGGCGATTTGCTCCAAAGCCTGACTATGGGAGAGGGGTGTTTCGGCCTCTGACGCTTGCGCGCGCAGCTTTTTGGCCTCGGCTTTCAGATCCGTCAGGGAGGGAAGAGAAATATTGCTCATCATACTGTTACTCATTGAGTTCGCAGATATTTTGAGACAGGGCCCGCATTGCCATCCATCTGCACGTCATGAGATCAGGATGAGATCAAGAGAATGAGAAAGATTTCACCATAGGTTTCCCCGCGAGCGGCAGGCATCTTTCGGCCTGGCCGGACACTCTCATGAGGTCTTTGTTTTGTCAAGCGGGCTTTCTTTGGTGGTTGTGTTTCCTCAGCCAAGAAAGTGGTGGGTATTGGCAAAATAGGTTCCCTGTCATACAGGCTTGTATGGATAATAGAAATTTGCGATTTTGCTTATCTCTTCCCTTCATTTGATCAGGAGCTATCCATGGAAGCTGTTACCCAGGGCAATGTCCTCGTCATTGAGGATTTCATCGCCATGACCATCGGAATTCTGGTCTATTTCATCGGGCGAGATTTGAATGGGCGAATTGATTTTCTGCGGACCTATAACATTCCGGAGCCTGTGACCGGTGGCGTACTGGCCTCGCTGGTATCTCTTGGTATCTTTCTGGTCTTCGATCTGCAGATCCAATATGAGCTGGAGACGCGGGACACGCTTTTGATCTTCTTTTTCACGGCCATCGGGCTGAATGCGCGGATCTCGGATTTGCTGAATGGTGGCAAGGCCCTCATCACGCTTTTGGGGCTGACGCTTGGCTATATCGTGTTGCAGGATGTGATTGGTGTGCTGATGGCGCGCTTGATTGGGCAGCCAGATGCAATGGGCATCCTGACAGGATCTGCTGCGCTGATCGGTGGCCATGGTACCGCCATTGCCTGGGCACCGGAAATTGCCGAACGCTTCAATCTACCCAATGCCATGGAGATTGGCGTGGCAGCGGCAACCCTTGGTCTGGTCATGGCCAGCCTGTTGGGTGGGCCAATCGCCAAGATTCTACTCAGTCGTTATAACCTCTCTGGTGATATGGAGCGCAGACCGGTGGTGGGTTTGCCAGTTGAGACCCGAGATGAGGAGCAGATCAATCATATCAGTTTGATGCGGGTGATCTTGACCCTGCATATCTCGATCATTCTGGGCTTCATCCTGAATGAGGTGATTGCTGCCATGGGGCTGAAATTGCCACTCTTTGTGGCCTGCCTGCTGGTGGCAATTGTGCTGTCCAATAGTGTACCGCGCTTTTTCCCGAATATTGGCTGGCCCGCCCGAACCCGGGCGCTGGCTGTGGTTTCTGATTTCTCGCTCGGCCTCTTCATCGCCATGTCCCTGATGGGCATGCAGCTTTGGAGCCTTGTCGATCTGGCCGGGCCATTGCTGATCTTGCTGGCAACGCAGGCCTTTGCGACAATTGTCTTCATTTTGTTCGTGCTCTTCCCGCTGATGGGGCGCGATTATATGGCCGTGGTGCTGAGCGCTGGCTTTGCGGGTTTTTCCCTTGGGGCGACGCCAACGGCCATTGCCAATATGACGGCGGTGACCAAGTCTCACGGCCCGGCGCCGGTGGCTTTCATCATTCTACCGTTGGTTGGCGCTTTCTTTGTCGATATCACCAATGCCTTTGTTATTCAGTTCTTCCTGACGCTCTAGGTGCAACTTTTCTGGCGAAACGTACATTTATCCCGACGCGAACTCTTTTTCCGAAAAGTCTGCAACTTTTCGGGAGCGCGCGCTATGGGGGTTTGACATGCTGCCGTTAAGAGGGCAAACAGATAAGGGAGCGCAAAGACAGGATCGATGACCTATGGCCGAGAGTATGCCCCAAGCTGGTGAGGCAGGCGCGGAACCATCCGCCAAGCTAGATGGTGAGACCAGCCCTTTTCGCCTGCTGGAAGTGACGTTGGATCCGGATTCCATTCAGCCGGCCAGTGCCGATATCGAGCATGAGCGGGCGGTTGCCATTTATGATCTGGTGGAGGAGAACAGCTTCCATCCCAATGGTCATGAGGCGGGTGGACCTTACAAGTTGGATCTGTCGCTGGTTGAGCGCAAGCTGGTCTTCAATATCCGATTGGAAGATGACAGCCCGGTCATTACCCATATCCTGTCGTTGACCCCGTTTCGCAAGATCGTCAAAGACTATTTCATGATTTGCGACAGCTATCATGAGGCCATCAAGACCGCGACACCATCTCGGATTGAGGCCATCGATATGGGGCGACGCGGGCTGCACAATGAAGGCTCGCAAATTTTGCAAAACCGGCTGGAAGGCAAAATTGATACCGATTTCCAAACGGCGCGTCGGCTCTTTACGCTGATTTGCGCGCTGCATTGGAGAGGTTGAGTATGGGTGGTGGATCAGCACGGCCCGACGCCGTTCTGTTTGCCTGTGGAATGAATGCCATTCGTTCTCCGATGGCCGCCTCGTTGGCGCGTCATCTGTTTCCCGGAGCGTTTTATGTGGCCTCGGCTGGTGTGAGACGGGGAAAGCCCGATCCCTTCGCAGTGGCGGTGATGGAGGAAATCGGGCTCGATATCTCCGAGCACCAACCCCATACCTTTGAAGATCTGGAAGACAGTTATTTCGATTTGGTGATCTCGCTGGCGCCGGAAGCGCACCATAAAGCGTTGGAAATGACCCGGACCGAGGCGATTGATGCTGAATATTGGCCCACCCTGGATCCGGCGCTGGCCAATGGCTCGCGTGAGCAGATCCTTGATTCCTATCGGGGGGTGCGCGATGGTATCTTGAAGCGCTTGAAAGAACGTTTTGACTGGCGTGCGATCCCGGGTGGATAGGCAATTGGACGATTGTTATGCCATTTTGGCCCGCTCGGTCCGGCTTATCGGGCAGGACTTGGCTTCGCTTTTGGCAAAAATGCACAAATAAAGGTTCACAAGATGGCCCAGCTGGGCTAGTGTGCGGCCAAATTTTCCAATTTGGATCATATTCTTGCAAAATGATGCAGGATTGTATGCTATACTCGGTGCTATGAGCATAAGGCCCTTTTGAGGCCAAGCCCCTCGCATTGATTTGCTTCCTGGTGAGATCTCACGAGAGCGGGGCAAGCAACCTATAGCCAAACATAGAGGACGTTTAGAACGCGCATGGCGAAAGAAGAAGTCTTGGAATTTCCTGGTGTTGTCACCGAACTGCTGCCAAATGCCACTTTCCGTGTGAAACTGGAAAATGATCACGAGATCGTTGCTCATACGGCTGGTCGTATGCGCAAGAACCGCATTCGTGTGCTGGCTGGTGACAAGGTTCAGGTCGAAATGACCCCATATGATCTGACCAAAGGCCGGATTACCTATCGCTTCAAGTGATTTGATTGATCGTGGCTTTTTATCTGCCTGATTTGCCTGAAAAGGCGCGTTTGTGCCTTATCAGGCGGCAGGTCGATTTTTTGATATAGAATTTGTTCGATATGTCTGGTTCAACACGCCTTGTTCTGGCATCAGCTTCTCCACGCAGGTTGCAATTGCTGCAGCAAATCGGGATCGAGCCGGATGCACTCAAACCTGCTGATCTCGATGAAACGCCGCATAAGAACGAGCAGCCGCGTGCGCTTGCCTTGCGTTTGGCGGAAGAGAAGGCCCGTGCTGTTGAGGCCATGCTGAAATCGGACGAACGTCTGGCGGGGAGTTATATCCTGTCCGCCGATACGGTTGTGGCTGTTGGGCGTCGATCCCTGCCAAAGCCGACACTGGCGGAAGAGGCCCATCAATGCTTGACGCTGTTGTCCGGTCGTACGCACAAGGTATTTACCGGTGTGGCAGTGGTAACCCCGCAAGGACGCTTGCGCTCCAAGCTGGTGCAGACCCGCGTGCGCTTCAAGCGCCTATCCCATGATATTGACCCCTATATTGCTTCTGGTGAATGGCAGGGTAAGGCAGGTGGCTATGCCATTCAGGGCATTGCGGGCTCTTTTGTGGTCAATCTCATCGGTTCCTACAGCTCGGTTGTCGGGCTGCCTTTGCATGAAACCGCAAACCTCTTGCAAGGTGAGGGTTACCCGTTGCGTATGAAATGGCTCGGTGGTGTGCGATAGCCCGGCCATGAGCAAATCTTATCTGATTGGATGACATGATGAGTGATGGCTTGACGTCTGAAGCAGGCACTGGCGCGAAAAAGGCAAAGCCGTGCCCGATTTGCCAAAGTCCTTCCAACAGGGAGAGCTTTCCTTTCTGTTCTCAGCGATGCAAGGATGTTGACTTAAGTCGTTGGCTTAAAGGCTCTTATGCCATTCCAGCGTTGGAGGAAGACGACCCGGATGATGAGGATTTTGCCTGATTGATCAGGGTCTTTTCACACAGGTTGGGGAAATGTTCCTCATCTGTAGAAAAAACAAAAACCGCTATAGACAGGGCAATTTGAACCTTCTATAACGCCCAAACAAATTGCAGCGCTGACACAGCGCACCGCAATAAAGTGCCCGGATAGCTCAGTTGGTAGAGCAGCGGATTGAAAATCCGCGTGTCGGTGGTTCGAATCCGCCTCCGGGCACCATTTTTATTTCTGGGGTTTTAAAACCTCATTCTCCCCCCAAAAAATGCTGCTGAGTTCGATGCTGATCCGATTGGGTTTGCGGTTGTTTTGTGCCGTGTGGTTGGTTGCGGCCCGCTCAACATGGTAATTGCTTCTAAGCGAGCCAGAATTGCTTTTTTGACGTTTAGGGGTCAGGCCCATCCGAGCAATCCACTCATGAAACTGCTGTTGACCAACATACCATCACTGACAAAATATTTGCCGTTTCCATTCTGTGATTGAAAGGGCTTGGAAAGAAGTGCGCGCGGAGCAACAACACCGTCTGCGATCTGTCCATTAGAGATCAGCTTGAGGCATTTTTCCCGTGTTTCTTCAAACGAAGTATCCAGACCTGCTCGCTCTGATCCAAATTCGCCATTCTCGCTGCGCCAGCATATTTCTTTGGTAAGTTCGAGGACTCTGTCATCGGGGATCTTGGCGTAAAAACCGTCCTTTTGACCGGATAGGTATCGTTCTCCGGCACACCAGAGAAATAGCCAGCCAGCGGTGGCTCTATCAAGCTCTGGTTGCTCGACCAGCCAAGGCAAAAATCCGTGCTTATCCCCCATATATGCGAGCGCTGCAACAGCGGCTTCATGCCAAATCAAAGGATCTCTTGATGATTTGATCCACTCGACATGGAGTGGATTGGTGACATCTAGTTCTTCCGGTAGCTCTTTTGCAGTTTGCACAATATTTCTCCTTGTCAGCAAGACCTTGGATAAGCTGGTTCGCTGGTTTTCAGACATGTCCGGATTTGTAGTCCAGCTTCTGCTGGGCCAAAGCGTTGATTTTTCGAAGATTCTGGTTGGCGACAAATCCGAGGATCAGCGTGACGCAAGCCGATAGGCCTATTGCAACGCTCAGCCAATAGAAGATTTGGGCGATAAAGCGTGGGACATCCGTCAATGCCTGAATGCGTGGTTTGGATTTATGATCTGGAAGAGGATGGCCGCGAGCCTCCACCCAATCGATCATCAACGCAATCTTGCGAAGGTGTACCAGGGATTGGGGCATGCCATTCTGGACGAGGAATGTAAGCCACTCGCTGGCTTGTTCTGGCTTGTTTTCCAGATAGGCGATTTGGGCCAGCGCATAAGTGGCGTTCAGTTTCTCAAAGGTGAGAAAGTCTTCTCTTTTCAGCACAGGCACGGTTTTGTCCTGCAAGAAGGAAGCCTTGTTTTTGGGCCCTTTGGGATTTGTCAAAGGGTCGGGTTTCTGTGATCCAATGGCGGACAATGAGGGAAGAGAAGGATCTCTTTGTTCATCAGAGATATCTATCTTTGTCACTTTTCCTGTCCCCATGTTGATTAAGGCGGGAAGGGTGGGAACTTGTGGTTTAAGGACACCCTCTGAGGCAGGTTGCTTGTCGCCTCGAAGTTGAGAACGAACCTCGGTGGAAATGCTGCTGGCAGCAATTTCGAACATTGAACTTCTGTTTGGAATGAGAGGATATATCTGCGCTGCAACGAAGATGAGAAGCATCCCCGCCAATATTGGTTTTGCGTGGCTTCTGAAGACAATAAGTGAGAAAAGCAGTATGCCAATGATCGGCAAATAAAGCGGGATGGTTCCACTCCACATGAAACCTTGATCAATCCCGTTTGACGATACCAGATTTCCAGATTGTTCAACCATTGTTTTGACGTTGCTTACCAGACTGACCTTGTCAAAGGCTGCATTGGATCCAGCAGAGGGAAGCCAGAATAGCACGGACGAATAGGCGGCCAGGCAAGATAAGCCAGCCAGAATGCATGCTGACAGACTATATAGGTTTGCTCGTTTGGATGCTTTGGTAACAATATCATTGCCACTCTCAAGGTCTGATGCACGGTTTGAGCTGGTGGCATTTGCCGCAGAATTTGCTTTGGTTGCTGCTGCAGACGGGATGATGCTCCTACTCTGCTGTTTCAACTGAGTATAAGCCTCGGTGATGCGGAGGGTACGGCGCTGAATTCTGGAGCTGATTATGCCCGCAAACGGTCCCATCAGACCTAGAAGGATACCAGTTCCAACGATGAATGAGGAAATCATTGTTTGCGTTTGATGGCTGGAAATGATGCTGTTTTGCTCGGCGGGGCCGTTCAGTCCAGATGCAATCGCATGATTGCGAATGATTTCAAATCTGCGCTGCGTGAACGGGCTTTGGGCCAGATTATGGTGCTCAGCTTCATCAAGCAGCCTGACGGCAGCATCCATTTGTCCTCGAAAGGCATGCTCTTGTGCCTGGGCGTAGGCATATCCCGCCTTGTCACTTGGATTGTCGAGTGATGCCAGAAAGGTTGTCATGGGTTCGGTTGTGCTACGATTTGAGCTTTTGGTCTCAGTTGGTTGGTTGGGCTGAAGCTCGGAAAAACGTAGGGATCGGTAATCCTGAGTTGGTGTATCTTTCAACCCAAGAATGCTCGCGAATGATGAGGCGGTCGTTGAAAGAACGGGCTTGTAGAAGAAGATTGCCAGAGGTATCAGCGCGAGCCGCAGATAGAACTGGATGGGCAATATGCGTATTGCCAAGATCAAGGCGAACGTCGCGAGAAAGACCGAGCGTACGGGGAAATGATAGCCAATCAACGGCCATGGAAACAACAACACGGCGAAGAAGAGGCCAGTCAAAACCCAGCGACGGCGCAGAATGGCGCTTAGTCCCAGAAGTGCGAGGACTGGGATTGCCGCATTTTTCATGTTGATCGGAATGAGATCTGTCAGAAGGACCAGACTATTGATCCGAATTTCAGAGAAATTCAGCTCTGTTACCAGACTGGCTGGAAAATAGATTGTGCCTTTCAATCCTTGCAGGCTTTGCGGATTGTCCGGCCAATGCGCCAAGGCGAAGAATGCCACCATAACTCCAAGGAAGGCGATCAGCTCACCAATGAGGCGAATGTTTTGAGAGACACCCTTAAGCCGTCCTAACTCAAGATCATCGTTTGGTGGAGATGTCGAAAGCCGATTGGTGACAGATCGGCGAAACTCACTTCCTTTGGCAAAGCTAGGCATGTCGCGCACCAGATAGTGTGATTGCTTTGGCATCCTTGGACATTTCCTGGCGCAAGCGTTCCAGTTCGACCATCGCATCGGCGCGTTCGGCTGCTCCCTTGCTATGGGCATCGCGTACATCAGAAAGCGTCATTAGGATGGTGTTGTGAACGTCGCGCAAGGTGTCGATATCGACGACCAGTCTCTGGTTTGCCTGAGCGGTTGCGACAGAGTTCTGTCGTAGCAATTCTGCATTTCGCCGCATCATGGTGTTGGTTGCATCATCGATGCTGTTGGCCAGATCAACAGCATTCTTTTGCTCATCAAGTGTCAGTGCCAGTAGAAAAGTGCGTTTCCAGGTCGGGAGCGTAAGGGTCTGGATGGTTTGAAATTTGTCGACCAGAAGAAGATTGTTTGATTGAATGACGCGAACCATAGAAAGCATTTGCATGGCGGTATGCTGCAACATGCGCAGATCGTCAGCGCGTTTGGAAAGCTGGTTTCGGGCATTTTCCAGCACGGCAGCTTTTTCGATTGAGACCATGTCAGTGCCAGCTTTAGGCTGTGATGCAATTTCCCTATCGACATCTGTAAGCCTTAGATCAATGGCGTCGATATGCTGTCCTAGAAGCGCATGCTCCTCCCGAACGCTATCATACATGGATTGATAGTCCCGATTGCGGCGGTTAAGCAGATCCGCTGTGCTTTCCACTTGCGATACGATTTTTTCAACCTGGGTTCTGACCGTTTCGAACCGGGCCATCATCTTTTCTTTTGATTGGGTGAAGCGTTTCAGGAGCCCCCCGACCACTGGCATTCTGGCGGTCGAATTATCCAGTTGTTTGAGGTCAAATGCCTGTACGGCATGTACGATCTGATTGAGTTGGTCGCCGGTTTCCGCAAGGCCCGAAACTCTGGAATTACCGAGGATCTCATCTGTATATTGTGCTGTTTTGGTTGCCAGTTCACTGCCGAAGCTTTGAATGGATAATGAAGAGTGATAGTCAATGGTCGATGCAAGGCGAGCAACTTCAGGATCGATCGAATGAGAGGTCTCGTGATCGGAGAAGTTCTGTTCGGTGGCGATTGCAATATTATTGGTCATTCCGACTATCCTCAGGCTAAATATTCAATGAATTGGTGATGGGTCTGGGCAAAGTCATCTGCTGCTTTGCGTTGGTCATGGCCAATGCTTGCTTGTGCCAGAGCAAGGACATTGCGCTGCCAAAGGGGAACCAGCAGTGTTCTGACATCGGTTACGCGGTCCAAAGTGCCATGCAAGGTTTGTTCGGCGAGTGAGATTTGCTGAAGTGTGGCGCTATTGGCTGCATGCAACGCCATGATATTGGATAGCCGTCTCTCGAAACGACTGATGACGAAGTCCTCTGCCGATGGAGATCGGATCAACAGATCCTTGGCTTCCTGGATGACGCAATTGAGGCGTTCTTGTTCGTGCTGAATGTCCTGGAAGGATTGTTTGAGCAGAAGCAGGACATGTTGTCCTGTCTCGGCCAGTTTGAGAAGATGGGACACGGAATTCAGGACATTCTGTGCTGCCAGTTCGAACTCAAGGCGTGCTTCGATGTTCTTGCCAGTCAATCTTGCCCAAGCACTTTGTCTGGAGAGCAGCTTTCGATGATCGACTTTCTGAAGCAGCGAGAGAATTGTCTCGATTTGCATGCGTATGTCGACCACCGGAGTTGTGCTGAGAAGATCAGTATCCAGAGATTTGGTGGCAGCGGCCTCGTCCAAAGCCAGAACGGCATTTTCATCCAGAATATTGGGTAACAACTGATCATCATTCAGCGCTGAGGATGTTTCTATCTCTCCATATGCTGACTGCATAATTGTGCTCACTTCGAATATGGCTCTCACGTCTCAAATGGATAAGTTCGAGCGAAAATTTCATGTGCACGTGATAGTTGATTTGAAGTGTAAATTTTCGCTTTATACGATATTGGGCCTTCAGGCAATCAGCAGAAAAAATCTGCCTCATGGTTAAATATATATGATTGTGATTTCGGATTTTTATTTATCTTAAGTTGTGTTTGGGCGAGGCTTGGCCCTGTGTTTGATTACAATTCAAAGCTTTGAATACCCCACTTGCCACCGTCCCATTTCCATTCTAGGCTTGCTCAACGGTCAATGATTCTAAACACGGGAGGGCTTTTACTGATTATGCGTATCACTCGCCTACTTCAGTATGGTCCGCGTTACGCCCTGTAGATGCGTTTACAGGGCTGACCGAAAATTCTTTCTTTTCTGGTCTGCCTGTTTTTTCGGCCGCGTCTTGCGGCGCATATTTTCTTGACCAGAGTTTCCTATGACAATCCTTGATATCAATGCCTTGAGCATCACGCTCGGCGATGTGCTTTTTTCCGATCTCACCCTGACTGTTTCCAAGGCCGACCGCATTGGGTTGGTGGCTGCCAATGGCAGTGGCAAGTCGACCTTGCTTTCCTGTATCGATGGAAAGAGCGAGCCAACCTCCGGCACCATCACCCGCTCCCGTGGTTTGCGGGTTGGCTATGTGCAACAGACCATCCCGCATGAGCATATGGATAAGACGCTGTATGATAGTGTGTTGGCCGCATTGCCGCCAGAGCAAGCGGATTATGAGAGCTGGCGCGTGGATGTGGTGCTGGGGGAGTTGCAGGTGCCTTATGAGCTGCAGCACAAGCCTTTGAGTGAGCTGAGCGGAGGTTGGCAGCGCACGGCGATGCTGGCTGCGGTCTGGATCACCGAACCGGACATGCTGTTGCTGGATGAGCCAACCAATCATCTGGATCTGCATCGTATTGCCTTGCTGCAGGATTGGCTGAATGCCTTGCCGCGCGATGTGCCGGTGATCATCACTTCTCATGATCGGGCCTTTCTGGATGCGACGACCAATCGCACGCTCTTTTTGCGGCCGGAAAGATCAAGGATCTTTCGTCTTCCTTTCTCTGAAGCGCGGGACGCATTGAATGAAGCCGATGCTGCGGATGAGCGGCGCTTTGCCAATGATCTGAACAAGGTGCAGCAATTGCGCAAGAAAGCCGCGAAGCTGAAAAATGTCGGCATCAATTCCGGCTCGGATCTGCTACTCACCAAAACCAAACAGCTGAACGAGCGGGCAAACAAGCTGGAAGAGGCCGCAAAGCCAGCCCATCGCGAGCAAAGTGCGGGTGATATTCGCCTGACCAATAGTGGCAGTCACGCCAAGGCTTTGATCACGCTCAATGATCTGGAGGTGACCACACCAGATGGACGACTGCTCTACAAGACAGGGCAAAAATGGATTTGCCCTGGCGATCGGGTGGTGTTGCTTGGGGCCAATGGCACGGGCAAAACCCGGCTGATCTCGATGATCCAGCGTGCTTTGTCGGGTGCTGAGACAGGGGTAAAGTTCGCTCCCTCCATCGTCCCCGCCTATTCCGATCAGCATCTCAGCCAATTGGAAGAGGGTGAGACGCCCATGTCGACACTGACCGCGCAATTTGATGTGGGCGATCAGCGGGCAAGAGCGTTATTGGCTGGAGCTGGCATCAATATTCAGATGCAGGATACCCGGCTTGGAAAGCTGTCCGGTGGTCAGAAAGTACGCCTCGCAATGCTGGCTCTGCGGTTGAAACATCCGAACTTCTATTTGCTGGATGAGCCGACCAACCATCTGGATATTGACGGGCAGGAAGCCTTGGAACGTGAGTTGATCGACCATGGGGCTTGTTGCCTGCTGGTCAGTCATGACCGAAGCTTCCTGCGTCATGTCGGCAATCGCTTCTGGTGGATCCAGGGCAAAAAACTGATTGAAGTCGATAGCCCGGAAGAGTTTCTGGAGCAAGAGATGAATAATGGGGAAGAAGTGTGAGTTTTGCTGTATCAGTAATTGGTTGCCTTTTCGGCGGGCAATGTCCTATGCTTCCTCTTGCTATCCTTGTACCAAGGAGGGGAGCAATAGCTTATATGTGCCATTCTTTCCTCTCGTTGGTATTCTCTTCTGGAAGTCAGATCAATGGCTGAAGCGCCCCAATTTTCTATAAGCAAATGGGATCGTTGACCAGATATTCAAACATATAACTTTGCACTGCAAGCCTCGAAGTGAGCTGGTGAAGTTTTGTCTATTCGTCGGTATAATTGCGATATGCGTCAACCAAAGATTTTTACGACATTACGAACATATAGCTGGACACTTTTTGTTGCCGACCTGTTGGCTGGCGTCACCGTGGCCATGGTCGCTCTGCCGCTCAGTCTTGCCATTGCGATTGCTTCGGGGGCTGATCCGGCCAAGGGGATTACGACAGCTATCATCGGTGGCTTTTTGATTTCACTCTTTGGTGGCAGTCGCGTTCAAATCGGAGGGCCAACAGGGGCGTTCATTGTTGTTGTGTTCGGGGTGATTGCCCATCATGGTTATGATGGTCTTGTTTTGGCAACTTTCATGGCAGGCATAATATTGCTTGTTGGTGGATATTTTAGAGCGGGAAATCTGATTGCCTTTGTTCCAGAAGCGGTGGTAAGCGGTTTCACCATTGGTATTGGCATCATTATTGCGATCAGCCAATTGAAAGATTTCCTTGGTCTGAGGATTGATGCAGTCCCAGCTGGTTTTGTGGAGAAAATTACGGCTCTGTGGGAGGTGCGTGATACTGCTGGTTTTGCACCCTTTGCTATTGCGCTTATTACGATTTTCCTGATTGTGCTTTTGCGACGAATTGCGCCACGCTTTCCCGTATTGATAATTGGGCTTGGGGTTAGTTCTGCTCTCGTGGCCTTCATGTCGCTGCCCGTAGATACGCTCGGTTCTCGCTTTGGAGATCTCTCTAGCCAAATGCCATGGCCCGAACTCCCCAACTTGTCGTTCGCACGAATTGTCGAACTCCTGCCATCTGCTTTCACTATTGCGTTTTTGGCGGGGGTTGAGTCTCTTCTGTCAGCGATGGTTGCTGATAAGATGATTGAGGGACATCACAGGCCAAATGCCGAACTGACTGCTCAAGGCATCGCCAATATAGGTTCGGCGCTGTTCGCAGGTCTTCCTGCCACAGGCGCAATTGCAAGAACTGCAACGAATATTAAAGCTGGTGGAAAAACACCGGTGGCGGGGATAGTCCATGCCATTGTCATTTTGCTGATGATGTTGCTTTTCGCACCATTGGTAAGTGATCTGGCCATGCCCGCACTTGCCGCACTTCTTGTTGTTACAGCTTGGAACATGACAGAGCCGCATAAATGGATCCAGTATGCCCGGGGTAGGAAAAGTGATATTTTTCTGCTGCTCCTCACGCTCGTATTGACCGTCCTCGTCGATTTGACTGTGGCCATAGGTGTTGGGGTTTCGATCGGTCTTGCTTTGCGTTTAAATCGTCGAAAATCTACAGAAAGCGATTGGTCGCCGCGTGATAGATGAGACCTGAGCCTAGTCACCCGAATCTAAAGTTCGTCACATTGCGCAGCGAGCGCCGAACGAACTTTAGATTTAAAAGAGTGACCGGCAAATATATGTTTCTATTGTGGTTTTCGTAATTGAAATAGGCAAGCGAGCTCGCAGATAAATGATGCCTATTTCAATTCCGCCACACTAGCTTCGATATATAGCAGCACGAATATCAGACGCTTTGGGGCCGTTGGCGGCAAGGGCCCGGCTGGAGCTGATTATGATCCTTTTGCGATCATCTGTCAGGCCGATTACATCTTTATAAGTGGCACCCTGCTGACCAATGCCCGGCGCGAGAAAATAAGCCTCAGGCAAGCGATCCAACGCATATTTCAAATCCGACGGGACGGTTGCTCCAACGACAGCTCCGATGGTTCTGTTTCCACGGGACTGCTCCCAATCTGCGATGTCGTCCAGAATCTTGTGCCATATCTTGGGGTTGCCATGCTCTTGCAACTCCGTGCCCTCGGGGTTTGAAGACCGCGTGACGACAAAGACATAAGCCCCAGCATCATGGGCTCTATTCAGCAAAGGGGCCAATGAGCCAAATCCCAAATATGGCGTTACGGTGATTGCGTCGACCTGCATCGGTGCAGTCTTTCCTAGCCATGCAGCTCCATAGGCGTCAATTGTTGATCCGATGTCGCCCCTTTTTGCGTCAGCAAGCACAAGCAGCCCCATTTGTCTGGCTTCTTTGATCACGTCCGTCAGAACCGCATAGCCTTCTACACCAAAACGTTCGAAATAGGCGACTTGCGGTTTTACAAGTGACACTGTATCTGCTGCTGCTTCCAGCATTGTCAGTGCGAATTTTCTGGCTCCCTTAGCCGTGTCATCCAATCCCCAAGCGGATAATGATGTCGGTGTGGGATCAATGCCTACGCATACACTTAATTCGGAACGGGGTGCATTTGACAAGACTTCGTATAGCGACATATTGGACCCTTCACGACAACTGGCAATTGGTAGGTTATTATCAGCTCTCATCTATGGGGTCCATAAGAGTTGGTTTTTTGGATGATATAGGGCTATGCGTTTGGCTTGTGGGCGATGATCCGGGTTTCATTTGCTCAAAATAATCAGGTTCGAGAAGGGCTACGTCGTCTGATTGTTGCGGATATCGATCTTTTTTGGCCTTCATTCACAATGGTCAGGTGATTGGACGGACTGTTTTGATCAACCGGAACTGAAACAGTTGATGTGCTTTGTCAGTTGATCGGAAAGAGTAGGAATTTCTCTTTTTTGTCAGATAGATCCAAAAATTCCTTTTCTGTCGATATTTGAAATATTGCGGCTTCAAAATGCACCAAAATTGCAAAACCTGGACATAAGGTCTTTTGTCTTTACCTTTCTTTTTGAAAAAAGCTTCTAGGCATTTTTCAATAAATTTGCCTATGATATCGCTCATCCAGAGTGAGGAAAGCAATATGTGCGAGGTTTTTGCCGGGCAGGATCCCATCCGTTACACATCCACAACGCGCCGTTTACGCTTGAATGGACAAAGCACCAGCATTCGGTTGGAAAATGCGTTTTGGGATATTCTGGATCAGATAGCCAGGGCAGATCAGGTCTCCACTCCTGTCTTCATTTCCAAACTGCATTCCGAAGTTCTGGAAACTCGTGGCGAACCGGTCAATTTTACTTCTCTTTTGCGTACGGCTTGCCTGGTTTTCGTTGCGCAATCTGGTGCCACTATGCCTCATGATGAGACCATGAGTGTGGCTGCCGAATAGGGTGAATTCAGAAAAACCCCTATGTAGTAAACCCCTACTACCTGTCATCCCATCAAGTAATGCATGCTGAATTGGTAAATTATCAAAACCAATTCAGGAGGCTCGTTTGGCTAAAGCCATTCACAGCATGATCCGTGTTCTCGATGAGAAAAGATCTGTCGATTTTTATCGACGGGCATTTGGGCTTGGCATTTCTGATCGGCTTGATTTCTCCGACTTCACGCTCATTTATCTGAGTAATCCAGAAACGAATTTTGAAGTTGAACTGACCGTCAACAAGAGGCGCACCGAGCCCTACGTGCTGGGCGACGGATATGGCCATCTGGCTGTTTCTGTTGAGGATCTGGATGCTGAGCATGCTCGTTTTGAAGCGGAAGGGTTATCCCCGCGCAAGCTGGTGGAGTTTGCCCCGGACGGAGAGCTCGTTGGGCGCTTTTTCTTCGTAGCAGATCCCGATGGCTATCAGATTGAGGTACTAGAGCGCTCCGGGCGATTTGAATGACAATGACGGTACTCGCTTTTACGGGTGCCACCTACTTGGGAAGGGAGGAGACCATGACCAAGTCCGAAATGCGGGGACTCACCCGCCGACAACTCCTGGCGCGCGTAAGTGCTGTCGGGGCATCTTTTCTGATCGGCTCCGGTTTCATCGCCGGGACCGGTGCAGCCTGGGCCTATGAGACCAATCATCTCAAATCGGAGGATTTCGCCACGTTGGTGCAGATGGCCCGTGATATCTACCCCCATGATCGTATTCCTGATGAGCATTATGTCAGTGCCGTCAAGGGATATGACAGCAGCGAGGCTGCGGCAGATATCGCAACAGGGATTACTAAGCTGAATGAAGCCGCAAAGAAAAAAGGCTTTGTGTCTTATCTGGATATGGGATGGGAGCGAGACCGTGTCGACATCCTGCGCAGTATGGAAGACAGCTCCTTTTTTCAGAAGATGCGCGGTGGTCTCGTCACTGGGCTTTATAACCAAAAGGCTGTTTGGCCGATTTTCGGCTATGAGGGCGAGAGCTTCTCCAAGGGCGGTTATGTCGACCGCGGCTTTGACGATATCAACTGGCTTTAGGACCGAAGGGGAGGACGAGGACCATGGCAGCACCTTTTGACATGAACGACGATAGTGTCGTTGTCATTATCGGAACAGGCGCCGGTGGCGGCGTGCTTGCAAATGAATTGGCCAAGAAAGGCGTCAGTGTTGTGGCGTTGGAGGCCGGCGGGCGGTATTTGCCCGAAGATTACATCAATGATGAATGGGAGAGTTTTGGTCAGTTGGCTTGGACCGATCCACGCACCACATCGGGGGATTGGCGTGTGGCGAAGGATTTCAGCGGACTGCCTGCATGGATCGTCAAGGCGGTTGGTGGTACCACTACTCATTGGGCCGGGGCATCCTTGCGGTTTCAAGATCATGAATGGAAGGCTGCAACCACCTATGGCAAGGTAGAAGGAGCCAATCTTCTGGACTGGCCGATTGAAGCTGAAGAAATGGCTCCCTGGTATGACAAGGCAGAGAAGAAGTTGGGCGTGACCCGCACCAATGGCTGGCCGGGTTTGCCGGGAAACAACAATTACAAGGTGTTTGAGGCCGGTGCCAAGGCATTGGGCTACAAGGAGGTCAGCACTGGGCGCATGGCCATCATGTCTCATGAGAATGGTGATCGGACCATGTGTCAGCAGACCGGTTTCTGTTTTCAGGGCTGTAAATGGGGCGCCAAATGGTCGGCCGCCTATACCGATATTCCGGAAGGCGAAGCGACCGGCAATCTGGAAGTGCGCGAGCGGGCCCATGTGGCACGGATTCTACATAATGAAGCTGGCAAGGTGAGCGGTGTCGAATATTATGATGCTGATGGCAAGCTTCAGATGCAGAAGGCGCGTGTGGTATGCTTGGCAGGCAACTCATTCGAGAGCCCGCGTCTTCTGCTGAATTCAGCCTCATCCATGTTCCCTGATGGGTTGGCCAATTCTTCCGGGCAGGTGGGGCGCAATTATATGCGCCATATGACCGGCTCGGTTTATGCGACCTTTGACAAGCCCGTTCGTATGTGGAGGGGAACCACCATGGCAGGCATCATTCAGGATGAAGCCAAACACGATCCGTCCCGTGGCTTTGTTGGCGGCTATGAGATGGAAACCCTCAGTCTTGGCATTCCCTTCATGGCGGCCTTTCTGGATCCCGGGGCATGGGGCCGTGAATTCACCACAGCTTTGGATTCATACGAGAATATGGCTGGCATGTGGCTTGTCGGGGAAGATATGCCACAAGAGACGAACAGGGTGACGCTGAATATGGATGTGAAGGATCAGCATGGATTGCCGGTTGCCAATGTGCATTTTGATGATCATCCAAATGATATCGCAATGCGTCAGCACGCCTATAAGCAAGGCATGGCAGTATATGAAGCGGTGGGGGCTACCCGTGTTTTCCCGACGCCGCCTTATCCGTCCACGCATAATCTCGGCACCAATCGTATGTCCGAGAAACCCGAAGATGGTGTGGTGAACAAATGGGGTCAGAGCCACGAAATAACCAATCTGTTCATCTCGGACGGGTCGCAGTTCACCACCGGTGCTGCGGTGAACCCGACATTGACCATTGTTGCCTTGGCGATCCGTCAGGCCGATTATCTTGCGGATGAATTGTCGAAAGGCAATCTCTGACCGGGCTGGTGCTTTCAGTTGGCAGTTGCTGAAAGCACCTTCTCGCAATGACCTTGCAATTCAGTCATTACCAAGAGCATTTGTGGGTGAATACAGAACAGCTGACTGTATTGGACAACATTCTTTTCATACGGTCAGCTTTTTGATTTTTTCAGGTTGGTAATTTGGGGGA
The DNA here is from genome assembly GCF_900215605.1 of Cohaesibacter gelatinilyticus. Taxonomy (NCBI): domain Bacteria; kingdom Pseudomonadati; phylum Pseudomonadota; class Alphaproteobacteria; order Hyphomicrobiales; family Cohaesibacteraceae; genus Cohaesibacter; species Cohaesibacter gelatinilyticus. The sequence continues at coordinate 148,111 of NZ_OBEL01000002.1, read as the reverse complement.
GTGGTCCGCCGCTGGCCAGAAAGACTCCGATTGAAATGGTGATGATACCGAGCCAATCAACGGGTTTGGAAAATTCACCAAGGATGGGGATAGCCAAAAGGGCCGCCATGGCAGGGACCAGTGCCCCGAATGCAGCACCGCTGGATGCTCCCAGGATTGATACGGCTTTGCCAAACAGAAAAAGCGATACCACTGTCGTAAATACGCCTTGATAGATCGATTGGATGATCAGGTCTGATAGGGGTGCATCAAGCAATTTGGTCCCTGCAATAGCAAAATAAACCGGTAGATATCCGATCATTGAGCCAACGGAAACAAGAGCAGTCGCATGGAGCGGGGAAAGCTTTGCCCATTTCAGGATTATTGTGAAAACTGCCCAAAGAAAAGATGCGCAAAGGAAAATAGCATGACCGAAGGATCGATTGAGTTCGGCGGACATGAGTGACGAACCAGCAATGGCGATCACGCCAGTCAAAATCATTAGAAGGCCGAGCTTGCGATTGGGAGAGAATTTTTCGGAAAGAAAAAAGCTAGACAATAATGCAACGAATAGAGGCATGACACCAGGGACCAAAGCACCGGCATCGGCGGCGGGGGCGAATTCCAACCCACTTGCTGCGATGATTGCATATGGGGCTCCGGCACCGGAAATCAATAGTAAAAGTCTTGCCAGACCGAGTTGATCCAGCGCGAAGCCGTGTCTCATGATAACCGGCGAAAGCAGCAACCCAGCAACGCCAAAACGCAGTGCTGCTATATCCCAGGAATCCAGATTGGTGGTGACACCAAGACGTGTGATTGCCATCCATCCTGCCCAAATGGAAACAGCGGCTACACCATAAACTGCACCACGAAGGTAGGGGGTTGTATTGTCAGCTGTTTCAGGCCTCAAGTCTTTCATTGATCCAAGCTCCTACTGATTTTTTTGAAGGAATATCTTAATAGGAGACATGAGCCAAATGATTAGATATCATATATTGCATGAGCATAAATAATATCAATATCACCATGTTGCGTGTGCTGGATGCACTTGCTCATGAGAAAAGCTACACAAAGGTGGCCGAAGGATTGGGGCTTACCCAGTCTGGTGTCAGTCATGCGATGCGCGCCTGGGAGGAGTTGCTGGGCGGGCCACTTGTCTGGCGCTCTGGCCGTGAAGCGGGAATGACAGCTTTGGGCAAGAGGGCTCAGATCGAAGTGCGTGCGGCATTGGATCATCTGGAAGCATTGTCTGCTCTGAGTGTAGAGCCCGAAATTTCCGGCCATGTGACAATTGCGTCTGTTACCAGTGCTGCCGTTGGAATTTTGCCAAAGGTACTGGCAAAACTGCAAAAGTGGTATCCCAAAATTACGGTGGAGCTCATCGAGGGTTCTGACGAAGAATGCGCCACGTTGCTGGACAACAAAGTTGTAGATATTGCCATTTCCATGGGCAGATTGGGAGCCGATGCAACGCTGCTCAGGCATTTGGAACTTGGGGTTGTCTGTCCCAAAAATCATTCACTATCGAAACAGAGCAGCATTGATGTTCTTGATCTTGAAAATCATCCATTGCTGATGTCGGCGTCTGGTTGTGAGGAGGCCATCAATGACTATGCAGATCAGGCAGATGTAAAGCTGAATGTTTTTTTAAAGATAAGGGATACGCGTGCTTTGCTTGAAGCCGTCAAATCGGAACTGGGTATGACCATCTTGCCAAAATTGACGGTCTCCGAGCTGGGAGATGGATTGGTCTATAAGGATCTCAAAAGCCCTCTGATACGTGAATTGCAAATATGTTCTGTGGCTTCTCCCTCTCTGGCAACCCAGACCCTTTATGCGGAAATCATGGCCTGATTGAATGTTTGAACGAAGATGATAACGATGCCTGCTGGGACTGATGCATCGAGCTCCAAATATGGTCTAGTCAAAATTATGACAGAGAGCGGCGGTCCCGACCCGCAAGCCCATTCAGGCTCCGACAGATTAGCAGTCTGCGCCAGCACCCCGGCTGGTTCACTCTCTATTGGTGGAGTAGGCTGGAATTGAACCAGCACAGCTATAAGCGTCGGATTTACAGTCCGGTGGGCTCCCCAGTGCCCAGCTACTCCATTGGCGGAAGACAGAGGTCTTGATCCCCAGACCCGTTCGGGCCCCAGCCGCTTTCCAAGCGGTGCCGGACACCTGCCCGGTTCATCTTCCTTCTCAATGACCCGGGCAACAAAAAACCCGGTAAGCATCTGCTTCCGGGTCAAAAACATAACGATGTGCCTATCGCTTACCGCACACGCAAATGCCTTCGACCGCGAAGCGCGGACGCATATGAACTTGCTGAATAATAGGTTGCGATAGACATCGAATATTTCCTTTTTCTGAGGCTTGAATCGATACGCAAATGCAAAAAAATTGTCAACTCAAGGTTTGTTTTAATTTTTCTATCAACTTAAAATATCAATGAATTCAATAAGATATTCATGGGATAAATTTTCTCAAAATGGGACGAGAGCGAAGACGTCCTGGTTCATTCTCAAGCAAAGGGATCGAAGCAATCATAGTTTCGAAGGCCGGTGGCCTTGCCGTTTTCGAAGTCGAAAATGGCGACGCAATGGGCCTGTAAGTTCTGGTCTTTGGTCAGTGGAGGGAAGTCAATTTCCATGGTGCCACGCCAGATCATTTCCAGCATGACGCAGTCTCCATCTGCCAGTTCGCGGGTGATCTCGTACCTTTGCTCACGCAAGATGCCGCGGGCCTTTTCGATATCGGTTTTGAGCTTTGGCAGGTCGCGCTCTTCGCCATTCGGTTTGAACAGGTTTGGCCATTCGATCTGCTTCACATCCGAACTGAAGAAGGCATCAAGGACAGAGCCATCCATGCGTTCTACAGCCGTGACGAAACTCTTGGCAGCGATGAGGTTGGTTTGGGCTTGATCGGGCATGGATATCTCCACTAGAATGATGTTCTAGTATCATCATTAGAACGATGTTCTAGTTGTGTCAAGTGTGAGGGTTTCATGTCCGATCGTCGCCAATCCATCCTGGATGCCGCCCTGTCTGTTTTTGTTGAGAAGGGATATTCCTCTGCCACGATTGCGGATATCCGTCGTGCTTCCGGGGCAACGACAGGCAGCATTTATCATTTCTTTGGTGGCAAGCCTGACATCGCCGTGGAGATCTGGAAGACGGCCAATACGGAATGGGAAAAGATCGCCATTTCCAAGCGATCGAGCGAGACACCCAAGGAGATGATCCAGACGGTCGTGCTGGGCCTTGCTGAATGGGCTTTGCAAGACCGAGCGCTTTTTCTGTTTTACGAAGAGATGCGCATTCGGGCGCTCACGGATCCCGAGCTTGTCGAGATCCTAACCGTATCGAAACAGGGTTTTGAAGAGGCAGAAGTCGTCTATCAATCTTGGGTGAAAATGGGAGCGGTTCGGGATATGCCATGGCCATTGGCCTCGGCGCTGATCGTTGGGCCGACCTATGACTATTTGCGAAAATGTGGCGGTCTTGAGAGGCCTGAAGTGAATGCCATCCATCTTGCTGAAAGCGCATGGGACATCGTGCGACAGTCATGAATTGTAGGGTAGGCTAAGCTAGGCTCAAGACCCATTAATTTGCATTGATTGGCGATTTGTGATTCAGAGTGGCAAAGGAGTTTGCCATGCCTGATTTGTTTCTTCTGTCAGTCGATCCGATGTCGAAAATTGAACCCTTCTTTCCCAAGTCACACGGAATAGCCCGGGTCGATGACCGTCGTGTCATTTCCGGCATCATCTACGTTTTGAAGAACGGCCTTCAATGGAAGGATTCTCCCCAGGCTTATGGCCCTCACAAGACGCTCTACAATCGCTTCCGGCGTTGGACTGAACTTGGTGTTTTTGATCTTATTTTCAGTCATTTATCGGCTGAGGATGGACCGCCTGACACACTCATGATCGATGCAACCCATTTGAAAGCCCACCGCACCGCGTCGAGCTTGGTAAAAGGGGGATTCTTCCCCGCCACATCGGCCGCACAAAAGGTGGATTGAACACCAAATTGCACGCTGTGTGCGATGGTGAGGGGCGACCGGTTGCGATGTGCCTGACCGCAGGACAGATCTCGGATCATATCGGGGCTAAGATCCTGTATCCGGTTCTGCCAGAAGGCAATTGTGCGACGATGATAGCTGACAAGGGCTATGACTCTGATGAATACCGCTCCGCTCTTAGTGCTAAGGGAATCGCTTCATGCATTCCGCCGCGCAAGGGACGAAAAGACCCTGCTTCATTTTGTAAAATACAATACAAACAACGACATAAAATCGAGAACATGTTCGGGCGTCTCAAGGATTGGCGCCGCATAGCCACGCGTTACGACCGCCGGGCCGACATATTCATGGCTGCAATTACAATTGCAGCTATCGTCATATGGTGGATTTAATGAGTCCTGAGCCTAAGCCTTGATCGGGTAACGATCAGCCTCTTCAAACACATCAATCACCCGGGCTCCGGCCTTGATCTGTGCGCCATGCTCAACGCCGGCTGGAATGGAATAGCTGTCGCCTGCGCGGTAGATTTTTGTCTCGCTTCCGATGGTCAGCTCAATCTCACCTGCCACGACCGTGCCCCATTGCGCACCATGCGAATGCATGGGCAATTCCATGTCTTTGAGGAAGGTGAAAAAGGCAACCAATCCGGCCTCGGACTGCACCACTGAGGTTTGCACCACATCTTCAGGAAAGGGAACATCAATGGCGGGAAAGGCTTTGATGAAATCTGGATAGGACATGAAACACTTACCTTTTATGGATTTGGCCATCTATGGATATGAAGGCGTTATTCTTGAAACAAGGTCTAAATGTTCGTGCACTATAGCAGATCCAGCAGTCCTCAGCGCCTTATAATGCAGACCAGGCAATCCATGCACCCCAGATGAGAAGCACTGTGCCAGAGGCAAGATCCAGCCAGCGGGTGGTCTGGGGTGTGATACGAGAGCGGGCGAGGGATGCTGCAGTGACTAGAATGAGCCACCATAAGGCTGATCCTGCAAAGACCCCGAAAACCAGAATATAGGCAGCATAGGCGTGCGAGGCAGCCGCGCTACCCAGACCTGCGACCAGCGCGACGAAAGCCAGAATGGTCATGGGGTTGGAAATGGTCAGTGCAAAGGTTGTGGCAAAGGCCGAGACGATGCTGCCTGCTTCCTTGGCGTCGGCTGGCTTTGTGTCTGATTTGGCTTTGAAAAATGCGCGAACGGACAAGAGGCCAAGACAGGCAATCAGCAAGCCCCCAAAGAGCTGCATCGGCTGGGCATAGCTGATCATCAGGCCGGTCGCCGCAAAGCCAGCCGCCACCATGAAACCATAGATCCCGTCAGCCGTTGCTGCGCCAAGCCCCGAAGCAAGGCCGCTTGCTCGTCCTTCTTTCAGGGTGCGTCTGATGCAGAGCAGGCCAATTGGGCCAACGGGGGCTGCAACGGCAAAGCCGACGCCGATGCCTTTCAGCAAAATCTCAATCACACCAATCTCTATTCATCTGCTTTTGTCACCAGCATTTCCGCACTTTCCTTATGGGTCTTGAGGGCGAAAATGCTTTCGGTGCCTTGCACCGCTTTGAGGGGTTTGACCACTTTGGTCAGGAAAGCCTGTACCGCATTCATGTCGCGAACCCGCAGTTTCATCAGATAGGAGTGGGAGCCGGAAATATGATGCAGTTCCATGACCTCTGGCCGCTCACACAAGATGTCTACGGCTTCTTCTTCGCCGTCATACTTCATGTCGATCAGCACAAAGCAGGCAAGACCCGCGCCAACGCGCTCGGGATCCAGCTCCGCATGCCAGCCGCGGATGGTATCGTTGCTTGCCAGACGACGCAGGCGATCATTGGCCGTGGACGTTGGCACGCCAGCAGCTTCTGCGATTGCGGTGCTCGACGCCCGACCGTCGCGCTGCACAGCGTCACAAATCAAGAGATCGACCTTATCCATTTTCTACTCCATCCGGCCTGAGATGGTGATTTTGTATCAATTCCGAATTATTGAGTCAATATCGGACAAAAATCGATATTTTTTACTTTTGTTGCTGTTTGAGCGGAAATCGTTTGGAATGTCGGATGCGCTCTGGTCTTTGGAATATTCACATCTCGCTGAACCAGAGACAGAAAAGGGGGAGAGGAATTTGTAACCAACTGTGTCAGATCTTGCCTCTGATACAGTGGGCGACATTGTTGGGTGATGCGGACAACTCTCTGCGACAGAGGTCAGGCATCTTGGTTTCCATCCTTCAAGACTATCCAAGGGCGGGAGTCCATCATGGCATCCTCAAAGTCATCTCAATCCTCATTCAGACGCTTTCTTTTCTGGTCACATTTGATAACAGGTGTGGCCGTTGGAATTGTCATTTTCATTCTTGCTCTGACCGGCGCTCTACTGACCTATGAGGCGCAGATTAAGGAGATGTTCGAGCCAAGGATTGAGGCCAGTGGTGGGCAGATGGAAATGCTGTCGGCTGATGAACTGGTTGCCATCGCTGCACCGGCCTTTCCGGGGCGTAGCACCAGTCTGTCTTATGTTAGTGATCCCTCCAAACCAGTGGAAGTGAGGGCAGGACGGCGTGATGTGAAATTGCTCGATCCCTATAGTGGCGCTTTCATTGAGGCTCCAGCCAATCCCGCTCAACAATTCTTTCATTTTGTCGAAGATGTGCATCGCAGTTTGAGCGTCGGCTTTGATAGCTGGGGGGCGGACACGGTCAAGGCAGCCAATCTGGCCTTTTTGTTCCTGATTGTTTCTGGTGCTTACCTGTGGCTCCCACGCAAGTGGAAATGGCCTTTCCTGAAGCAAAGAATGGTGCTGGCCAAGATGCCGACCGCCAAAGCGCGTGACTTCAATTGGCATCATGTCTTTTCATTCTGGGTTATGATCCCGCTTCTGGCAGTAGTGGGGACCGGTGTGGTCTTCTCCTATGACTGGGCCAGCAAGGTGACGTATAATTCGCTTGGTCTGGAAGCGCCGGTGCATGGCAAACGGCCTCAACCTCCTCGCAAGAGCGAGGGTAAATCGGCCACGCAGACCGGCCAGTTGGTTTCCTATCAATCCATTCTTGAAACAGCACAGACAAGCCAAAGTGGCTGGACAAGCATCTCCGTCACGATCCCAAGCAATCCCAATGCCAAGAGCGTGAATGTGCTGGTGGACCGGGGCAATGGAAAACAGGCATCAAAAGAAACAAGACTTGTTTTCAGCCGGGAGAGTGGTGAGGTGGTAAAAACCCAAGACCCTGAAGCTCTGACCGCATCAACGCAATCTTTGCGCCGCTATATTCGTTTTCTTCATACCGGCGAAGTTTATGGAATTATCGGTCAAACGCTGGCAGGGCTGGCTTCTCTGGCGTCCCTCCTTCTGGTCTGGACAGGCTTTGCCCTCGCTTGGCGACGTTTGATCTCGCCACTTTTCCGGCCAAAAGCCAAGCCAACCATAACGCCAATGGCAAGTTAGTTTCCCAACCAACTGCCAAAGCAGTGCCCGCCATTCTGGACCGAGTGGCGGGCTTTTTTGTTCTGAAAGTGGTTCCCTTGCCTCTCGACTTTGGCTCCCTTGGCCCCGCTGATATCGGTGGCGTCACACACTAACTGGGTTTGTTCTCATTCATGCCCCCAAAAAAATCCTTGCAAGCAGGATGATCTCCATTTATGTAACGTTATAACATTACATATTTTTGTGGGGACCAACCATGTCAGATGCGCGCTTGCCGGTAACGGTTTTGTCCGGCTTTCTAGGGGTCGGAAAGACCACTTTGCTCAATAATGTTCTGAACAATCGCGAAGGGCTTCGGGTGGCTGTCATCGTCAATGACATGTCTGAAGTCAATATCGATGCGGATCTGGTTCGGGCCGGTGGGGCGGAACTGAGCCAGACCGATGAGACGCTGGTTGAAATGTCCAATGGCTGTATCTGTTGCACCTTGCGCGATGATTTGCTGCAGGAAGTGCGTCGGCTGGCAGATGAGAAGAAGTTCGATTATCTGCTGATTGAATCCACGGGCATTGCCGAGCCTTTGCCTGTTGCGGCAACCTTTGAATTTCGTGACGAAGAAGGGCAGAGTTTGTCCGATATTGCGCGCCTTGATACGATGGTCACGGTGGTGGATGCGGTCAATCTGCTGAAAGATTATTCCAGCCATGATTTCCTCAGTGATCGGGGTGAGATTTCGGGTGAGGGGGATGACCGGACCTTGGTGCATCTGCTCACCGATCAGATCGAATTTGCCGATATCGTCATTCTGAACAAGGTTGGCTCGGCTCGGCCTGATCAAGTGGATGCCGCGCGCAAGATCATTCGCAGCCTCAATGCCGATGCCAAAATCATCGAGACCGACTATTCCGATGTGGCGGCACGCGATGTGTTGAATACCGGGATGTTCGATTTTGAAAAGGCCCATGAGCATCCGCATTGGGCAAAAGAGCTCTATGGTTTTGCCGATCATGTGCCGGAAACGGATGAATATGACGTGCAGTCCTTTGTCTATCGCGCACGGCGTCCCTTTGATCCGGTCAAGATCAACGCGCTGTTGAACGGGGCTTTGCCTGGTGTCATTCGCTCCAAGGGGCATTTCTGGTTGGCGACGCGTCCGGATTGGGTGCTGGAATTCTCGTTGGCCGGGGCGCTCTCCAATGTCAGCCCCTTGGGGAAATGGTGGGCCTCCACTCCCAAGAGCCGTTGGCCAGACAATCCGCATGTCACCGATTATGTGAGCCGCCTTTGGGAAGATCCGTTTGGAGACCGTCGGCAGGAAATTGTCTTCATTGGCACGGGCATTGATTGGCCAGGTCTCAAAAGCCGATTGGATGCCTGTTTGATCGAAGAAGACAAAGGCGATGATCTGGCTGCCTTTGCCGCCATGGATGACCCATTCCCTGTATGGAAAATGAGAGAGCAAAGCGCATGACCCAGCTAGCGGAAGTTCAAGTCCTCACTGCTCAGGATGTCATGACTGGATGCGATGCTGAGGTGCTTTATTCGATTGGCCAGCCGGGCATCGCCGCAACCATTTGGGATAGGCGATTGGATCCTGCCTTGCAGGATTGGGTCAGTGGTCTGTCGTCGGATCGATTGCCGGAAGTGTGCGAAGAAGTCGCCATTGAAGGGGTGCATTCGCTTGTACTTAACGAATGTGAAGAGAAGAAGATCTCTGCCTGCGAAGGCAGAGAGGCTTTTCTTGATGATGTTGCCCAGATGGCCAAACTGTTTGGGAAGGTCATGAAGGTCGAGCGGGTCAAAATCCGTCTGGATGTGGCCGATGAGGTGATGTGCCCGCGCTTTCATCTGGACAATGTCGCGGCTCGTCTCCTCTGTACCTATCGGGGGCAGGGTACGCTCTATGTGGTTGATGCCTTGAGAGAGCGGCCAGATTGCTACAATCAGGTGGCTTTGGGCAGCGTTGGATTGTTCCGGGGCAAGCAATGGCCATCAGATGAGCAATGCATGCTTGTTCATCGCTCGCCGGAAGTGCCGAAAGGAACCGGACCAAGACTGCTTCTGGTGTTTGACCCGATTGGCTGATTGCATTCAATATATAGCGGCAAACCCGGCATTGAGATTACGCTCATATACCCCTTATGATGTGCGTGGCTATATTTGCGAGGCGCGAGTCATATGAGTTTTGAGCTATTGGTTCTTTTTGGCATTGGCGGGTTGATGCTTACGGCCATTTTGCACTCAATCGGTGGCGAAGCTTATCTGCTGCGGCCGCTTTTCAAAAAACGTGGCAACCGGGTGCTGGAAAGTGCATTATCGCGTTTGGTCTTGCGCTCTGCATGGCATGTGACATCGATGACATGGCTTGTTCTAGCCATCATCCTCTATGCCTATGCGTTCAAGCCTGACGATCTGGGAGCCGTCATTCTGCTGTCCATAGGATCTTGCTTTGCAGGGATCGGACTGTTCGATCTGATAGCCACCCGTGGTCGCCATGCTGGTTGGCCTTTTTTGTTGCTGACAGGGCTGGCCGTCCTGTCAGCCTATTTTTATCGCTAGCTCGGTCTTCCTTGCCCTATGTATAGCAAGCGGCGTGGACTGCATCTTCGAAGTTTGGATAATCCATGCCGCCAATCGGGTTGCCCCATTTTGGTGGCTCGATGGCGCGATAGTTGGGGCCGGAGCTGCGGAAATAGCTATAGATGAAGTATTTTTTGCCGTCTGAGCAGCGAATGGCGATGATGTTGGCTTTCTCTACATTCTTGGCGGCAGGTTGATGCATGCCGCCAATCACGATGAAGTCCAGCTGAGCCAGGGCAGGAGATATGAGAAGAGCAATGCTCAATAGGGCGGTCGCGATTGTTTTCATGAAAATCTCCATTTGATCAGGTTCTGATGGTGTAGTGAAAGAATATTGGCGGTCCGTCTTGTTTTATCGTTGAGGCCATTTCCAGGGTGGAATTTCGATGTCGGGGACGATGGTTTCGCCTTCTTCCTTCTGAAGTCCGAGGCTGGTGGCTCCCTGTTTGGTGAGGCTTTCCGTCAGAGAGCTTGCGTGAGAGACGATGATGACCTGGCTGGCCCTTGATGCATTGGCGATCATTTGAGCCAATGGTTCCAAAAGACTGGGATGCAGACTGCTCTCTGGTTCGTTCAGTATCATCAGAGATGGGGGCCGAGGCGTATGAAGTGCTGCAGCCAGCAGGACATATCGGAGTGTTCCATCTGACAATTCGGATGCCGTCAGAGGTCGTGAAAGACCCTGCTGCTGCATGGCAATGGAAAAGAAACCATCGCGAATATCAACCAATATTTGCGAACCGGGAAAAGCGTCTTCAATGGCTCTGTCAAATGCCGGGCCATCACCGATTTCCCGAATGGTTTGAATTGCTGCGGCCAAATCAGACCCATCAGACGACAATGCAATGGTCCGTGTTCCGATGCGCGGATGCCTTGCCGGTGCATCCTGGTCAATTCGAAAATGATCATAAAAGCGCCAGGCCCGCATACGGTCTCGCAACAGCAAAAGCTCCATTGCGTTGGTCGGATCGGCAGCTCTCATCATCATGCTCTCAAAGGGAGCCATATCACTGATTGTTGTTCTCAGTCTGCCGTCTTCACCCTGAACCATGACGCTTGAACCAGCGCGGCTTGCTATGGTGTTACGACGTGAAAGATATTCTCCAACCCAGACTGCTTCCGCCTTTATGACCGGGTCGTGGCCAAACATTGTTCTGTCCGGAATGGGAAGGCCCAGATCAATTGCATATCCGTAATCGTCAGAAGCAAATCCGAGCCTGAGAGATACGGGGGAGTCGCCGACATTGCCTTGTATGGGAGAGACACCCCTGCGCATTGTAGAGGAGTAATTGCTTTTTCCGGCCCACATGGTGGAGCGAAGCCCGCCTTCGGCTGCAAGAGATGCGATGCATCGACCTTGAGAGACCTCTGCCAGAAGGCGCAGGTTACGGTATAAGCTGGATTTTCCTGTTCCATTTGCTCCAGTGACGACGGTCAGGTTTTCCAATGGAAGGATTAGGCTGCGAAGAGAGCGATAGCCAGAAACAGCCAGTGTTATGATTGACAAGGTTTCTTTCTTTCTCTGACGGCGGGATCAGGTTTTTGCAGTAGATCTATGACTTTCAGTTAGCATTCCTGAACCAGATTTCAGACCAATTTTTGTCAATGTCTTCAAACTTCAGGCCTCTATCCTGATTTGCCATATCTCCGCTTGTTAATTCCCCGGATGCCGTCTCGTGGGTGCTTGCTATCCTGTTGCGGTCAGATCTAACGGATGTGGCTATAGGCTTTGGTGAAACCATAGAGCGGGAAGAGGGTGGCCACATAGGGCTTGCCGTTGCGATAGATATAGACGCTGACAAATCGGCCGCGCATGAAGCTGCGGGCAATGGCGGGCTCTGACGGGATGAAAAGAACGGACTCTTTCAGGGCTGCTCTTCCCTTATAGACTATATCCTTGCGAAACTTCCCATCGCCTTTATTGGTCAGGACAATCAGTTTCACGCTGTAATTGCCCGTATCATGGAAGGGCATTTCCATGAAATCAATGCGAAAGTCCTTGACGAACATGCCAAGCCCGACGCCGGTATAGTCTTCTGGATGAAAGGGCTGTTGAATGGACCCCACTTCTTCGCTGGGCTTGCCCATATAGCACCAGGCCTGATGGCATTTGCGATTGGGGTCATAAACACTGAAGCCAGGCTCATAATCTTCCGCGCTGAGTTGATGCGGATGGATCATCAGGAACAATACCGCGATTGCAGTTAATAGTCTGGCCATGCTGTCGCCTCCCAAGGCTGGCACTCGGCATATCCGCCGCATGATGCTCAGGATAGGAGCAGCCAAGCTCCTGAGATATAGCTACAAATGTAGCAAGAGCCAAGCGAAGTCTTTGATAGAGAAGAGAAAGTGAATTTATGGATTGATCAAGCAGCGCTCTGTCAGCGCGCCAGATGGGGCGTAGTCAAACAAGGCGCGTTTGTTGTCTTGCTGCTTCAACTGGAACCAATCCAGAGACTGCGCCTTGAAACGTACAACGCCAAAGACCTTTTGTCCTTCTGCCTCGCTTACGCTGTTTGGCGCAGGAACATCTTCTGGTGTGCCCAAGGCTTTCTCGTCTCCCGGAGGGCCACCCATATAGGTGGTGCGTGTCCAATAGGAGAGGGCGTCCCATGCGGAGTTTGCCAGCTCTGTGCCATGGCCGAACAATTCCACTTCGCCTTGCAGGCGCAGCTGGATGCGTGTGACTGGGCAATAGCCAAGCACGCTAGCGTTCGGGTTGGCAGTCAATTCCTGCCATTTTGGGCTGCGGATGTCAGTATGAAATTCCAGAAGGCGGGCGTCAGTATCCACCTCTCGCAGCACCACGGTGCGGGCCTGTGGTCGTGATTTTCCGTCCACCGAGCAAAGGGTCAGATAGCGAAAGGCCGCTTGCGGATCGCGGCTACTCTCTGACAATTGCGTCCAGGCGCTTTGTTCGATCTGGGTCAGGAAAAGATCGCTCATTGTGATTTACGCCCGATAGCTGGAATAGTGATTTTCGAAATGTTTGCGCATGGCGCTCAGACCATCTTCGAAGACCTTATCGCGGCCAAAGCCGATGCGGAAATGATCTTTTGGTATTTCTCCCAGATCTGAGCCATAGATCGAACTTGGCAGTAGCAGAACGCCGCTTTCTTCCAGCAAGGTACGGCAGAAGGCTTCACCGCCTTCCGGTCCGGTAAAGCGCGGGAAGGCAACGCAACCACCCAGAGGGCGGGTCCAATCGATCAGACCGGGGAAGTCAGCAAAGAGCTGTTCCAATGCTGTGATGTTTCGCTGCAACAGGCCATGATTGCGTCCAAGGATCTGCTCGCGGGCTTTCAGGGCGATCAGCGCCAGATGTTCGGATGGGGCGGAATTGCAGATGGAGAGATAATGTTTGTAGCGCTCGATCTGTTCCAGAAAGGCTTTGTCCTGGCTGGCAATCCAGCCAATGCGCAAGCCGGGCAGGCCATAGGCCTTTGACATCACATTCAGCGAGATGCCCTTTTCGTAGATGTCGGCAATCTGCGGCAGGCGGTCATTGGGGTCCAGTTCCACACCGCGATAGACTTCATCGCTGAGGATCCAGATATCATGCTCCCGGCAGATCTCGACCAAAGGTTCCAGATCGGCTTTGGGGATCAGCATGCCCGTAGGATTGTGCGGAAAGTTCAGCGATAACAGCTTGGTATTGGGGCGAATGGCATCGCGCAAGGCGTCCAGATCAATTGCCCAACCGCCTTTCATATTGCCTTGTCGCATGGGCAGGCCCGTGACTTCACAGACAGACAGCGGCACGGTCTCGGCGCTTTGATAATTGGGTGTCGGGACGATGGCATGATCGTCTTTGGTCAGCAGCGTCTTTGCGACCATATAAAGGCCTTCGCCAGCCCCTGCGAGACAGAGGATATTGTCATCGCTCATGCTCTCATAGGTGCTGGCAATCTCGGCGCGCAGCTCGGGCAGGCCCCAGGTCTGGGTATAGCCAAGCCAAAGATTTTTATAGGCCTCACGGTCTTGCGGGCTTGCCATGGCCAGCAGATCCGGCACGGCGAGACTTTCCATATCGGAAGCGGTCATGTGATGTTTGGCCTTGAATTCCCACTCGGAGAAAAAGACTTCCAAACCAAAATTGCGCATGGGCCGGGGAGCAGTCATGACAGCCTCCTATTTGCTTTGTTTGATGAGAGTATAGAGCGTGGCACGGGAGACACCCAAAGCCTCGGCCACATAATCGACAGCGCCACGGGCGGTGAAAATATCGGCGCTGATCAGCCGCTCGACGATGATTTCGCGCTCTGGTTTTTTCAGCTGATTGAAGGAGAGTTTCAGCTCCTTCAGCGTGGCGGCGATGATGGCATTGGTGACCTCGCGCCAGTCGTTGCGCAGCAGTTCCGATGTGGGCGCAGCTTCGATTTGCGTAAAAGCGGCCAGAATATCGCGGGCCATTTCCATCGCTTCAACGCGCATATTGATGCAGAAAAGCGCCGCTGGATTTCCCTGCTCATCGCGTATGAGAGCAGAGACTGAGCGCAGCCTTGCGCCATCGGAATTGGACTTCATATAGGGGCCGATGGTGTCATCGTCTTTAAGCTCAGATTGGAAATCGCCAAGTTCGCTGAGGCTGTCATCGCCTGCCTCGCGAGGGGAGAAGCTGTTTTCAATCAGGGCAATCCGACTTGTGACGAGGTCATGCAGCACCACTTCCACCTGTCCGGGCATCAGGCGGACAATGGCGCGGCAGATGGGAGCGAGGAGCATGATCTGGGACATCAAACGAATCCTGTACAATAATTCCAAAATTAGAATTATTGTATAATTTTAGTTTCGTCAAGTGTGCCTAATCTCTGGGTCATTGCCATTTTCTTCACTCCCGGTCTTGAGCTTCCAGTGACTGGAGGCTTTAGGCTGGGCCTGTTCATTCATTGATCAAAGGAGGATCTATATGAGACCACAGGGACCAATTGCCCTGCTTGTTGTTCTGCTCTCCGCGCTGATTGGGGGATTGCCTGCCATGGCGTCCAACCATGAAAAGGGCGAAGGTGAAGTGCTTGTGACTGTCACAGTGCCGGATCTCACCATGCCAGAGCAAATCGGCAAGGCTTTGTTTGAGGAGAATTGCGCCTCATGCCATGGCAAGAATGCCGCCGGGCAGAAGGATGTGGCACCGCCACTGATCCATATAATCTATGAGCCAAGCCATCATGGCGATATCTCGTTCCTGCTTGCCGCCAAACAAGGCGTGAGGGCGCATCACTGGCCATTTGGCAATATGCCACCGGTGCCAGAGGTGTCGGATGCGGAAGTGAAACGCATCACCCAATATATCCGTGCCGTGCAACGAGCGAACGGAATTTTCTAGCCTATGAAATTCTTTGTCTCAAAGTTCAGGACCGTTGGATTTGTGCTGATTTCCCTTGGCATGATCTCGCTCGCCCTGGCTGGAGGCAATCTCAATCATCTGCATAATCCCGATCCAATGCCCGTCGCATCTGCCATGTCTCATGGTGAGATGATGCAAGATGCCAGCGGCTTCATGGATTGTCTGGATTGTGAGCATTCGGCAGAAGAGCGCTCTCTTCATTGTGGCATGCAAATGCCGACCTTACTGCCGGAGCTGCCTGTTTTTTCGGACCTGCAACGGGATGACTATGCCCCTGACGCGCCCCATAATCTGGACGCGCTGATTGCAGTGCCCGACACCCCACCTCCTCGATTCCTGTGACTGAATTCCAAAGATAAATTCAACTCTCAGGACTAAATGATGAAACGTTCATTTTCCCAGACTGGCTTTGCGGCCTTGGGTCTGATCGCGCTTGCAGGGGCGGTTGTCTCTGCTGTCTATTTCTCCAAGCCAGACAAAGCCGGGGCTTTGTTCCAGCCCGACAATGCAAGCATTGTGGCGCAAGGCAAGGAAATCTATGCCGCCAATTGCGCCTCTTGCCATGGTGACAATCTGGAAGGTCAGCCCAATTGGCGCTCGCCAGATGCTGATGGCTATCTGCCTGCACCGCCCCATGACAAAAGCGGCCATACCTGGCACCACCCCGATGAGGCTTTGTTCGGCCTGACCAAGCTGGGCGTGGTCAAATATGCCAATCTGAAAGATCACAAATCCAATATGCCTGCCTATGAGGACATATTGTCGGATGACGAGATCATCGCCGTTCTTTCCTACATCAAGAGCACCTGGCCCAAGGATATTCGCGAGATGCACGACCAGCGAAATGCCATTGCAGCGCAGAGGAAAAAGGGATGAACAGACGACAATTCTTGGGCGGCACTGCTGCAATCGGAGCAGGGCTTGCGGGGCTTTATGCCTGGAACCGGGTTGATAATTTCGCCTATGCCAATATCGGCAAGATGCCACGGCTGACTATGCCGAAACTGCTGGACGCGACAGAGAGCCGAACGGCCAAACTGGTGGCGCAAAAGGGTAGCAGCGTCTTCAAAGAGCAGGCGGCCAATGCCACCTTTGGCTTCAATCAGCCCTATCTTGGGCCGACTTTGCGGGTCAGCAAAGGTGACTTCAATCCAATCATTGAGAACCAGATTCCGACGCCCATCAGCGTGCATTGGCATGGGTTGCTCATTCCCGGTGCGCATGATGGCGGGCCGCATTTGCCCATTGCCAAGGGGGAAGAATGGGCCCCAAAGATGCAGGTGGATCAGCCACCGGCGACACTGTGGTATCACACCCATATTCATGAGCGCACGGGCCATGATGTGCATAAGGGGCTTGCAGGCATCTTGCAGATCAGTGATGGCCGCGATGATGAACGTGGCCTGCCCAGCGATTATGGCGTGGATGATCTGACGCTGGTGCTGCAAGACCGGCGTATGGATGATCAGGGCTTTGTCTCCTATCAGCCTGCCATGCCCGACTATATGCATGGCTTTACCGGCAATGCGATGCTGGTCAATGGCCAATATGGGTCGGTGGCGGTGGCGCCGAAGAGCATAGTCCGGCTGCGCCTGATCAATGGCTCCAATGCCCGCATTTATGCGCTGCATTTTGAAGATGAGCGCGCTTTTCAACTGATTGCGACAGACAGTGGCTATCTGGAAAATCCGCTGATGATGACCAAGTTGCCGCTATCGCCGGGGGAGCGGGCGGAAATCTTGGTCGATTTCTCCTCGGGCAAGCCAGCCTTGCTGAAAAGCGATGCTGACCCGAACCAAGGGCCCGGCGGCATGATGGGCAACATGATGGGGCGTATGCGGGGAATGGTTGATGCTGTCTTTGATCGCAGCATCGATATTCTGCCCTTCGTGGTGGATGAGCGTGTAAGACCACGCATCACCAAATTTGCCGACAAACTGGATGCTCCGGCCTTCAATTTGCGTCGGGGAGATGTGGTAAAGACCCGCACCTTCATCATGGATCTGATGGGAGGAACGGAAGGTTTTTCTATCAACAATCAGCGCTTTGATATGGGCCGGATCGATGTGGACGTTGCCCTTGGCTCCACCGAGATCTGGCGTGTGGGCAGCCATATGCTGGCCCATCCCTTCCATGTTCACGGCGCGGTCTTTCAGGTTCTGTCCGAGGGGCAAAGCCTGCCAAGACCTCATAATCTGGGCTTCAAGGATACGGTGCTGGTGGGCGACGAAGTGGAGCTTCTTATTCGCTTTGACCATCCGGCCAGCAAAGAGCACCCCTTCATGTATCACTGCCATATTCTGGAACATGAAGATGCTGGCATGATGGGTCAGTTCACTGTGAGCTAACAACGAGGTGCGAATAAAACCGCCTTGCCATGGCTGAGGCGGTTTGTCGTTCTTTCTCAGTATTGTCGACTCGTGTAAAGGTGGTGCTGAAGAATATTTCTAATAAAAAGAGCTTTGAGGCACTGGCTTATGAGTGATCCGTGGAAAGAGGACAAACTGGGTTATCAAGAGATTGGTGAAACCTTCACGAAACTAATCCAGTCGATGAATTCCTCCAAAGTAATTTCGATTGAGGCGGGATTTGGTAGGGGGAAGACCTTCTTCCGTACGGCTTGGGCAGAGCATTTGCGTCAGTTAGGTGAAGTGGTTGCTGAGTTGGACGTCTTGAAGTCTGATCATTCAGGTGATCCGGTGGTGACGCTCTTGGGTGCTCTGGTTGAAATTCTTCCAAAAGAAGATCCTGAGAAACTGCAAGAAGTTATGTCCGCTACGAAAAAACTCTTGGCAGTCGGTGGGCGAGTGGCACTTAAAGCTGTTTTGAAAAGTGGTGCGGACGAACTTATTGATGCGGCGACTGACAAAGCGCAAGACGCTTTGGACGAGTTTGATGCATTGGACAATGTTATCAAAGACCTTGGTGATGGCATGTCTAATGCAGCAGGCGCTCTGATATCTGCGCAATTGGCAGCGGAGAATGTACGAAAAAAGGAACTACCGCAGCAGTTGGAGGTACTTCATTCCGCATTGATCGAGGAAGCCGAGAATGAGCGAGTTGTTGTGATCGTTGATGAATTGGATCGATGCCATCCTGACTATGCAATTTCCTTCCTTGAAGCAATGAATTTGATTTTTCGAGACTCGCCTTTTGTTTTCTGTCTTATGGTCAATGCAGATTATTTGGAAGCATTGGCAAAACATCGCTTTGGTGATGCTCAGAATGATGAGAAATATCTCGATAAATTTGTCGATATTCGTCTTGGATTGGGTCCAAAGGAGGATGCCTTTAAAAATGCAGTATATTCAATGGCAACGGGCTTGCCGTTGGCTATTCCATTTGGAGAGGACAAAGAGTTCTCAGTGGAGCGAGCAGCTGAGCTTGCTGGAGAACTTGCCGTACATACTGGCCTATCAATGAGGAAAGTAAAACGCATTTTGCTAAAGGTAGAAGTGGCGTTGCGCTGCCATGCGGATCGCCCATTGGATGCTCCCCTTCTTGTTTTTCTCGCGTTTAGCGATGTTGTAGGAGATGGGATCCATATGGGGTTTCTACCTCGGAGCTTTCTGACACCGGAGGAAGGAAGAAAATTGCTAAATAGAGGTGATGTTTCTCAGGAAAATCCGTCTTTTCAGTTGGCCCTATTGGCAGAAGACCTCACTAGAATTCTTCGAGATAATGGGCCAGAACTCGCTGAGTTACCGAATGATCGATATAAACTGCCTGATGGTTACGAAAATGATGACTGGGCAAAGGTTTTCGTTTTCTTATCTCCCCATTACATCCCAACACATCGAGCGGTGCTGGATGCGGTGGCTACAGTCCTTGTCCCTGAAAAAGAAGACATGAATGAAATGGCATAAGGCCACCCTACCCATAAAACTTCTTCTTTGACATTTTGCCCAGGCCCGGATTGAGGGAATTGGTGGGGTCTATGTCTTTGTAGAAATTGGCCAGGTCCGGTTTGGCGCAATAGAGGTGGCCTACATTATGTTCGGCTGGATATTCTGCGCCGCGCTGGTCTAGGATCTCCAGCATCTTGGCTTTCAGCTCGGTCAGGTCCACGCCCTTTTTGACGATGTAATCCTGATGCAGGACATGGCAGAGGAAGTGGCCGTAATAGAGGCGGCTGACCAGTTGATCATTGAGCTCAATTGGTAGCTGTTCCAGCCAGTCACGGTCATTGCGTTTCAGCGCGATATCGAGGGCCAGAATGCCTTCGACCTTCTGCTCGTGGATATTCATATAGCGCACGGCGGCACCGGCGGCGGCGAAGCGATGCAGGCCCGCAATCTTGCCCTCGCGGGCATCGCAGGCGAAGAAATCGCCCTCTTTGTCGGCAAAGAAGCTGTCGAAATAGGATTGTGCTTCCTCAATGCCTTCATCGCGGGCCTTCAGGATCAGATGGTGCGTGTAGTGTTTGCGGAAATCGCGCATGCGCTTGGGCAGAATGGTCGGCCAGACGCCAGCTGCGATCTGCATCACCCGGTCTGTCAGATTGGACAGGGGCGGGATCTTCTTCATATAGGCATCAACCTTGCCCTTGAGGGCAAAGAAGGTGGGCAGGCGATCGGTGCCGAGCTTGTCGATCATCACCACTGTGTCCTTGCCGTATTTCTCGGTCAGGTCATAGCATTCCTGATGCATATATTCGGCAGAGACGGGCAGGGTCTCGAATTGGCTAAGGATATGGCGGCGCAGTTCGGTCAGGTCCGATGGCTCATTGGTGCCGATATAGAAGACCTGCTCGTTTTTATTCTTGGGATAGGTATCCAGACGCACCGCAAAGACGGCGAGCTTGCCAGCGCATCCGGCAGATTCATAAAGGCGGCGCTTGTCGGCATTGAAGCGGGCCGGGCTGTCGGCATCCACATCGCGCACGCGGGCTTCATAATCGGTATCGGACGCCTTGCGATTGGAAGCTTCCATATCGCGATCTGAATAATTGCCCTGTTGCAGGCGAGAGAGGATCTCTTCCGGCGTGGTGCCCAGTTCAATGCCCAGATGATTGACAAGCTCCAGCTGGCCGTCCTCAGATATGCGGGCAAAGAGGGAAAGCTCGGTATAAGACGGGCCGCGTTCGACCAGTGAGCCGCCGGAATTGTTGCAGACGCCGCCAATGATGGAGGCGCCGATGCAGGACGAGCCGATGACGGAATGAGGCTCGCGCCCCAATGGGGCCAACAGCTTTTCCAGTGCAAAGAGGGTGGCACCGGGGAAGCTGATCACCTGTTTGCCGCCATCCAGCGTTTGCAGGCCGTCCATGCGACGGGTGTTGATCAGCACGACCTCGCGGTCATAGGTGCCTTTGGGGGTGGAACCTTCGGTGAGGCCAGTATTGGCGGCCTGCATGATGACGATGAGGTCATTGGCTACGCAGGTTTTCAGGATTTGCCATTGTTCCAGCAGCGTGCCGGGCTGGACCACGGCCAGCACCTCGCCCTCGCCAGACCGAAAGCCCTTGCGAAATGGCTCTGTCTGCCGGTCACCGGTCAGCACATGGGATTTTCCGACAATGGAGCGAAAGGTCTTGATCACATCCTGATGGCTCACACCACTTCTCCCTTACTGACAAACAGACTTATGACTGGCTGACTTATTGACCGCGAAACCGGACGCTGTCCCGGCTCAACTGATCGACGCTGGTCACGCCCATCAGCTTCATATCACGTTCAATCTCTGCGCGCATCAAACCGAGGGCACGCTCTACACCAGGCTGACCCGCCGCGGCCAGTGGGTAGAGATAGCCGCGACCAATACCGACGGCCTTGGCTCCCAGTGAGAGCGCCTTCAACACATGGGTGCCGCGCTGAATACCACTATCCATCATAACGTCCAGTCGGTCCCCAACTGCGTCGACGATCTCGGATAGTTGGTCAAATGGCGTGCGGGAGCCATCCAGCTGTCGGCCCCCATGGTTTGAAAGAACAATGCCGGTGCAGCCAATCTCCGCTGCGCGGCGTGCATCTTCGACAGTCATGATGCCTTTCAGGCAGAATTGGCCATCCCAGTCGCGCACCATCTCGGCCACATCGTCCCAATTCATGGACGGATCCAGCATTTCGGTGAAGTAACCACCAATGGAGCTGGCACCGCCACCCATGTCCACATGCTCTTCCAGTTGTGGCAGGCGGAACCGTTCATGGGTGACATAATTGATGCCCCACATGGGTTTGATGGCAAACTGGATCAATCCTTCCAGGGTCAGACGGAAGGGAATGGAAAAACCGGTGCGCAGGTCGCGCTCGCGGTTGCCGCCGGTGATGCTGTCTACGGTCAGCATCATCACCTCGACGCCCGCTTCCTTGGCGCGTTGCATCATGGCCGCATTCAGGCCCCGGTCCTTATGGAAATAGAATTGATAGACCTGCGGGTTCTTGTGCTTCTGCCGCAGCTCTTCCAGTGACACGGTGCCAAGGGAAGAGACGCCAAACATGGTGCCATATTTCTCGGCCGCCGCAGCTACGGCGCGCTCGCCCTTGTGATGGAAGAGCCGTTGCAGCGCAGTTGGCGAGCAATAGACCGGCATATCCAGCTTCTGGCCCATCACGGTGACGGACATATCGACGTCAGACACGCCGGTCAGAACAGATGGCAGCAGATCGCAATGATCGAACGAGCTGGTGTTCTGACGAAGGGTTGTCTCGTCATCGGCTCCGCCATCGATATAGTTGAAGATGGGGCCCGGCAGCCGTCGCTTGGCCAGTTGCCGGAAGTCGTGAAAGTTATGGCATTGACTGAGACGCATGGTTTCACTCCTTTGTTGGCAGTTAATAGGCGACGGACGGTAACCAGGTGGCGAGTTCCGGCCAGAGGAAGACAAAGGCAAGGCCGAGCAACTGCAGGATCACGAACGGGATGATGCCTTTATAGATGTCGGTCAGCTTGATCTCTGGCGGACAGACCCCTTTTAAGTAAAAGAGCGCAAAGCCCACCGGCGGCGTTAAGAAGGACGTTTGCAACGTCACTGCCACCAGAATGACGAACCAGATCAGGGCAGGCTCATCGACCACGCCAAAGCCAGGAATATCCAGACCCAGACCATTGACGATCGGGCGCATCAGCGGCAGCACGATCAGAGTGATCTCGATCCAATCCAGCACGAAGCCAAGCAGGAAGACGATGAAGAGGATGATGAGAACCGTACCTGTGGCACCGAAGCCTGCCCCTGCAATCATCTCTTCAATCAGCGCATCGCCACCCAGCTCACGCAGAACATAGGAGAAGATGGTCGCGCCAAGGAAGATGGCGAAGATATAGGCGGTGGTGTTGAAGGTGGATTTCAGCACATTCACCAGCTTGCGAATGGTCAGGCGGCGATAGCCAAGAGCCAGCAGGGTTGCACCAATCGCGCCGATGCCGGAAGCCTCGGTCGGGGTGGTGATGCCCGCAAAGATGGAGCCAAGCACGGCCAGGATCAGGCCAAGGGTTGGCAAGACGGCAATGGCAACATCCTTGACGGCGGCCCAATCCGGGCGGGTTGCGCCCTCTGGCACAGGAGCCACGTCACGCTTTACCAGCGACAGGATGAAGATATAGCTGAGGTAAAGCACACCAATCAGCACGCCGGGGAAGACCGCAGCCATGAACAGATCGCCCACGGACAGGGCCATCTGGTCGGCCATGATGACCAGCATGATGGATGGCGGAATAAGAATGCCAAGCGTACCGGAGGCCGAGACCACACCAGCAGCCAGCGTTGGCGAATATTTCTGCTGCATCATGGATGGCAAAGACAGCACGCCGAGTAGCACAACAGAAGCGCCAATGATGCCGGTAGAGGCCGCCAGAATGATGCCGATCATGGTCACTGTGATGGCAAGACCACCGCGTACGGTGCCAAACAGACGCTGCATGGAGCTCATCAGGCGCTCTGCCACACCGGATTCATCCAGCATCAGGCCCATGAAGATGAACATGGGAAGCGCGACCAGCACCGCATTGGACATGGTGGCATAGACGCGGTTCACCACAGCGCCAAGGCTGAGATAATCAAGGCCGGTCAGGGTCTCTTCCAGACCGGTCCAGTTCATCATGCCATTGTCGAACAGATAGGCCAGACCACAGAAGGCAACGCCGACACCGGCCAGCGTCCAGGCAACCGGGAAGCCAGTGAAGAGCAGGGCCACGAAGGTCAGGAACATGGCGATGACGAGCTTTTCCTCGGTGGTATGCACGAGGAAGGTCAGTGCGACGGCCACGACGGCAAAGCCGAGCAGAGCCCAGACGATGAGGCGCAGATCGGAGCCTTTGCGTTCTTCGGGCGCATCGACGAACAGGGCGTGGGCATCATGGATCAGGCGGGCAAGAGCGGCGAGGCCCAGCAACACGAAGCTGATCGGGATGATGGCTTTGAAAGCCCAGCGGGCGGGAAGACCAATGGGGCTGTTTGAACGCTCATTGACGCGCAGGCTTTCGGCGAAATAGTCATAACCCTGATCCACCATCAGATAGATGAAAGGAGCGAGCAGGGTGAGAATGCCGATGACCTCGATGATACGCTGGGCGCGCTGGCTGAGCTGGATATGCAGCAAGTCGACGCGCACATGGCTGTCGGTGACAAGGGCATAGGAGATGCCGACCATGGTCACCAGACCATAGAAGTGCCACTGGAGCTCATCAAGTTTTGGAAAGTTCAGATTGAACAGATAGCGACAGGTGACCTGGGTTACAATGGCACCGATGAGCAGGAGGTTGGCCCACATGACAACATGACCAACACCCTTGATGGCATGATCGATGCCTACGGCAAGGGCTTGTTTGTCGCGATCCTCATGTTCCAGGATCGTCTCATAAATCTCAATCGGATCATCGGTTTGGGGGAATTTCTCGGCCATTATGGTCTCCTCACCCATTGCTCATGCAATGCGCCAAACCCTCCTTTGTCAGCAGGGGCGGGTATGCAATGTGAATTCGAGCGCGTGTCATTTGTGACCTGGTGCGTCAGATCAATATACGCGAAAAAAATGTCCAGAGCGCTGAGTGCCAGCTGCAGAGCGGATCAGGCTCTGGACAGTCTGAAAGCAAAAAGGGCGGTGTCGTTCGCACCGCCCCCCTTGCCACCACCACTATTTGCGTGGGAGGAAAGCGTTTTCTTTCCAGATGGTGTAACCATCGCGGAAAGTCTGCATGTCACCCAGAACCTTGGCGAAGAATGGGTCTTTGCCTGCTTCTTCTTTAGCCACTTCGTCCCAGGTTTTGCGGAAGGTTGACAGCATTTCGTCGTTCCACTTCTTGATTTTCACGCCATTGTTGTTGACGTTATCAAGCAGTGCGTCATGCTGAATTGCTTCACCTTCTGCAAAGCTGTCGGTCATGGAAGCCTTACAGGCGTTTTCGATGATTGCCTTGTGCTGATCGGAAGCCTTGTTCCAGACATCCTTGTTCACCAGAAGCTCAAAGACGGTTGCCTGCTGGTGCCAACCTGGGAAGTAGTTGTACTTGACCAGTTTGTGGAAGCCGAGGCGGGCATCAATCGCTGGCATGGAGAATTCGGTGGCGTCAATTGCACCTTTTTCCAGTGCCGGGAAGATTTCGCCGCCAGGCAGCAGGGAAGTCGCTACGCCAAGCTTCTGCATGACTTTGCCGCCAAGACCGAAGAAGCGCATTTTCAGACCATCAAGATCTTCTGGCTTGTTGATCTCTTTTGCGAACCAGCCAGAGGTTTCTGGTGCGATGATGGCGCAAGGAACAACTTTGACGTTGAAGCCAGCCTGATCATACATTTCCTGATACAGAGCCAAGCCGTTGCCGTAGTAAAGCCAAGCCATGTATTCGCCAGCTTCCGGGCCGAATGGAACGGCGGAGAAGAGCGGAGCGGCTGGAATTTTACCTGCCCAGTAACCAGCGGTGGTGTAGCCGGAATTGATCTTGCCGGAAGATACTGCATCCAGAATTTCAAAAGCTGGAACCAGTTTGCCAGGCTCATAAACCTTCATCTTCAGCGTGCCGCCGGACATGACGTTCAGCTGTTTTGCGACCCGTGGAATTGGGGAGCCAAGGCCAGGCAGAGACGTGGAGAAGGCAATAGGGGTTTTCAGCAGCAGCTTGTCGGCAGCCAGTGCGCCAGTAGCCAAAGGTGCGGTCAGCATGGTTGCGGCAAGAGCCAGAGCTGCAAATGATTTCTTCATTCTATCCTCCCAGATATCTCGATATCGAAGCCGCGATTGCGGCTCAGGATGGTGGGCAGTCATTGCCCGTTCCTGGTGAGGTAAATAAACTTTACCAAATATCTAAGTCAACAATAAAATTTACCACTTAGGTCGAATGCGGGTTTTTGAAAGAAGATTTTTTGCTGAGTTTTGAGAACTCAAATATTATTTAAATAGCTGTAATTTATATTATTATTTGATCTTTGTCTTTTTGAATCAAAGCCTGCCTCTCGGAGCTTAACTTTGTTTGGTATCGGTCAATTTTTTCTACCAAAGGCGGGAAATCATCATTTCCGAATTTGCAATTTAGAGTATTTTGACTACACTCACTGTCAGTAAATTGACCGATAGAGAGATAAAATGTCCTCTGAATTTCCCATGCCTTTGACCCCGTTTGAACCCGTTGATCACGATACGGTTGCCGATGCTGTCGTCGAGCAAATCGAAGTGCTGATCGTCAATGGCGTGCTGAAGGAGGGCCGCAAATTGCCGTCCGAGCGCGACCTTGCCGAACAGACACGGGTGTCTCGACCAAAGGTGCGCGAAGCTTTGCAGCGGTTGGAGAATAATGGTCTGATCACCGTGCGCCACGGGGAAGGGGCTTTTGTCGCCCGCCTCACCGGGCGTGCCATGTCACCGGCCTTGCTGGCGCTTTATTCTCGTCATGGGGCGGCTTTTCATGATTACCTGGAATATCGAAAGGCGCAGGAAGCTTTTGCCGCGCGGCTTGCTGCTCAGCGCGCGACTGAGCATGACAAGGAACGTATCCGTCTCATTCTGGAAGATATGAAAACCAGTTGGGAAGAGGATGACATGGAGGCCTCACGCGAGGCGGACATGAATTTGCATTCGGCCATTGTTGATGCCAGCCAGAATACCACTCTCATTCATATGATGGCATCCATCTATGACCTGACCCGGCAGGGGGTCTTCTATAACCGCGATTTCCTGCGCACCATCGATGGATCTGGCAAGAAGTTATTGGAACAGCATATCGAACTGGGCATGTCGATCATTGAGGGCGATCCGGGCCGCGCCGAGAAAGCCTCATTGGATCATCTGAGTTTCGTCGAAGAATCCTATCGCACCTGGCAGGAGCGGGTGCGGCTGGAAGTGTTTGCCAAGAAACGCAAAATCCTGGACGACATAGACCGCGCCGGCCGCGAGGGTTGAGTTGATATGTTTGTCAAAAGGAATTCTGTCAGTAGAGATATTGAGTTAGAATTGTTGGCATATTTCTATTTGTGCTTCAGCCGTAGATGGATCGCCAAACATGCCGAGACCCAATAGTTCCGGGCGCCCGTAACACCATGCAATCAGGCAGTTGAACTCGGAAATGCAAAGATGCTCCGGTATTGCGAAACGGTGTTGACCGTTCAACTGAGAATAAGGTTTACGTGACGGTGGCAAGATCGCACAAATCCTATTATGCATGGCTGCATCAAAGATATTGGGTCGGCTGTCATTCTTTTGATAGGCCATCAGAACCCAGCCGGGGGAAGGGGAACCGGAAAACCTGAAATTATCGGATGTTTCCAGCCAGATTTTGCCATCCTCCTGAACGAATCTGAAATTGCCAGTCAATTGAGACTCGTTTTTGCTGTAGAAGGTGCCGCCAGCAAGCTGCTTAAACCTGCACATCAATTATTGTCTTCTCCCGTCTTGGTGGGGTGCGCTTCAAATCAGACGAACACTGCTATCTTGCACCAATTAAAATGTGAGTAGCGTGAATCTTCCGCGAATAGTTGACCCTCGATGCCCGATTTGTTTGACCTGTCCAGAAGCACCCGGCAATCTTGGAACCTGTCGTCGGCAAGGAGGGTGTTCATGTCAGATCAGGAAAAAAATAAAAATTCAGCAGCTTTGCTTTCTCCCTATATCGATTGGGCTATGCAGGTTGCATCTGACCGCATGACGACAGCGGGTGAAAATCTATATCACCCCGTTTTTATTAGAGAAAAACATGAATTCTTTGAGCGATCCGATCTGTTGAAAGTTGATTCCGATCAAGCAAGGGCCCATGACGGTTTGCGTCAGAAGCTCGCTTCTCGGATCTCTCAGCTACTGGTGGAGGAAGGGGATAGCACATCTGATCCGGTTATCGTGCTTGATCTGCATGAAGCGGTGGCTATTCACGTTGAGTGGAGTGCTCAAGCCTCCAAGGCTCCAGAGCAATTTCGTCCAACGGCGATGTATGTTTACATGGCCAGTTCCAAAGTTGAACGATTGCTCAAAACGGGCATCAAGTCCTTTAGCAAGCATTTTGAAATTCTGGATATCGGTCTTGCCGTTCCAATGAGTGGTGAGGTGCATGCAATCGATCTTGAACATGGCTTTGCCGATAATTCAGGCCCCATCATGGCAATCATTGATGATGGAATTGGATTTCTGAACAAGTCCTTTACTGAACATCAGGAGAAATCACGCTTTGCGTCCTTCTGGATGCAGGCGATTGAAAAGCCCTCGAAAAGTATCTCCAGCGTGCATCTCGGTCGTGTTTTCGAGAATGAGGACCTGGGCGCGTTTCTCAGGCAGGTTGCTGCGGGTGAGCGGGAAGATGATATCTATCGGTTGCTGATGGAAGATATTGTTGGGACGGAGGCGCATCAGAGCCTGTCCTATGCATCCAGTCATGGAACAATGGTAGCTGATCTGGCGTTCGGAAAGAGGGGAGATCCGGTGGACACCCTCAAATTGCTTGGTGTTCAATTGCCGCCAGAAACGGTGGAGGATACCTCCGGAGTGCGTTTTGCCCCCTATCTGGTGATGGCTGCAAGATGGATTTTGGCGCGTGCTCACTTGATTGATGGCGGGAAGGAGCCATTGATCATCACAGTGTCCATGGGATTTTTGGCAGGCCCGAAAAATGGCAGTCATTTTGTGGAATATGCGTTGGCAGAAACTGTCGAAAGGTGGCGGAAGGCAACGGGGCGCAGGACCCATATCATTTTCCCGTATGGAAACAGATATGAATCTCAGCAGGTTGCAACGCTGTGCCATGGAGAACCTCTCGGGGCATTGCCCAATCTGCTGGAGTGGGTCCTGCAACCCGACGATCCCACTACCAGTTATCTGGAAATCCGCTCTCGTCCGGTTCACAGGGGCGTCGCATCCAGAACCTTCGACAGCGAGTTGCTTTCGACCACATTGATGGTGTTGAAAATGCCAAATGGCGAGATTGTCTATGAGGGCGCTCCACCAGAGCAGGGCACCCATGCCGATCTCAAGTATGACGAGTGCGTTATCGGAAGGCTCTATCATGTACCACCCAGAGCTTTTGAGAAAGGCGTTACGCAGCCAGCGATGCTGGTGTGTGCCATGGCTCCGACAGCGGATCGCATTGAGGGTGGCGTTATGGCACCATCTGGAGCCTATAAACTTGATATTATTGATGTATCAGGCTCTCGTGAATTTGTTCTGCAAATTCAACGGGGTGATACGGCCCCTGGCTATATCAAAGGCGGTCGCCAATCCTACTTTGACAATTTCAACTCGCATCAATGGGATCAGCGGAATAGAGATTTTTCCGGTTTGTCCGATGATGGAGCAATCACTCACAAGGGGACCAATAGCGCTTTGAGTACTGCACATTTATTGCCTGGTGGACTGGGGGATAGCATCTTTAGCGTTGGCGCTGCCATGTTGGGTGAGAAGCATGAATATCTGCCTGCTGGCTATAGCTCGGAAGGGGCTGATTGGTCTGGTGAGCAACCAAAGCGGTCACATTTAATAGAACGCCAGGATGTGCATGCTGGAAAATTGGCCTGTGGAACTCTCAGCGGGTCCATGTCTCGTTTGAGTGGAACCAGTGCGGCCGCTCCTTTGGAGGCTCGCAATCTGGCTCTCACTGAGATTAACGGTGAACAACCCGATGTTTCTAACATTCCCGAAGATGATGTTTCGCGACTGGGAGATGTCGTGATTGATACCCGCTACCCATTGGAGCCGGGCGAAGATCGTTTTTAGAAATGCCATGATTTTTGAATGGCATGTATTCAGTTGAAATAGAAATGTACGGGAATTGGGGAGGGCAATTGCGACTATGTGGTGCATCTTGAATATTTGAACCCGAGTCCTCCCCTTGCGTGCCTGGCAGTTGATCGAGATGCGGGATCTTCTGCTGGCTGGCAAAATGAAGTGGGTAATGGCAACATTATAGCTGCTTCACAAGATGATTGAGCTGTTGGTGAGCGAAGAAATCATGCACGCAAGATGAAGCCCGGTTCGGACCTCCGAACCGGGCTTCTACTATTTGGGGCAATCTGAAAGCTGCACAAAATGGTTTTGGACTGCGCCATGCAGCGGAGCTGCAATCAAAGAATTGCGCGCCCAAAACCATTCTGGCAGGGACCTCCTCGTGATCTATGAAAGATCGGTCTCCTGTTTCGCTTTTTTCCAAAGTTGACCGAGGACAGGATCAACCTTTTCTAGTTCACCGGACCAATTGTTTGCATTGTCTCCAAGCAAGGTTGCGATTTCAGATGGGATGAAATCTTGCCAATTTTCGTCACCAATTTGATAACTGCGCTTTTCCAGACTTTCGTCTTTTCCGGTACAACAGGCCACGACATATTGACCGATGGTTACACCCAAAAAGGCACCAGCATAACTGTCGGTAGGGAAATGTACTCCTGCAACAGTTCGGTTGTCTGCTATGCGACCGGCCAGTCGGA
Organism: Cohaesibacter gelatinilyticus; assembly: GCF_900215605.1. Classification (NCBI taxonomy): domain Bacteria; kingdom Pseudomonadati; phylum Pseudomonadota; class Alphaproteobacteria; order Hyphomicrobiales; family Cohaesibacteraceae; genus Cohaesibacter; species Cohaesibacter gelatinilyticus. Next base: position 117,924 of record NZ_OBEL01000002.1, on the reverse strand, counting down.
ACAGGCCATCCTTGGCCGATACCCAATCTTCATTGCCGGTCAGTGCGGACAGAACTGTTGCCAATGCAAATGCTTCGGTTGCATGGCCGCTTGGCCAGGTGCCATGGGTCGGAGTTTGAATGATAGGTTGCACGCGATTGTCGAACGTGATCGGGCGAGGGCAATCAAATTGCATTTTAAGCGGAAATTCGATTGCGGAGCAAAGCCGGAGCACAGCATCAATCAATTCCAGTGTCCATTTGGTGCTGTGGCCCTGCAAATAGATCAAGCTACCGAAGAAGGAAGTGATGTCTCCAATTTGAACATTGATCTCTTCGAGACGATCCATGCGTAGGTGGGCCGAACTCATGACTCTATCCAGCTGATCGCGGAACTCCTTGACGGTTGGACGAGTGAGCGTCAAAGCTGTTTTTCCAAAAATGCGGACTTTTCTTGAGTTCTGGGCTTTCTTGTCATTGTTCGGGATATGGATGGCGATATTTGATAGCAAGCTTGTGTCCAACACAGCATTGCGTTCACGACGATCCATCGTAGAAAATGCGCTCCAGGCTTTGCGACCCTGACGGTTGGGCTCAGGCGTCTGGACTTCATTGTCCCAGTGAAGATGCAAGCCATCGCGAGTGCTGGCAAGTGCCAGATTCAGAAGTGGGGAGCTTGCACTTCCAGCGTGTTCTCCGTGGCCGCCATGTCCACCGTGCCCACCATGCCCACCGTGGCCGCCATGCCCACCATGTCCGCCGTGCCCACCATGTCCGCCGTGCCCGCCATGTCCTCCGTGCCCGCCATGTCCACCATGGCCGCCATGCCCACCATGTCCGCCTTCTGTTGTCATGCTTCACTCCTGTTCAATCTGGAAACAATTGCCAGCTATGATTTTTCGGTATTGCTTCGGATGTCAATTTTTGAAGGACCTCAAAGGCGCGAAATCACGAAAAATTCACGAATGACCCCATGTCGAGCATTTTTTTTGGACAGGAAGTATGTTTTCATGGACAAGGGAGCGATGAGGGTATGTCTCAATCAATTGTAAAATTGCAGTTATTTGGGCCTTTTAAGGTGTTCTTGCAGGATGGTCAGGATGTCACGCCATCCAGCATTCGCGCCTGTGCGCTGCTGGCCATGCTGGCGTCATCAAACACACATGAGCGTTCTCGACGATGGCTGGAAGCAAATTTGTGGAGTGATCGCGCGCCCGAGCAAGCCAGTGGCAGTTTGCGTCAAGCTCTTATGGCCATTCGCAAAATTCTACCAGATGGACCTCTTCTTCTTAATACCAATCGTCAAACCGTAGCGCTGGCACCTGATGTCTTTGACATTCAGTCCCTAGAGGATATTTCCTCGGACGGGTCCATGGAGTTTCTGGAAGGCATGTGTATCCCTGATGCTGCCTTTCAAATCTGGCATCAGGACATGCAGTCCTTTTTTCGATCCGTGAAACGGCCTGTGACACATGACGTTGCAGGAACACGCCAACCTCTGACCATTCGTTGTAACGCCCTGCCGTATGCTAAAGCTGAGGAGAATTCACAGAACTTTTTGATTGCGCGCCATTCCTCTTTCCAACTGGGACAGTCAATCATTGAGACGGTCGGGGCCGAATGTCTCGTCTCGAAATCTGTCGGCACCGAGAAGGTTGCAAAGCGGCGTGCAGATCTGGATCTGACCTGTAACATTATCAGCGGTACAGATGATGATTTTCTGGTTATGGACATTGCTTCCTGCCATAACCAGCAGCTTCTCTATTCTGGCACAATCAAGCTCGCAAGCACGATGCCGCTTGATGCCGATTTGGAGTTTCAGCGCCTGAGCTTTGATGCGGCTGAGGCGGTGATGGAGAAAACTGCACAATCTTTGGCCGGCGAGGATCCGAGACGGATAGCACGACATCATCAATATAATGCCATCCAGGATATATTTCGATTTGATCGGGCTTCGCTGCTGAGTGCTGACCATAGTTTGGATATGGCATATAGCAATGAACCCAATCCGGTTTTCCTTGCTTGGAAAGCACTTATTCGCACGGTTCAGGCGGTTGAGCTGTTTGAGCCGAACGTGAACGTGCTGCAAAGACAGGCTCAGATATTGATTGAACAATGCTTGTATGAGGGTACCAATAACAGTGTTGTTTTATCACTGCTGGCGCTTGTGCAAGTCATGCTGTTTGGTGATGAAGAATATGCCATTGATCTTGCTACACCGGCTTTGGAGAAAAACCCTTCCAACGCCTTTGCGTTGCAGGCCATGGCGGCAACGCGGTTGATTTGCGGTGATAGCAAGAGTGCTTATGATTATTCACTCCGCAGTCGCAAAATTGCCCAAGGTTCCGCTTTTCGACATTGGTGGGATTTGTATCATTGCCTTTCTTGCATCGCGAACGAACGCTACGAAGAGGCTCTGAAAATGGCAGAAACCGCTGCGCGTCGGTCCCCCCGTTTTCGTCCGCCATTGAGGCAGATGATCAGCCTCTACACCTATTTTGGCGAAACAGAGAAGGCTCATAGGGCTGCCAGTCGGTTGCTCTATCTTGAACCAGGTTTCAATATAGAAAAATTCTTGACCAATATAAACTACCCAAACCGCACCTTGAGGAATTCGGGTTTGTTGAAGCTGGACTATGATCATTTGCGTGATTTTTCACAAGCAGCTTGTTAGAGATTTTCGAGGGTTGGTATTCACAACAGAAAGGCAGGAGCTCGTGACGATTTCGAGGGTCAATAATGGTCAGAAATTGCTTTGGCGAGACTGTGGCAGGTTGTTTCTTCAAGTTGACTGATGGTTACACGCAATCCGTTCTCGCTTTGCAGGCAGAATTCCGAACCAGTTCTTACTTCCCAGCCTTCTCGAAACAACCGACCGGCCAAGCGTTCTGCGCGGGGGGCAGGTATCCATACATTCAGGCCAGTTCCCGGCCAGTAAGGAACATTGTGATCGGTTAATGCCTTTTCGAAAGCAATGCGTCGCCTCGCGTATGTCGTAGCAGTGGAGATGAATAGTGATTTGAGCTCAGCAAGTTCGAACAATTTGCAGGTCAGGGTTTGCATGATATGGCTGATTGCTTGACCCCCGAGGGCTCGTTGAGAGCGTAGGCGTCCAATTGTTCTGGGTGATGCGATGGTTCCCCCAACCCTGAGGTCCGGGCCGAGATATTTTGCTGCAGAATGCAGGATTGCCCAATGGTTGCGCTTTGGGTCGATAAGTGAATTTGCTTTTGAACGGATCAAAGGGCCTGCATGCTCATCTTCTACAACAAGAACATCAGGGAACTGGTCGAGAACTTCTCGTAATTCCCTTGCGCGATCAACTGTTATGCAAACTCCAGTTGGATTTTGTGCACGTGGTGTGACAAAGACTGCCTTGGCTCCGGCTTCGAGCATATCTTTCAAGGATTGGGGAATGATGCCTTCGCTATCCATTGATAATGGAAGTGGAGTAAGTCCATTGGCTCGTACCAGGTGAAGCAATTTCATATAGCATGGATCTTCTATGGCAACCTTGTCACCAAAAGAGAGATAGAGGCGTAACAACCTCTCCATCACATCCGTATTTCCCGAGGAGATTATCATTTCGCCATCTGGATATTCCAGCGTCTTGTTCAAGTTCAGGAAATGTTTGCAGAGCTGCTGGTTGTCTGCAGGGTCACCATACAAACTTGGTGACCCTATCGACATCTCGTGCAGGACTTTGGTTGCGTCAGGCAGAAGAGCGGGATCGGGGTTGTTGAAACTCAGATCCACGACTCCTGGATAGGTGCGGCGCAGATATTCTTCATCATTGATGATGGGTCGCAAAGACACTCGCATGTTACGACCGGAAGGTTCGACAAGGCCCAGATGCTGCAGTTTCTTGTATGCTGCAGCCACCGTATTTCGATTAAGGCCAACGGTTTCTGCAAGGCTACGGATCGGCTCAAGGCGATCACCCGGTTTTAGCCTTCCTTCCTCGATCTTTTTTCGTATATCGTCCGCAAGTTCTTGAGCTGTTGCGATTTGCATTTCTGACTGACCATGTTGTTTTGCTAGTTCAATAGCATGTTTGGTAGCCATAATGCCAATTGCGGGATGAAGGTTACAAGCAAAACTACGGGTAAATGTCCCGTCAGTAACAGTTTTAGGGATGGACCGATATAAGCTGGGAGATGAAGATTGGAGATGCCGCCTGCCATGAACAACAATGGAGCGCAAGGTGGTGATACATTCCCAAGGCCTAGATTGACCCCCACTATCGCTGCAAAGTGAACCGGATTTATCCCGGCTTTTATCGCGATTGGCATCAGGACAACTGCTGCCAGAATGCTTCCTGAAATATCATCGACCAGCATGCCGATCACCAGAAGCGCCACATTCAACAGGAGCAGTACTACGATATAATTGTCTGAAAGCCCAAGAATGGTATTGGCAATATTCTGGGGAATTTGTTCCATGGACATTGAGCGTGTCAGAACAAACAAGAAGAAGAGAATGATGGCGATCTGACCTGTCATGGCGACACCATCCCGAACAGAGCTGGCGATAGAACGCAGGGTCAGGCGGCGATAAATGATCCAGCCAACGAAAAATGCATAGACCACCGCCACAGCGGCGGCTTCAGTTGGCGTGAAGATACCACTATAAATTCCGCCAAGAACTATAAGAGGCAAACCAAGGGCCCATGACGCCTCGATCAGATCTGTCTGTTTGCGGCCTTGTTCTGCATCATGATCTGCCCTCAAAATCTGCTTTGATCGATAATTTTTCTGGTTTGTCTGTCTCGCTGCCACACCCGAAAAAGCCATGTTCAATAGAGCATAGACGAATGCGAGAATGAGCCCGGGGATAACGGTTGAGAGGAATGCAGCACCAACGGATATTCCCGATGTTATCGCGAAAACGATCATTGGAATGCTCGGTGGTATCATCAAGGATAATACCGAGGAACAGGCCACCAACGCCGTTGCATATCCGGGCTTGTATCCATCGTCGATCATACGGGGGATCATGATGCGGCCAATGGCGGCGATAGCGGCTGCTGCACTGCCAGATATGGCTCCAAATAAAGCACATGACAAAATTGTCACCAATCCCAGACCTCCACGCAATTGTCCGAAAATTCGGTCAACGACCCTTAGGAGCCGGTCTGAAATTCCTGCCTCACTCATCAGTGCACCTGAGATGATGAACAATGGCAATGCCAGAAGTGCAAATCCCCCCATCTGGGACATGGCTTGGCCAAGGTGAAATGATGAGTTGCCGCCAGCTATTGCTGTTATCAAAAATCCCGTGACACCAAAAGCATATGCAATCGGAAAGCCGCAAAGGATCATCAACAGCAGCGCGAAGACTGCTGCTATCATACCAAATTCCATGATCCTTATCCTTTGTAGAGACGCTTGAGGGAGGTAAAGAAATGGAAAAGCTCGGCAAGGCAGCTCAAGCTTATGCCGATCAGCAGGCTGGATGCCCAAAGACCGCGGGGCCAGCGCAGATAGGTGCTGACTCGACCATTGCCGGACGTGAAAGCAAAATAATCCCAGGCGCGAAACAGGATGAATAGCAAAAAGCAAAGGGAAGCAAAGCTTATGAAAAGCTCATGCCAATGTCTGGTCCGTTGGGATCTGATAATCAAAGTTTCCAGACCACCCGCGATATGACATTTTTGCCATGTTCCATAAGCAAAACCGAGAAAATAGACCCAAAGGCCCAGAAGAATTGCAGCTTCTTCGAATCCCAGAAATGCAGAATCAAGTTCGCGGAGAATGACTTGGGCAAACATAAGTCCTGCAAGGCCCAGTCCAAAAAAGACCATCGATGCTTCAAGTGTCCATCTCGTTAACCGCTCGGCTCTTTGGAGCCGAACGGAGGTCAAGTTTTCACTATTCATGTTAGTTCTTTGGACTCGAGGCCTTTTTCAGACGGGCCATAACGTCATTGCCCAACTGATCCTGCAGATATTTCCATTCATTCTCCATAGCGGAGGCTCGAATTGCTTTTAACTGGGTCTCGGTTGGCTTGACGATTTTGATCCCGGCATCTTTGATTTTTTCCATCCAATCTTTGCTTTGCCGTTGAGCGTCAGACCATGAGAATGCGATGGCTGTGTCAGCTGCGGTGGTGAAACAAGCTTGCTGAGCCTTTGACAATTTATCAAACCAGGCATTGTTGACGGCAAAGAATGCGTGCTCGAAATAGTCATTGGTCAATATGTAGCTTTCAATGACATCGCGCATTTGCCAAATCTCGGCTGGCGGAGCGAATGTTCGCCCGTCGACGGTGCCAAGTTGCAGAGCGGTATAAACTTCTGAAAATGGCAGTGGTACAACGCTGAAGCCCAGTTTTTCGAAACGTATCCGACCTATCGGCATGGGTGGAACCCGAAGCTTTACGCCGGATGCATCTGAGGGGAGGTTTACCGGGATACGGGTGTCTCCTTTCCGCATGGCAATGCCGCCAAAGTCAACCGGGATTGTTCCCATCATGCGGATACCAAGATCGCTTAGAATTTCCTTGTAGAGGCTCTCCACATCGCCCCCCGGACCGTAGACTTTTCGAGCTGTTTCCCAGTTATCGGCAACATAACCAAGAAATGATACATCCAGACGAGGGTCCACTTCTGAGTTGGCAAAGACAAAGGTTGCAGGAATAACGCCAACCATTGCCTGCTCGAATTGAACTGTCCAATCCCCGAGATCGCCGCCCAGATGATACTCGACATTGAATTCCCCGGAGCAGGTCTTTGCAAGGGACTTCATGAAGGTTTTTGCCGTTGGATGGAAGATGTGCGCTTCAGGCAAAGCGTGGGAAAGAATGAAGGATTCCTCGGCGTGCAACGGTTGTGAAAATTGCAATCCGATTGCTGTAACGGCGCATGCCAATAGTTTGTTCATGATGGTTTCTCCTCCCTGAGAAATTGCTGATTTACAATTGTCATATGACAATATATATAATGCCTATGTCAATAATATTTTATTTTGACAATGTTTCAGCCAGCCATTTGGAGGAATCAATGGCCATAAATTCCAAAGACAAAGTGATATCGCACAAGCCGGCAAAGCCTATTGGGCACTTCTGTCATGTTCGTCAGTTCGGCGATATCCTTTACGTTTCAGGACAGCTTCCGTTTGATGACAATGGACTTGTCGTTGCTGGCAAAGTCGGATCGGAAGTCGGACTGGATGATGCATGTGAAGCAGCCAAATTGTGTGTGCTGAATGGCTTTCAGGCTATTCATGACTTGCTTGGACCCGATTGGAAGGAGCGGATTGTTGTTGCGCGGCATACGGTTTTTGTTGCTTGCGGGTCGGACAAGGTCGCTCTTCCCGAAATAGCCAATGCTGCTTCATCAGAGATTTGTGATGTTCTCGGACCAGATCAGGTCTCAGCGAGATCCGCAGTAGGAGTTTGCCAGCTTCCGGCGAACTCACCGGTTGAGGTAGAGATGACGCTTGGCCTTCTGTCGGAAGATCAATCGGTGGCGTGAGATGAGCATGCAAACAGATTTTATGATGCAACCCAAAATTTCTCTCCTTCAGGATACGCCACAGCTCCAGCCACTTGATCGGTTGTCCAAGCACCTTGGTGGCCCGCAGATTTTTCTCAAACGCGATGACCTTGGCCCATCTGGAGGGGGCAATAAAATCCGAAAGTTTGAGCGGCAGTTTGCGGATGCCAGGGCAGTGGGGGCGGATACTCTTATTCTTGCGGCACATTCGCAGTCAAATTGCGCGCGCGAGCTGGTTGGTTGTGCTGCTCAATGTGGATTTGAAGTGGTCATTGCGGTCAAGGATCTGGTTGAGCGAAAGGATGTTTCCTATCTCTTTAGTGGCAATGCCCTGCTAATGGACTTGATGAATACGCGCTTTGAACTTGTTGATCCTGAGCGTGACTTCATGGAGGGAATGATTGAGATTGCCGAGATACTCAGAAAGGGTGGAAAGTCGCCCTACATTTTGCCTTTCGGAGCTTCGGATAATCTGGGGGTTCGCGGTTATATAGAATCCGGTCGGGAAATTTTGCAGTTATGCAAGGATCTTGACAGGCATCCAGACACCATCGTTGTCGCGACCGGAACCTGTGGCACTCAGGCAGGACTTGTTATCGCTGTTGAAAACGAGGCTTCGGGGACAAATGTGCAAGGATTTTCCATCCTGCATGATGAAGCAATGGCACAACAGGAGATCAATCGCCTTATTACCGAAACCATCGGTCATTCAAACATCAATACGAAAATCAAGGTTGATAGCCGTGCGCTTGGGGCGGGCTATGGACAACCGACGAAGGAGTGTGTTGAAGCCATCCGGTTGGTGGCACAGCTTGAGGGCGTTTTTCTGGATCCGGTTTACACGGGCAAGGCCATGGCGGGTTTTATCGGCTGGCTTCCAGAATCAGGTCTGGGTTCCAACGATACCGTGGTGTTTGTGCATACCGGCGGTTTACCCCTGCTCTTTGCATACCAGGAGATTTTCAGATGACAGAATTTAGAAAAGTCCCCACTCAATCAGGCGAAATCATCCATGTTCGGATAGACGGACCAGAAGATGCAACACCTGTTCTCCTGATAACCGGCTTTATTGGGGTTGCCGATTTCTGGAATCCACTCATTGAGTTGATGAAGCAAGATTTCAGAGTGATTTCATATGATCAACGGGGCACTGGTCAAAGTGGCAAATATGATGATGCTCTGTCGATGCAGCAACTTGCTGATGATGCATTGACCATTCTGAAGGCAGTTACTGTATGTCCGGCAGTTGTGCTTGGTCACTCCATGGGTGCTTGTGTGGGATGGATCCTTGCCGATAAAGCCATTGAACATGTAAGAGCCATATATGCCCTTGGAGGGTGGGATCAGGCTGATTCATGGATGCAACGGGTCTTCGAAGCCAGACTATTGGCTTATAAGGATTCGGGAGTTTTGGCCTATATCCGCGCAACGACCCTCTTTATGAATCCCCCTGCAATGGTCAATTGCAATGAAGATGCATTCTCAGAGGCGGAGCAGAAAATGGTGCCGACCATTCCTCCTCTTTCGGAGATTGAAGATCGCACTGCTGCGGTTTTGGCATTCAATGCGCATGCGTTTCAACCGGCCATTGATGTGCCTATGCGGATAGCATGCGCAGCAGATGACTGGATGACACCGATTGCCTTGTCCGAAAATCTTTTAAAGATGAACAGGCATGCAAGTTTTCGGAAGTTTGATATTGGTGGGCATTATCTGCCCAAAAGTCAGGCCATCCATCTGCAACAAGACTTTCAATCTTGGTTGGATGATGTCCTTCGTGGGTGATCTTGTTGACAGGCGACTTCTGGATTTGCCTGTTTGTAGTGATATAGGACAGCGTTTCTGATGCGAGAAGAGGTCGCTCCCCCGCTTCGATGAAGCGGGGGAAATGTCTTTATTGTGCAGAGCAGTTTTTCTGATTGGCCAGGCGCACCAGATTGGTCTGACGTGTGCGGGCTGCATTTTCTGCTTCTTCTGCGGAAGAATAGGTCACGATCAGAGCAGGCCAGAACAGGGCTGCTGCGGCAACATTCGTGCCGGTGATGCCTTTTTTGCTTTGTGCTTCATCTTCAAAGCGTTTTGCTTCCTGAATTTCTTGCATGATCTGCGCGCAAGAGAGTTGCTCATCGCCGATTTGTTCGGTCTGAACAACCTTCGATGTGGAGCAGGCAGAGAGAGAGAATGCTGCAAGCAGGGCGATGAGGGGGAGTTTGGATTTCGTAATCATTTTGACGCCTTGATTGTTTGGGATGAACCTCGCAAAAGACGGGATTATCGAGCCCTGTTCCTTGCTCCGCTATGGTCCATCCAGGATCACCAACAGTGACTGGTAAACTAATCGTTCACACTTTTTTGTCGAGTCATAAGTGCTGTATGTGCGTAACTTCCATGGCTCTCAGACATCGCTTTTTGTACATTTGTTGCATCTCAAGGCCAAGACTTGATGAAATCCAATGTTTTCGGCAGATCTGGAATGGCAGCAATTGCGCCATAGCCACAGACAGACAAGGCAGCAGCTGCATTGGCGCGGGTTGCAGCTTCGATATTATCTGTGCCAGCAAGACAAGCTGCGAGAAATGCTCCATTGAAGCAGTCGCCTGCGCCAGTGGCATCAATTGCAGAAACCTGATGTGGTGCAATGCTCGTTCGGCCTTCCTTGCTGGAGAGCAAGACGCCCTTGTGACCCAATGTCAAGGCAACCACTGATGCGCCGAGATCATGATAGAAATCGGCAATGGCTTCTGGTTGTTCCAATCCGGTCAGGGTTTTGGCGTCATCATAGCCGGGCAAGGCAACGTCACAGATTTTCATAACTTCATGGGTCATTTTTCGTGCACGGTCCAACGGCCATAGTGCGGTGCGCAGGTTTGGATCGAAGGCGAACAAACCACCTGAATTTTTAACCTGTCTGGCGCATTCCATCACCGCGTCATGCATGGAGGGGCTGATGGCAAGACTGATGCCGGAAGCATAGAAAATCTTGCAGTGCTGCAAGGCATCGACAGGTAGATCTTTGGGACCGTAAGTGCTGGCAGCTGATCCTGCTCGACGATAGGTAAAATGATGACCGTCTTCATCATGGGTTACGAAATAGAGCCCTGTTTCCTTGTCGTCGGTCTCGATGACATGATCCTGCACGACGCCTTCGCGTTGCCATAAAGCCCTAATATCCCTTGCAAACAGATCCGAGCCCAAGCGTGTCAGAATACCTGATGATGCTCCCTGACGGGCTGCTGCAATAGCGACATTGGAAATATCGCCACCAAAACCGGGTAAAAACATGCCGTCGGGTTGCTGATTCAGCTCGAATAGAGGCTCACCCAAACAGAAGAGATCCGTCATTCAGCTGTCCTTTGTCTGATAGGCTTTTGCGAGGGCCTCAGCTTTGTATGCGACGTCTTTAGCACCGTCTCCCGGTTTGTAAAGAGCACTACCAACTCCGATCATGTTCACCCCGGCGGCTAGCCAAGTTGAGAATGTATCTGCATTGGTGCCACCGGTGGCGACAATGCTGGTATTGCTGGGCAGGACCGCCCGCCAGGCCTTGATTGCAGCCGGACCGCAGAGATCTGCCGGGAAATATTTCAGGATGTCAGCGCCAGCTTTCAGTGCAGCAAAGGCTTCGCTGGGGGTAAAGACACCAGGACAGGACAGCATGGCCTTTTCCTTGGTTTCAGACACCACATCCAGATCGAAATTTGGAGAGACGACAATTTTGCAGCCAATATCTGCAAGCTGATTGACTTCTTCCCGTTCAAGTACCGTGCCTGCCCCTATCAGAGCGTCTTTTCCATAGCGAGATATGAGCATCTCGATGGACCGCATGGCATCTGGTGAATTCAGGGGTACTTCGATCCGGCGAATATCATGTGCGATCAGCTGATCAGCGATTGGCAGGATTTCGCCTGATGTGATGCCACGTAAAATTGCCAGTACTGGAATACCGGGATAGGGTGTGGTTTCGGTCATTTTCATGTCTCAATTTTTGACTGGATCGCGCGAAATAGTGCTGTTGTTGTACAGGCATCTGCTGACAGAGGTGCGAAATTGCAGCCAAGCACAGTCATGGCCCTTGAATAGAGCTCTGCCATCATGCCATCAGCGATCAATGTCACGGACAGGCGATTGGGATTCGCCGATAGAATTTCACTCCCAATCAGGCAACCGGACAGATACCAGGTGCTTTCTTGCCCGCTTTGCTTCTGGGCCAGAACCTGACTGCGGGGAAGGAATAACAGATTGAGCAACGGGGTGGATTTGGCTGCCTCAACTCCTTTGGCAAAAGCCTGCCAGTCGGGCTCACCTTCGACTGTAAACTCACCAAAGATGGTGTGTTTGCGGCTGACGGCAAACAGCTCTCCGGTGACATAGGTATCAAAATCCAGAAATTGCTCTTTTTCAATCCGGGCCCATTTGGAATGGGTGCCGGGGAGGCAGAATAGGCCCTTGTGACCTTGGGATGTTGCACCCAGAATTTGGGTTTCCTCACCCCGCATGACATCCGGGCTTGGGTTGCTTTTTGAGGCACCGGACAGGAAGTAAAGATTTGGTTCGGGGGTTTGGATGGGCGCCTGCAGCCAGTTTTTCAACGCACCAGGGCAGCTGATATAGGGGACTTCAAACCATCCGGTGCGTGAGCCAATCTGGCCGCAGGCAATTCTGGGAACATCATTGGAGACGTTCAGTGGCTCCAGCAGAGATTGATAGCAATTCTTGAAACCATGCGCACGGGCATCGGCAAATTCCATTGATATGGCATTCTGGGTGATTATTTCCCCATCTGACCCAAAGGCCCACGCCCGGACGTTACTGGACCCCCAGTCAATTCCTACTCCAACCGCATGTGTCACCAAACCTGACCTCTTGCAATGACCGATGTTGATTCCAAATGAGTTTCACTCCGCACAAGCTCCACATGATCAAGCATATTGGCAACAACGCAAGCATGGTTTGGTACAATGCGCAGCTGATCCCCAACCTTTAGATTGATGTCCTGCTGGGACGTGATGCGGCCATGTTCTTCGCTAAGCTGATCAATCATCAGATCATCCCGACTGAGCACATGACCGTGACCGGTCAGCCCCAAAAGATCCGAGGTCAGGACCTTGGAGCCAGCATCAATCACTGCATGATGCTTGGATGGAACCGAGATGACGGTGGCAAGCACAGTTAGGGCGCAATCATCCCAAGTGCAGACGCCTCGATTGACGAGCGAGCGGTCGTTATAGGCATAAGTGCCGATGCGATATTCGGTGGCCAGCGGCATTTCATGGGCTTGCCACATATCTGGCGAGCCGCCGGAAGAGATAACTTCGACGCTCAATCCTTTCACAGTGATCAGATCTCTGGCTTCAGCAAGCCATTTTGCCACCTCAGGCAATTTGCCGGTTGGCGGATAGGTCATCAAACCAAGGAATTTCAGACCCGGTAGCGTATCGATCCTTTGTGCCAGCTCTGCGGCTATCTCAGGTGTGGCGACACCGCAACGATCGGCTCCTGTATTGCATTCCACCAGCACCGGCAATGGAGCTGGGGCGTCGGCAAAGGCTTTGCTTAGGCCTTCGATCACGGTTGCATTGTCAGCAACCACAGAAAGACGGACTTTTTCGGACAGAGCGCGCAGACGCTTTGTCTTGGCTTCCCCCAGAATATTATAGGTGATCAGCACATCTTCGATGCCCCCTTGGGAGATCATCGTTTCGGCTTCGCTGATTTTTTGGCAGGTGATGCCAATGGCCCCTTGTTTGATCTGATAATGGGCGAGCCTTGGCAATTTGTGGGTTTTGATATGGGGGCGCACCTTCAGTCCGTGGCTGTCGCAATAGTTTTGAAACTTGGCGATGTTGGCCTCTACCACATCCAGGTCCACGAGTATTGCTGGTGTATCCAGGGCTATTTTTTTCATTTTGTTTCTCGATTTGTTCAAGCGGGCTTTTGATTGGGTGCGCCATCAAAAAGGTATTGCAGTTGACAGGCAAGGGATAGCATGACAGATATTATTCCGCAATACCGATATTAATTACGGTATACCGGAATTATGGATTTGGCGCATGGTGTTTCCAGCTTGAGCCTTTCTAGAGACTTGAAAATACAAATTGAGGAAATGAAAGATGACGATCAAACGGCACGGTCTTAACCAGTCCAAGGGTTCGGGCCAGCAGGCGCTGCCCTTTGCAAAGGCAACCGAGGCGGATGGCTGGCTCTATGTGTCTGGCCAGACACCGATGGTTGATGGGGAAGTCATTGATGGGGGCATTGTTCCGCAGTCTCATCAGGCTATTCGCAACATGATTGCGATTGTTGAAGAGGCTGGATATTCCACTGCGGATATCATGCGCATCGGGGTTTGGCTCGATGATCCGCGCGATTTCTGGAGTTTCAATAAGGTCTTTGCCGAATATTTCGGAGAGCACCCACCGGCGCGCGCCTGTGTGCAATCGGCAATGGTGGTTGATTGCAAAGTCGAAGTGGACTGTATAGCGTTCCGTAAAGTAGACTGAGCGGGTTTATACCAACGAGTGGGAACAGAGAAAGAAGCAATGTCAAAATCTGAACCACGCAAAACCAAGGCAAAGGGACTGGATCGCGCGTTTGCAATCCTGGATCACCTCTGCCAGGTGGGGAGGCCGCAACGGCCGATTGATATTGCTGAAGGCATGGGCGCACCAAAATCGACTGTCTACGATCTGGTTGCCCTGCTTGTCTCGACCAATGTTCTGGAGAAAGTCGACAAACAAGGACGGGTTTTTCTTGGGCCGAAGCTCAATTTCTGGAGCACCAATTATAATCGGCATTTTGATTTGAGTGGCATTGCCCAGCCTATTCTGGAAAGCATTACAGAAGAAACGCGAGAGACGTCACAGCTCTGTACGCTGGATGGCGACAAATATTATGTTGCCATGATGAATGAGGGGAACCGGCCTTTCCGCATCAGCGCCAATGTCGGCGAGCGAACGCCTATTCCCTGGACGGCGTCCGGTCGGTTGCTGCTGTCGCATTTGAGCGATGAGCAAATTCTCGATCTCATTCCGGAAGACGATTTTGATTTGCCCGATGGGTCGCGTCTGGACCCAAAGGACTTTATCGACAGTATCCGATCGGCGAGCGAGGCTGCCTTCTTTGATTTCGACAGTGTGGCAGATACCTTCACCCACTGTTTTGCTGCACCGGTCATCGGCGCAGACGGTATTTGCAAACATACCCTTTGCATCATCGCACCCAAGGACGATGCCATCGAGAATTATCAGACCTATCGCAAGGTTCTGGTTGATGCGGCAGCGAAGCTGTCTCGAAGGCTGGCCAATGACAGCTCGGTGGCCGCGGAATAGTCCAGATATTTTCGTATCCCTATTTGAGGAGAGAAAGGCAGGCCTGACTTTGGCGTTGCTTATTGCGCGCGAATGTTACAAGCAGATTGAGGGAAAGTGAACGTTGTTGCTGTCAAGGTGCGATGGTCCATCCCTTTCAACAGAGGCATTCTGGAGCTTGGCAAATATATGAAACTTCTGCATACGGCGGACTGGCATTTGGGCAAGAGCTTTCGCGGCCTGTCCCTGCTGGAGGATCAGCGCTTCATTCTCGATCAGATTTTGGATGCTGCGAAGAGCCATGAGGTGGATGTCCTGATCCTTGCTGGTGATGTTTATGACAAGCCATCGCCACCGGAAGGGGCTGTCTCATTGTTTCGGCATTTTCTGGAGCGCTTTTATGCCGAGACAGACGCTGCCTTTGTAGCAATTGCTGGCAATCATGATTCCGGTCATCGTCTGGGTGTGTTCGAAAAACTCCTTGATCCCAAGCGCATTCTCATTCGTGGCCCCTTACAGGCAGAAGAGCCTGCCTTGATCTTAGAGGATGAGCATGGGTCGGTGGCATTTTCCGCTGTGCCTTATGGTGAGATCTATGCTGCAAGACGGGTGTTTGAAGATGAGAGCATCCAGACACCGGAAGATGTGTTGCGGGCAGAATTGGAAGCAGCTCGAAAGGCCGTGCCGCAGGGCGCGCGCTGGGTGGTGAGCGCCCACGCCTTTGTCACTGGTGGGTTGCCAAGTGACAGCGAGCGGCCTCTTGCTGTGGGCCGGGTCGAGACGGTCTCCAACAATCTGTTTGATGGGGCGGCCTATGTGGCGCTTGGCCACTTGCACCGGTCGCAACAGGTGGGAAGCGAGACCATTCGATATAGCGGCTCGCCTTTGGTGTTTGATTTCGATGAGGCGGGTAGTCAGAAATCCTGCATGATTGTTGATCTGGATTCCGACGGTGTCAGCCATATGGAGCAGATCGATCTTCATCCTGTTCGCAAGGTGCGAGAGGTGCGAGGATTGCTGGCGGACTTGCTGATCGAGGCAGAAAAAGAGCCAAGCGAGGATTATCTCCGTGCGGTTCTGCTGGATGAGGGGGCGCTGGTGGATCCGGTCAGCCAGCTTCGGCCTTTCTATCCCAATGTGATGCAGGTTCAGCGTGAGAAAAAACAAGACATGGTGCTTGGCAAGGCCGGGCGTGCAACCTCCAAGCTCAGCGATCCATCTGCCGTGATCAGCGAGTTTGTCGAGTTCGTGCGCGGCGAGGCCGTCAGTGATGGTGAGGACGGGGTGATCCATTCCTTGCTCGGTGAGCCTGTTCGGGAGGATGTGTGATGCGGCCCATTCGTTTGACATTGCAAGCCTTTGGCCCTTATGCGGGCTGTGAAGTGGTGGATTTTCGCAATGTGCTGGATGCCGGTGTCTTTGGCATTTATGGGCCGACTGGCGCGGGCAAGACCTCCATTTTCGATGGTATTTCCTTTGCGTTATTTGGCGTCTCCTCTGGTGACGAACGCGCGCCGGAAGACATGCTCTCGCACTATGCGGATCCATCCGTTCTAACCAAGGTGGAGCTGGTCTTTGACTTGGGGGAAAAGCGTTATGTGGTGCGACGCATTCCAAAGCAGCAGCGCTCGGCCAGTCGCGGTAACAATCTGGCGGTTCAGCATCATGAGGCTTATCTCTTTGACGCAACCGGTCTGACGTTGGAAGACTTTAGCGACGATTTTGCAGGCGAGATTGTGGCCGAGAAAAAGGTCTCGGTCGTGGATAATCATATCAAGGATCTGCTTGGTTATGATGCTGCACAATTCCGCCAGATCGTATTGCTGCCGCAAGGCGAGTTTCGCCAGATCCTGACGGCGAAGTCGGATGATCGGGCGGTGATCCTGAAGCGTTTGTTTGATGTTTCTTCCTATGAGCGGATCATGCATCAGGCGCGCGAGAAGGCTGCGGTCAAACGCCGTGAAATTCAGGATCAACGCCTCATTCGCGATAACAAACTGATTGATACAGGATGTGAAACGCTCGCTGAGTTCCTGTCCCAGATTGAAGGCCAGGAAACAGCTTTGGCCGCGCTGGCAGCAAAGTTGCCGGAGATGGAAAAGGATCTGGAAAGCAGTCAGCAAGCTCTGATCGAAGCGCAGATGCTGTCTCAGAAATTCAAGGATCTTGCCAGCGCCCGCGAGGAACAGGAAAAGCTGGCGGAAGCGGCAGAACAGATCAGCCTTTATCAGGACCGACTGGTGCGAGCGAAACAAGCGCAGAGTGTTGTCACATCAGAGAGCCTTTTCAAGCAGGCACAAGATCAGGTGCAGCAGGCCATTCGGCGTGAAGTTCAAGCAAAGCAAGCTCTGGAGCAGGCGAATGCGCGCCATATTGCCGCCAGTCAGCATCTGAAAGAGCAGGAAGCAAATAAACCGCAACGCGATGCCGCACTTGAGACAGTGCGGGAATTTGAGCGCTGGGCCACTCTGATTGAAAAGGCTCAGCCCTTGCGTGAGAAGGGACGGCAGACACAAAGGCAGCTGGAAAAAGCCCGTCTCGATCAGCAACGAATGGAAGGTTCGGTTCAGACGCAAAAAACCGCCCTTGCGGATTTGCGTTTGCTGCAAAAAGAGCAACCTGCGCATGCCAAGGCTTTGTTCGAGAGTGAAAAGACGCTTGGTGCTTTGGAAACAGAGCTGAAAGCTGCCCGCGACTTTGAGACAGCATCGCGATCCGTTGCAGCAGCTTCCAAAGATGTCGAACAGTTCAAGCAGCGTCATACGATCGCTGAACAAAAGCTGATGGCAACGCAACAGGTCTTTGCTGATGCGGAGAAAGAGCTGACGGATAGTCAGATCCTGCATGTCGCGCATAAGCTGGAAGATGGACAGCCGTGCCCGGTCTGTGGATCGGCTGAGCATCCAAATCCTGCCAAGGGCGACCCGGAGCGATTGGGACGGCATGACCATTTTGCTGAAGCCGAACAGGCACGGGATGAAGCCGCGAAGCTGGAACGTGCGGCTGCAACGGATCTGAACCGAGCGTTGGCGAAGCTGGAAGAGCGGCAGGCAGCATTGGATGTCATGGCGAAGCCAGAGCGGGTTGAAAGTGAGATCGTCAAAGCTCTGAATGATGCCAAGTCAGAACAAATGCGACTGACAGCGGATCGACGCTTTGCTGATCTGGAAGCTCGTCTTGGCAAGGCCGAGGCTGAGTTATCAGATGCCGAGCAAGCTTTGGAACGCGCAAAGGTGAGCGTTGGCGAATTGGAGATTGCCCAATCCAATGCAGTGACTGAACTGAAGACAGTGATGCAGGATGTGCCAGCAGATTGGCATGATGCACAGCGACTGGCGCAAGAACTTTCCCGGCATCGTGATCACGCGCAACGTCTGGAAGGTGAATGGCAAAAGGCAATTGAGGTCGAGAAGCAAACAGCTGTTGCCTTGGCATCCGCGCAGCAAGCGCAGGCCGGTTTGCAAGGTGACATCGAACGCTTGCAGGAAGAAAAAGACAAAGCCGAGCAAGAGCTGGAACGGGTGCTGATAGAAGCAGATATGGATCTGGAAAGCTATCAGGCGGCCAAACCGGATATCGCTCATATGCAAAAGCTCGAAAGCAAAATTCAGGGCTATGAGCAGGCAAAGGCTGCCAATAAGGATCGACAGGATCGGCTGATTGTCGAGATTGGTGAAGCTCTGCCACCGGATCTTGAGGCGCTTGGGATCCAAAAACAAGCCAGCATGACGGCTCTGAATGCTGCCCGCGAAGAACAGGCTCGTCAGGGAAGCGAACTGATGCAAAAGCAAAAGCGCCTGAAGGATTTGCAGGATCTGAATGCAAAGATTGCTGATCTGGAAGAGATCTACAAACCGCTGGGCGAGATTGCTGATCTGGTCAATGGCAATAATGATGTGAAGATCCGACTGCCGGACTTTGCTGTGGCGGCTATGCTGGATGAAGTCTTGATGGCAGCGAATTTACGTCTCGGGCCGATGACCGGTGGGCGTTATCAGCTCCATCGCCCGGAAGAGCGCACAGGCGGACGCGGCAAGCGCGGGCTTGATATCGTGGTCTTTGATGGCAATACCCAGATTTCCCGTCCAACCAAGAGCTTGTCTGGTGGTGAGGGCTTTCAGGCTTCCCTTGCTTTGGCGCTCGGGCTTTCTGATGTGGTGGAGCAGAATAGCGGAGGTATCAAGCTGGATGCCATCTTTATTGACGAAGGCTTTGGCAGTCTGGATGAAGAGACATTGGATACTGCGCTTGATAGCCTGTGCTCCCTGTCTGGCGAAAAGCGGGCGGTAGGATTGATTTCACATACTGAACAGGTGAAAGCCCTGATTACGGCTGGATTTGATATCGAAAAAACGCCGAATGGATCACATATTCGCGAGAGAGCCATCTAATGGGCATTAGGGCCTAATCCGCTTCTTCCTCTCCTTCGTAACAAGAGGAAAGGAAGAGACATGGCAGAGCATTATCAAACTATCTGGATTATCGGCGCCAGCTCCGGCATCGGAGCGGCGTTGGCGCGTCATTATGCCAAGAGCGGGCACAAGGTCATTGTATCCGCTCGTCGGGCAGGCCCGTTGCAGGCAATGGCAGAGGAATATTCCAATCTGTCGGCTTTGCCGCTGGATGTGGAGAAATCAGCAGAAATTGAAGCGGCTGTTGCGAACTTGCAAGAAGAGAGGTCTGTTCCAGATCTGGTTCTTTACTGCGCGGCCGTTTATGAGCCGGGTGGACTGGATGTGACCAACTACCACCAGGCTTCGAGCCATATGCAGGTCAATTATCTTGGCTTCGTTGGTGTCCTGGATGCCATCACACCAGTTTTCAAACAAGCCGGTCGCGGGCATCTGTCGGTTGTTGCCTCGCTCAGCGGTTATCGCGGACTTCCCAATGCTGCGCTTTATGGGCCGACCAAAGCTGCCCTGATCAATCTTTGTGAGACGATTAAACCGGAATTCGATGCAATGGGTCTGCAAATCAGTGTCATCAATCCCGGCTTTGTGAAAACGCCCATGACAGACAAGAACAGCTTTTCCATGCCATTTCTGATAACATCGGAGCAGGCAGCCGAAATTATTGCTTCGCGCCTGAACCGGTCAGCATTTGAGATTGCTTTTCCTCTGCCCATGGTGTTGATCTTGAAGATCTTGCGTCTGTTGCCTTATCGGCTGTATTTCTGGCTGAGCAGGAGGATGATTTCATGAACCTGTCCTATGAAGAACGCTGCAAGAGAACGGCAGAAGCCTATGCGCATTTCTTTGAATCCTTGCGCGCAGACACTATCGAAGAAGTGCGGGATTTGGTGAGCCCGCAGGTGCATTTTGTTGACCCGTTCAATGACGTGGTTGGGTGGGACAAGATGGTGCAGGTGTTTGAGAGGATGTTCGCCGATGTCGAGCAGCCCGAATTCACCATTCTCGATCAGATCTGGTCGAATGATCTGTGCTTCTTGCGCTGGGATTTCTCCTGCAAACAAAAGCAACTCGGCTATTGGTCTGTGAGAGGCATGAGTGAGCTGCATTTCGATGCTGAAGGGCTGGTCAGCGCTCATTATGATTATTGGGATTCAGGCAGAAACTTCTATGCCAAGCTACCTCTGATCGGCGGTCTGATACGTTTCATCATGTCCCGCGCGAGTATTTAGAACTCTTAGGATCTGGTTTAAAGTCCCGAGCCAAGCCCTCTCCCCCTCCCAAACCACCCGTCATGGTACCCTCTTGGTACTTTCAGGGGCGGTTGAGAGGGGAGAGGGCTGGGCATGCAGCCGACAGCGCGTTCCCGAAAAGTTGCAGACTTTTCGGATAAGAACTCGCCCCTCAAAGTCTCATTCAGAGACTTTTAAACCGGGCATTTACCCATCCATGGGTTTTTGAATGACATAGAAACCCACATCCAGGCTCTCTTCTGCAAAGCCTGCTTCACAATAGCAAAGATAGTAGGTCCATAGGCGCTTGAAACGTTCATCAAAACCAAGCTGTTTGATGGCTGACCAATTCTTCAGAAAATCCTTGCGCCATTGCTGCAGGGTCAACTCATAATCCTTGCCGAAATATTCTTCCTTTTCCAGCCTCAGACCCTGGCTAGCGATCTGTTCCTTCATGGCTTTGGGGCAGGGCAGGAAACCGCCAGGAAAGACATAGCGCTGAATGAAATCGACATTGTAGCGATAGAAGTCGAAATGCTCATCCTTGATGACGATAACCTGAATGACAGCGCGTGCGCCGGGCTTCAGGCTTTCCTTGATCTGCTTGAAATAGGTCGGCCAATTGGCTTCGCCCACGGCTTCCAGCATCTCTACCGAAACGATGGCGTCATAGTTGCCCTTGATATCGCGATAATCGGTAAGGCTCAGCTTGGCCAGATGGTCCAGATTTTGTTCTCTCAGCTGGCTCTGAGCATAATGTAGCTGCTCTTTGGATAGAGTGACGCCATCCAGCTGATGACCACGCTTGGCCGCTGTTGCTGCCATCGCACCCCAGCCACAGCCAATCTCGAGGATTTTGCCATTGTCAGGCACCTGAGCAAGATCGAGAATGTGCTCATATTTGCGCTCCTGTGCTTCAATCAGCTCCGTCTTGCTGCAATTTTGCATCTGATAGGCGCTGGAATAGCTCATGCTCTCATCAAGCCAAAACTCGTAGAAATCATTGCCTAGATCATAATGATCGCTGATGTTGCGACGACTACCCTTTTTGCTGTTGGCGCGCCTTGCATGATAGAGCCGCGCCAAAAGAGCAGTCCATTTGTCCTTGCTGACAAGGTCCAGTAGTTCAGAGCGGTTGCGCTGAAAGAGCTTGAACAGAGCTGTCAGGTCTGCACAATGCCAATGACCTTGCAGATAGCTTTCGGCCAAGGCCAAGGGATGGGCTGAAAACAAAGCACTCAGCACTTTATGGGACGTAATCGAAATATGAAGGCTGCTGGCTTGAGCTGAGCCAAAGCTCAAAAGCTCACCGCCCGGCAGGGCAATGGTCAGATGCCCATGTTGCACGGAGTCAAAGCAACGTTTCAGCAAGGCGGCGAGCAGCTTGTCTTTCCAATAAGGCAGGCTCAAGGAGGAGCTGTTTGTGTCTGTATGAGGAGACGGGGTTTGCTCTTGAATTGTCATTTTCCGTCTCCTTTTGTGTGCGTGCTAAAGGCAGTATTTTCAAATGCTGGTGTGACCGGACGGTCTGGCCGTTTTGGTTTTTTATGAAAAGGTGCGCCCTTCCACCAAAGCTTCAATGCTTCCCAATGGATTGCACCAAGGATTTTCCAACCACCTTGGCAATATTGGGCGGCAAGGAACAGAAGCTTCCAGCCGGTGAGGGGGATCTGCTTGCCGGTGAAAATGGCAGTCAGGCGCGGAGTATTTTGATGGGACTGGCGAATGGTGATCGCGAAGCGCTCATCAGGCAAAGTGATATCGAAATCATATCGTCCCTCCATCGACATGAAGGGAGAGACATGGAAGCGCTTTTCGCAGCCATGTTGCCAGTGGTTCTCTCGTTCAGATCCAGGCTCACTCAAACGCACAGCATAATGATGGCGCTCTTTGAAGGTGTTGCGTACCTGATAGAGAATGGCGATAGGTTGGTCGTCCTCATCATAACAAATGAAGATGGTCAGAGGATTGAAGGCTTTGCCCAGAAACCGGGGATAAGCCAGCATATCGATGCGTGCCGGTGCCGGATCATAGGGTGTGAGCGCTTCTCCCTGAACCAGCATGTCATGAACGAAGACGGGAAGGCTGTCATAGCCTTTTTCCATATGATCCTTGTCATGCAGGCTGAAGAGATTGAAGCCGTTATGCGAGAAGAATGGCAGACGCTTGCTTGCTTCCTTTGATTGGCTCAAGGTCAGGCACAACGTAAAGACCTGATAGGTCAGGCGATGGTCCAGGTCGCCATGTCGTTGGTGCATGACCTTTCCAGCGTAGCAGCGAAGAGGGGGATGGCTCATTGCGCTGCCTCGCTTTGGATTTTGTTCCAGCTTGGCGGGAAATGCATGCGAGAAGATGGGTTGTCCAAACTCCATGGCCGGGTGACATCCCCTAGGCGCTCGGCAACGGCAAGACCGGCCTGCAAACCGTCTTCATGGAAACCATGACCAAGATAGGCACCGCAATACCAGGTGCGGTTCTGGCCTTGCAGGCTCCATAGATCGCGCTGGGCCTGCATTGCTTGTGCATCAAAAACCGGATGGGAATAAAGGTAAGTGCGCAGGATATCACCTTGATTGGGCTGCTGAATGGGATTGAGCGTCACAAAGATATCTTCATCTGTGGGCAGGTCCTGCAACCGGTTCATCCAGTAACTGACGCAAAGCTTGCTGGCATCCTCGTCTTCCTTCTTGAGATAGTTCCATGCTGCCCAGGCTTTTTTCCGTTTTGGCATGAGGCTTTTGTCTCGATGCAGGATAGCGACATTATTCTGATAGCGGATATTGGCGAGAATATCTTTCTCTCGTTGATCCATTGAATTGGGATGGGTCTTGAGCAATCGCAGGGCCTGATCGGAATGACAAGCCAGAACCACATGGTCATAGTTACGGCTCTCTCCATCGCGAAAATGCAGGGTGACGCCACTGGGGGTGCGTTCCATGAGTTCGATCTTGCTGTTTAATGTGATCGAGCCCGAAATCCGCTTGGCCAACTGATTGACATATTGTCTGGAGCCATCTTTTACCGTGCGCCATTTCGGGCGGTTCTTGATTTGCAAAAGGCCGTGATTGTCGCAAAAGCGAATGAAAGAGGTGAAGGGGAATTTCAGCATCTTTTCTGCTGGCATGGACCAGATGGCCGCACCCATGGGCAGCAGGTGATCCTTGATGAAGCTTCGGCCGTATTTCTTCTCACGCATATATGCGCCCAATGTCAGTGAATTGTTCTTTGGGTCAGCTGCATCAATGCGGGCCTCAGCATAGAAGCGGCGAATGTCCATCAGCATACGGAGAAAGGAAGGACGGAACAGATTGGAGCTTTGCGCAAATAGAGATGCCAGGTTGGAGCCCGCATATTCGTGTTCACCACCATTGATTGAAACCGAGAAGGACATGTCGGTGGCGTAGGATGCGATATTGAGGTGATCAAAGAGAGCAATCAGGTTTGGATAGGTTACTTCGTTATAGACAATGAAACCGGTATCAACGGAGATAGACTGGCCATTGATCATCATATCTTGTGTATTGGCATGCCCGCCCAGCCGGTCATCTTTTTCAAAAAGATCAACTTTGTGCTTTTTTGAAAGTAGCCAGGCTGCGCTCAAGCCAGAAATACCTGATCCGATGACGGCGATATGCATGAATTCGTCCTTAGATAGTGTTTCTACTTTCTATGGTGCAGAAATTTAAATGGATCACCTTTTTTACAATTCATTTTTTTTGGTGATCCAATTCAAAATGTAAACCGTAAGAGCATGTAACAGAGTTTACAGGGTGTACAATCCAATGGGAAACATGCAGCTTATAGTTGGGACATCTGAAAAGGGGCGTGATTTGGCGACCAAGGATCTCAACAGGCTGCTTCAAATTGTGGGGCAGGACCATTGCCGTGCCAGTTTCCGTACGCTCTTCGAGCATTTTGCTCCGCGGCTCAAATCCTTTTTCTTGAAGGTCGGGACGAACGAGGAAACTGCTGAAGAGTTGATACAGGAAACTTTTGTGCAGGTTTGGCGCAAGGCTCATCTTTATGATGCGAAAAAGGCTGCTGCCTCGACATGGATTTTCACCATTGCAAGAAATAGACGGATCGACCGGTTCCGCTCTGAAAAGAGCTTTGTCTATCGTGACGATCAGTATTTTGCCGATACGCTGACTTGTGAAGCTCAGCAGGCGGATGATGTCTATCAGGGAGAAATGGAAGAGCGTGTGAAGCATGCCATTGGCTTGCTTTCTGCCAATCAGGCAGAGATCATTCGTCTTTCCTTCTTCCAGGAAGCCAGCCATCGGGAGATTGCAGCAAAGCTGTCGCTTCCTCTTGGTACCGTGAAATCGCGCCTGCGTTTGGCGTTCAAGCATTTGAGGACTATTTTGAGGGAGATGGCACCATGATCAATCACCATCTCAGTGATGAAATGATTTTGGCCTATGCAGCGGGTTCGCTGCCGGTTGGTCAGGCCATGCTTGCACGCTGTCATCTGGATATGTGTCCCCATTGCCAGCAGAGATTGTTCCAGGCCCAAATGGTGGGTGGGGCTTTGCTGGATGACATGGAAGAGACAGTTGTTGCGAGCTCTGGCTTTGATCAGCTTATGGCGGAGTTGGATGATCCGGATCAGGATGCACCAATCCAGTTTGAGGACCGCGCGCCAGTTACCAAAACATCACTGATCGATAATTCTGTTCCTTCTGTTCTCACCGAGGTCATGGGCCATGGACTGGATGAGGTGAAATGGAAACTGGTCGGACCAGGCATTCGTCAGTTCGTTCTCCCTATTGAGAGCCCTGAAGGTGAGAAAGTTCGTCTTCTCAAACTCTCTCCTGGTTTCGTGACGCCTCAGCATAGCCACCATGGCTGTGAGATGACCTTGGTCTTGCGCGGTTCATTTTCGGATGAATCCGGTCGCTACAAGGTTGGCGATATTCAGGAAGCCGATGATGATATCGATCATCAGCCGGTGGCAGATACCGAGGAAGATTGTATCTGCCTGACGGTGACCGATGCTCCATTGGAATTCAAGAATGTCATGACCCGGCTCTTGCAGCCGATTGTCGGAATTTAAGCATCTTGCAAGCGGGCCTATCTGGCCCGCTTTCGTCTGACTTTTCTCCAAGATTTATGGCCCACAACTCTGCGGAAGTGCTGAAAAATAGTCTTCTATTGCTCGCATTTAATACGACTGAGAAAGGGTTTTGGATCATGCAAAATATCGTGATATCAAATACTTAATTAATTTGATCCAAATGTACTTTGGCACGTAACAGTTTCTGTAAACGCATTTGAGAGCGGGTGGCTTTCACATTCGCCAGAAACTGGAGAAAGATCATGAAAAAGTTTGTAATGGGTTCCGTAGTGGCTATGACTGTTGCACTGGCTAGCTTTGGCGCATCTGCAAAGAATATCGTTGAAATGGCTGCCGAAGCGGGTTCCTTCAATACCCTTATTGCTGCTGCCAAGGCTGCGGGCCTTGCTGATGCATTGGCGACCAGTGAAAATCTTACCGTCTTTGCGCCAACCGATGAGGCTTTTGCCAAGCTTCCCGCAGGGACAGTTGAAACCCTTCTCAAGCCTGAAAACAAAGATCAGCTGGTTGCCATCCTCAGCTATCATGTGGTGCC
The DNA here is from genome assembly GCF_900215605.1 of Cohaesibacter gelatinilyticus. Lineage (NCBI taxonomy): Bacteria > Pseudomonadati > Pseudomonadota > Alphaproteobacteria > Hyphomicrobiales > Cohaesibacteraceae > Cohaesibacter > Cohaesibacter gelatinilyticus. The sequence goes on along the minus strand of NZ_OBEL01000002.1, from coordinate 91,891 downwards.
ACGCAAGCTTACATCCGATATGCTGCCAGGTCGAAAGATTGCTGTGCGTACCATCAAGCCGACCAAAGATCGCACCCTGTCGGTCAAGAAAAGTCATGGCAGGGTTTCTGTCGATAACGCCAGCGTCGTAAAAGCTGATATCATGGCATCAAATGGTGTGATTCATGTGATTGATGAAGTGGTTTTACCATCAAAATAAGTCTGATCATTTGCCATATAAGCAAGGACAAGAGGAGCGTTGCTCCTCTTTTTTTGCGCGAATTTCTCCAGTTGGAGGAAATCTCCACTTCTTTTCATGATTACTACTTGTGTTTGTATATTTTGGATATTAGTGACCATTGATATTCAATTTTACCGGTTTGAGAACTTCAAGGCATAGGTGGGCATGATCTTGAGACGATTTGGTAGGGTGATCCGAATTGAAGTATTCATACGGATCGCATTTTATTGGCTTTCAGCCATCGTGATTTTTTCTTCTTCTTTAGCGCAAAATGCTTATGCGAATGAGGGTTTGGATCTGGTTCGCTCGACAGTAGTGCCACGTATTGCTTTGGTACGCTTTGTCTCGCGCGGGGATTTTTTTGAAGCCTATCTGGATGGTGTCAAACGACAGGCCAAGGCGCTGGGTGTCGAGTTGATCGAGATGGGGGCGAGGCAGGATCCCTTGGTGCAGGCTGAAATGGTGGAACAAGCCATTGCCATGGGGGTTGAGGGCATTATCGTTCAGCATGGGCGCGAGGACACCTTGATCGAAGTATCGAAAAAAGCCGTTGAAACCGGCATTCCGATTGTTGCGTTCGATGTTGATGTCAAAAATGAAAATGTACCGCAGATCGAGCAATCGGATGCTGAGATCGTCTCACTTCTGACCGAGCAAATGCTCAAGGATAACGGAGATCGTTTTAACGCTGCCTATATCTATTTCCCCGGGCCGACACCGCTTGATCGACGTGATGCGGTTTGGCAGGCCTTCAAGAAAAAACAACCTGGTGTGCAAGAACTTGCAACTTTTGGCACCATGGACCAACCTATACCCCGCTTCACTGCCAATCAGGCACGAGCCGTCTTGACGGTTCATTCTGATGTGGACGTGATTTTTGCTCCTTATGATGATTTTGCACTTGGGGCGAAAAGTGCTGTTCAGGAGGCGGACCTGTCTGAGCAGATCAAGATCTACTCAGCTGATATTACCGATCGAGATATAAAGGAAATGCGTGAGCCTGGATCACCTTGGGTCGCAACCGCGGCAAGTAATCCCTACCTATTGGGGGAAGTCAGCGTGCGCTCCGTAGCCATGTTGATGGCGGGGGAAGATCCGGGTCGCAAGATTGTTGTTCAGCCTCGGCTGATCACAAGAGGTCTGCTTAACAGCATGAATATCACTTCATTGAAGGACTTGGCTCGGCGGATGCCGGAATTTGCTGATCAGGATATCGCCAAGCCGGACTGGATGCCTGTGCCGGAACGCTAGCTCTGGTTTTAGCTGCTGGTGCGGTCCTGCCCCAATCGCCGATCCATGCTGATAGATTTGACGATGGCATAAAGCGCACTGCCGGTCTTGAGCTCCAAACGTTCCCAGGATTTCTTTGTGATGCGCGCCAGCAGTTTGATGCCTGCGCATTGCAATTGGACTTCGACCGAATGATTGGGATGCTCTCGATAGTCTGTGATGATGACAGGCAAGATATTATTGGCGCTGATGGCCTGTGGCTCTTCCGTTGCCAATAACACATCGCGAGCGCGGATGCGCAGGCGGACCGGGTCACCGGGATTGCCTGGTAATTGAGAAGCCCAGAGGGTGCCGCCATCGAATTGCACTTTGCTCATGCCATTGTCGATATCATGCGAGAGGATGGTGGCGACAAAGGCGGTGCCTGCTTCAAAGCGCCCGGTGAGCGGGAACAGATCCAGACGGTTCATCACATTATGGACTGGGCCCTTTGCTGCCAATTTGCCTTCGCTGATCAGCAGCATTTCGTCCGCAAGGCGCGCGACTTCAGATATGGAATGGCTGATATAGAGGATCGGGATGTTACTCTCATCCCGAAGGCGTTCCAGATGCGGCAGGATTTCGTGCTTTCGGCCCTGATCCAGCGCCGCCATCGGTTCATCCAGCAGCAGTAGCGACGGGTTGGAGAGAAGGGCTCGGCCCAATGCCACTCGCTGCTTTTCTCCTCCGGACAAGCGTCCAGGATGACGATCCAGCAAATGGCCGATATCAAGTAGATCAATCAGGTGATCGATCTCTTGCTTGCCTGGCGGCTGCTGGCAGCGCTTGGCACCAAAGAGCAAATTCTTCTTGATGGTCAGATGCGGGAAGAGGCGAGAATCCTGGAACATATACGCAATGTTGCGCTTATGGGTTGGGCGATTGATCTTGGCAGATGATGAGAAAAGCGTCTCGCCGTTCAGTTGCACTTGGCCTTCTTGCGGAGTGATCAGTCCGGCAATGGCATTGATGGTGAGGGACTTGCCAGCACCTGATGGGCCAAAGAGCGCCGTGAGGCCCTTGGTGGGCAGATCAAAAGCCAGATCCAGTTTGAATTGCTTCATCTGGTGGTTGAGTTGAACGGATAAACTCATTGGCTCATCCTCGCTTTGACATGGCGTGCAGCAAGTTCGGACAAGAGCAATCCGATGAATGCAAGAGCGATGGCCAAGGTAACAAGGCGAGCGGCAGCGGCCTCGCCACCCGGTGTTTGCAAGGCGGAATAGATGGCCAGCGGCAGGGTGCGTGTCTCGCCGGGAATGTTCGAGACAAAGGTGATGATGGCGCCAAATTCCCCAAGGCTGGCGGCAAAAGCAGTGATGGCTCCGGCCAGAATTCCCGGAAGGGCCAAAGGCAGGGTGATATTGACGAAGCGATCGATTGGTCCCGCACCCAGTGTTTTGGCGGCATCAATCAATCCCGGATCCATACTTTCCATGGCAAGGCGAATGGAGCGCACCTGAAAAGGAAAGGTGATGATGGCAGCGGCAAGGGCCGCGCCAGTCCAGCTGAAAACAAAACGAAGGCCAAATGTCTCATTCAACCATGCGCCCAAGGGTGCGCGGGTGCCAAAGGTGACCAGTAGCAAATAGCCCATGACGACGGGAGGCAGGATCAGTGGCAGATGAACAATGCCGTCCAACAATGCTTTCCCCGGGAAAGCGGGGCGTGCCAAGAGGCTTGCGGTCAGCAGAGCAAAGGGCAGGGCAGAGCAGACGGCAATGGTGGAAATCTTGAAGCTCAAGAGAAGCGCTTCCATTTCCGCTGCGGTGATCCAGTCAAACATTCCGCGTTCTTTCTGCCTGTCTTTGAGAGCCCAACTTCTTCCTTATGGCGCATCCGACAAGAGAAAGCCATGCTTGGTGAAGATTTCCCGGCCCTCTTGGGAGTTCAGGAATTCAAAGAAGGATTTGGCTTCCTCGCTATGCTCAGATCCGGTCAGCGCCATGGCATATCGGATGGGTACGATGTCTTTGTCAAAGCGATAGAGAATATCGAGCCTCTCGGACAACAAAGCATCAGTGCCATAAAGAATACCAAGGGGTGTTTCGCCTTGTTCGATCAGGGCAAGAGCGGCGCGGGCATTATCCGTGCGGGCAATGTGGTGCATGAGGGGCGACCATAGGCCGGTTTTCTCTAGCGTGGCTTTGCCATAAAGGCCGAGGGGCACATGATCGGGATCTCCCATGGCCAGTTTGCCATGCTCACCCAGTAGCTTCATGAGATCGACCTGAAGCAGTTCACTTAGAGGCTGTCTGTTCAGATGTTTGGGAGCAACCAGCACCAATTGATTGGAAAGGGCGCGGCTTTGCCATTCCTTGGAGACTAGATTTTGTTCCTGCAGATAATCCATCCATCTGATATTGGCCGAGAAGAAGAGATCTGCAGGGGCTCCGGCTTCTATCTGGCGGGCAAGGGATGAAGACGAGGCAAGGGAGAGGTGGATCTTTGTGCCTGTTTTTTCTTCAAACGCTTCGCTTGCTTCGGTCAATGCCGAGGACAAGCTGGCGGCTGCAAAGATGGTCAGATTGCCCGCTTGCGCAAGTGGGGCGAACAACATGCAAAATAGAAGGGTCAGGACCGCAAGGTCGGGTCGTCTGAAATGTGTGACTGGCATTCTGGTTCCTTGCAAATGGCATGACTTCGGAGCCGAGAATAGGGGGCTTGCTGTTATCTGGCTATAGAGCATTTAACGATCTTGTGTCTTGGCTGCGATCAAGTCCTGGTGCAATGTGGAAAAACACTCTTTCCCTTGAGGCTAGAGATCTTTGTCCTTCAATTGGTTAGGATCGAGCCAACATGTTTTCGAATGAATGAGGCGATAAATGGGAGCTTACATACAGATCGGTCGTTTGAAGGTTGATGAGACTTTCAGGGCATTTGTTGAAGAGCGTTTGATTGATGGCTTGCCCGTGAGCGCCGAACAGGTCTGGCTTGGCTTGGATGCTCTGGCTCATGATCTGGTGGGTGAGAATCGGGCCTTGTTGGCCGAGCGTGATGCCTTGCAGACCAAACTGGATGGCTGGCACAAGGCTCATCCCGGACCGATTGCCGATATGGCTGGCTATCAGAATTTCCTGCGTGAGATCGGTTATCTGGAGCCAGAGGTCGAGGATTTTAGCGTCAAGACGTCCAATGTGGATGCCGAGATTGCGTCCATTGCCGGGGCGCAGCTTGTGGTGCCGGTGATGAATGCTCGCTATGCTCTGAATGCAGCCAATGCGCGCTGGGGTTCGCTCTATGATGCGCTATATGGCACTGATGCCATCTCGGAAGATGATGGTGCGGAGCGAGCAGGTGGTTACAATCCAGTACGTGGCACCAAGGTGATTGCCTGGGGTCGGAATTTCCTCGACAAGGCTGTGCCGCTTGCAGAAGGTTCGCATCATGATGTGACTGACTATTGTGTGCGCGATGGTGCCTTGATCATGCATTTTGGTGAGAAACAGGTGCCATTGGCTGATCCCTCTGCTTTTGTCGGCTTCTGCGGCAATGAGAAGGATCCGAAGAAAATTCTTCTCAAGCATAATGGTTTGCATATCGAATTGATCATCAATGCAGATCACCCGGTAGGCAGCACGGATAAAGCGCGTGTTGCCGATATCGTGCTGGAATCTGCCATGTCGACCATCATGGATTGCGAAGATTCGGTGGCGGCGGTGGATGCCGAGGACAAGATCCTTGCCTATTCCAACTGGCTTGGTCTGATGAAGGGCGATTTGAGTGAGCAAGTCGTCAAAGGCAGCCAAACCATTGAACGTGTGCTGAACCAGGATCGCCTCTATGCCGGGCCTGCTGGTGGCAGCATAAGCCTGCCGGGCCGCTCATTGATGCTGGTGCGCAATGTCGGGCATCTGATGACCAACCCGACCATTCTGCTCTCTGACGGATCCGAGATCCCGGAAGGTATGATGGATGCGGTCTTTACCTCTCTTGCGGCGATGCATGATCTGGCGCGTGAAGGTGTCAATTCCAATAGCCGTGCGGGATCGGTCTATATCGTGAAGCCGAAGATGCATGGCTCCAAGGAAGTGGCCTTTGCCTCCAAGCTGTTTGCTCGTGTCGAGACCATGCTGGGTATGCATCCTTACACCCTGAAAATGGGCATCATGGATGAAGAGCGCCGGACTTCAGCCAACCTCAAGAATTGCATTCATGCAGCCAAGGATCGGGTTGTCTTCATCAATACCGGTTTCCTGGATCGCACCGGTGATGAAATGCATACTGCCATGCAGGCGGGCGCGATGATCCCGAAAGGTGAGATGAAAGCCACCTCCTGGATCAATGCCTATGAAAACCGCAATGTCGAGATTGGCCTTGCCTGTGGTCTGTCCGGAAAGGCGCAGATCGGTAAGGGCATGTGGGCCATGCCGGACAAGATGGTGGATATGCTGGATCAGAAAATCGGCCATCCGAAATCTGGTGCCAATACCGCTTGGGTTCCAAGCCCGACAGCTGCGACGCTGCACGCCACCCATTATCATGAAGTGGATGTGTTTGCGGTTCAGGCCGAGATTGCCAAGCGCGAGCCTGCCAAACTGGATGATCTGCTGACCATTCCAGTAGCACGGGACACCAATTGGCCGGATGATTTGTTACAGCGCGAGCTGGACAATAATGCCCAGGGCATTCTTGGCTATGTGGTGCGTTGGGTGGATCAGGGCGTTGGTTGCTCCAAGGTGCCTGATATCAACAATATTGGCCTGATGGAAGACCGCGCGACCTTGCGTATCTCGTCCCAGCATATGGCCAATTGGCTGGCGCATGGCATCGTCACCAAAGAGCGTGTGACGGAAACCCTGGAACGGATGGCCTCTGTCGTGGATGGTCAGAATGCTGGCGACGCTGCCTATCAGCCGATGGCTGGCAATTTTGATGGTTCCATTGCCTTCCAGGCTGCTTGCAATCTCGTCTTTGACGGATTGGTGCAGCCATCTGGTTATACCGAGCCGATCTTGCATAAACGTCGTCTGGAAGTGAAGGCACAAGCCTGATCATGGCTTGCTGTTTAGCAAATGCGAATGATTTGAGGGAAAAGGGCGTTGAATATGACGCCCTTTTTCTTTGTAGTTTTCGCAAGTGCAGCATGCTTTTTCTTTGGTGGTGGTGATGTCATGCGCTACTCTCGCTTGATCAATAATACAAGACACTAATTGAGGAGAAAATCCATGGATGTACGGGCAGCCGTGGCTTACAAAGCGGGCGATCCATTGGTGATCGAGACTGTGCAACTGGACGGACCACGGGATGGCGAAGTTCTGGTTGAGATCATGGCAACTGGCGTTTGCCATACTGATGCCTTCACCCTGTCAGGAGATGATCCGGAAGGCCTGTTCCCGGCTATTTTGGGCCATGAGGGCGCGGGTATCGTACGGGCTGTCGGCAAGGGTGTGACGTCTGTGAAGGAAGGTGATCATGTGATCCCGCTTTACACACCGGAATGCCGTGAGTGCGATTATTGTCTGCATCCAAAAACCAATCTGTGTCAGGCTATTCGCGAGACGCAAGGTCAGGGCCTGATGCCGGATGGCACCAGCCGTTTCTCCATCAATGGTGAGAAGATCCATCATTATATGGGTACGTCCACCTTCTCCAACTTCACCGTTCTGCCTGAAATTGCTGTGGCGAAAATCCGTGAAGATGCCCCGTTTGACAAGGTTTGCTATATTGGCTGTGGCGTGACCACTGGCATTGGTGCCGTGATCCATACTGCAGGCGTTGAAATTGGCTCCAATGTGGTCGTCTTTGGTCTTGGTGGTATTGGTCTGAATGTGATCCAAGGCGCACGCCTTGCTGGTGCGAACAAGATTGTCGGCGTTGATATCAACCCGAACAAGCGTGCTCTGGCAGAGGCCTATGGCATGACCCACTTTGTCAATCCGAAGGAAGTGGAAGGTGATCTGGTACCATATCTGGTCAGCCTGACTGATGGCGGTGCTGACTATTCCTTTGATGCGACCGGCAACGTGAATGTGATGCGCGATGCGCTGGAATGCTGCCACAAGGGCTGGGGCGAGAGCATCATCATTGGTGTTGCCGGTGCCGGGCAGGAAATTTCCACCCGTCCATTCCAGTTGGTGACTGGGCGTAGCTGGCGCGGTACTGCCTTTGGTGGCGCCCGTGGCCGGACCGATGTGCCAAAGATCGTTGACTGGTATATGGATGGCAAGATCGATATCGATCAGATGATTACACATGTCATGCCGTTGGATGAGATCAACAATGCCTTTGATCTGATGCATGAAGGCAAATCCATCCGCTCGGTCATCACCTTCTGATCAAGGGATCTGATCTCACTTCGAAATTAAAAAGGAGGAAAGCGCTTGTTTTCCTCCTTTTCTCTTTTGGTTTCGGCTAATTTACAAGAGGATGAGTAGCTCGAAACTATGCTTGTGAGTTACGAGAGGATCGCCACGGCGATGATCGTTGTATTCATTTTGAGTTGAGCAAGGCTTTCATTGGACCTGCTATCGCCTTATGGCCTAGCGGGGAGATGAAAGTATCAACAACCAAGGGTGGTGGATTGGCCGTCAGCCTTATCTTTGGTATGTGACAGGCATGAGCGAGGTATAATTTTTCGTTTTTTGCCGTTCAGGGATTGATCTTTGCTCCCAAGAGTCCGACACTTCTGCAAAAGAAATAAGAGTTTATGCTTTTGAGACTGGAAACTACGGGGTGTGATGATGCTTTTTCTCGATGCGGTGCGTCATTTTTTCTCTAAAACAACTTCTGCTGTTCTCGGCGTTGCCGTCGGTGCTGCGGTGCTTGTCGGCGGTGTGAGCTTTGAAGCGAAAGCAGCGGACGATACACCGTTCTTTACCGGTGTATGGGAGTTGAATGACGGTAACAATCTTCGTCCCCTGGTCATGAGTGACTGGTTGATTTTTGATGGCAAGATGCCTCGGATCTGGCTTTATAAGCGTCAGGGTTCGGTTCCCGGCTCCAGCTATCAATTCTATGCGCGCAATGTGGGCGTGAACGGATTGTCAAAAGCGCGGGTCGATGTGGCCATGATCGATGAATATCACATGGCTTATCAATTGTCCGCTGATGGTGCCATCCTTGAAAAAGGCACAGCGCGTCGTCTTTCCGTTCCCAATGCAGATGGCTCCTGTCTGGCGGTTGATACCAATATGAAGGATCTGCAGGGACGCTGGCAGGTTGTGGGTTCTGGCAAGCGCAAGGAAATGATTTCCCTGTCCGATACGTCTCTGACTTTTGACAAGCAGAAAATAGCGGTTCAGACTCGTCTGCTGCGTACAGGCCAGATTGCGATCATGGCCAATGGCGCTCCTTACGCCATGCTGACGGATGCGGGTGGTGATTATGCTGTTCTGCAGATTTTGCAACAAGGGACGCCCGCTTTTACGGGTGGACCGATTGGGCATCTGCTGTCTTTCTCCAAGGAAGTGGTGGTGCGTCGTCCCAATGGTCGCTGTGATGCCGCCATTGCAAAGCGCTTGAAATTCATGGGTAAGCCGGTGAAACGCAAGTAGGCGAAATCCGAAAACTGACGGCACAACAACAAAACTGTCATGGTATGGCAGTCATTCTTCTGTTAGATAAAGGAGCGATGTTCAGCCAGAGCATTGCTCTTTTGCCATGGTCCATAATTCTGACCTGGTTTTTCACTAGAGCAGATCTGCGATTTCTGAAACGCAAGATTTGCTTTCACTCTTTTTGTGAAGCGGGTTCTTGTTCGAAAAGTCTGCAGCTTTTCGGAAACGCGTTGTAAAATTTACAGGATCCATCTCGCTCTGTGAAAGCCGGGATGATTCGAGGAGGGGCAATGGAACTGATTTCCAAGGTAAAATCATTTGGTGGTGAGCAACGGGTTTATCGCCATGCGTCCAAATCAACCGGAACTGACATGGATTTTGCTGTCTTCTTGCCCCGTGAAGCTTTGGATGGCTATGCCTGTTCTTCACTGATCTATCTGTCTGGCCTGACCTGTACATGGGAAAATGTCATGACGAAAGGCTTTCCGCAGCAACATGCGGCCGAGCATGGGATGATCTTTGTCGCACCGGATACCAGCCCGCGCGGTGAGGCGGTTGCCAATGATGAGGCTTATGATCTGGGACAAGGTGCTGGTTTTTATCTCAATGCCACCCAAAATCCATGGAAATCCAATTTCCAGATGGAAAGCTATATTGCGGAAGAATTGCCAGAGCTGTTGATTGACAGCCTGCCATTGGATGAAGACGCCATTGGTTTGACCGGTCATTCCATGGGTGGCCATGGCGCGCTGACTTTGGCGATGAAGAACCCCGATCTCTTCCAGTCGGTCTCCGCTTTTGCACCAATCGTCAATCCGATGGATTGCCCTTGGGGTCAGAAGGCGTTCAAGAATTATCTCGGAGATGATGAAGCCACTTATGCTGCTTATGACGCCTGTGCGCTGGTTGCCTCTGAAGGTTGGGAGAAGGATATCCTGATCGATCAGGGCATGGCTGATAACTTCCTTGAAGAGCAGCTGAAGCCTTGGGCTTTTGATGCCGCTTGCCGTAAGGCGGGTATTGATCTGACCTTGCGTCTGCAAGGCGGCTATGATCATTCCTATTATTTCATCTCCACCTTCCTTGCAGATCATGTGGCATGGCATGCAGCGCGTCTGGATTAAGATCGCATTATCTGGATGAACGGATGAGGGGAGTGCCTGGCGCTCCCTTTTTCATTTTGTCCAAAATTGCGCAAAACCCGTTCTGGAATCGCGGCATATTGCGGTTTTATGAAAAAAGGACTTTCCACTTTGGTCTAGAATCAGGCAGACAACAAACTCGATCCAAACAAAAATTTCATGATGGATCGGCCCTGTACCCTTACTTGGATTGGGTGGCTGATCCAGTTGGGAGACATAAAATGTCCGAAGATCACTCTTCGGCTGACATGGGGGTCGGTCGTCAAATTCTGCTCGGGGCGCAAATGTTGTTTGTGGCCTTCGGTGCTTTGGTTCTCGTTCCAATTCTTACCGGTCTTGATCCATCTGTGGCGTTGTTCACCGCAGGTGCCGGTACGCTGGTGTTCCAGTTTGTCACCAAGCGTCAGGTTCCGGTTTTCCTCGCTTCTTCCTTTGCCTTCATCGCGCCGATCATTTTCGGTGTGAAAACCTGGGGCGTTGCTGCCACCATGTCCGGTCTGTTCGCAGCCGGTCTGGTCTATGTGGCCTTGTCGCTTCTGGTGCGCGTCAAAGGGCAGGGCATCATTGATCGCATCCTGCCACCGGTTGTTGTTGGCCCGGTGATCATGGTGATCGGTCTGTCGCTGGCGCCTGTTGCCGTGAATATGGCACAAGGCAAAACCGGCGATGGTGCAGCACAATTGGTGCCGCTTGATCAGGCCGTGATTGTGGCTCTGGTGTCCATTGTTGCGACCATTCTGGTGTCCTTGCTGGGTAAGGGGCTGTTCAAGTTGTTGCCAATTCTGGTCGGTATTTTGGCTGGTTATGCCACTGCCTTTGCCTTCGGCATGGTCAATCTGGATGCGGTCTCTGCTGCGCCGGTCTTTGCAGTTCCTGCTTTCACCCTGCCAGAATTCAATCTGGAAGCGATCCTGTTCATCTTGCCTGTGGCTATTGCCCCGGCGATTGAGCATATTGGCGATGTTGCAGCGATCTCGAATGTTACCAAGAAGGATTATCTGACCAAGCCAGGTCTCAAAAACACCCTTCTCGGCGATGGTCTGGCAACAAGTCTTGCGGCCTTCTTTGGTGGTCCTCCAAACACCACCTATTCGGAAGTGACCGGTGCTGTGGCGCTGACCAAGGCATTCAACCCTGCCATCATGACATTTGCTGCCATCTGGGCCATCGTTCTGGCGTTCTCAGGCACACTCGGCGCTATCCTAGGCTCCATTCCTGTGCCTGTGATGGGCGGCATCCTGTTCATCCTGTTCGGTGCCATTGCGGTGATTGGTGTTTCCACGCTTCTGCGTGTGGGTGATGCGCTGACCGAGCCACGCAATCTGATCATTGCATCCGTGGTTCTGGTTGTCGGCATTGGCGGCATGGAAGTTGGCTATGGCGACTTCCACATCAAGGGCATTGGTCTCTCTGCTGTGGTTGCGATCTTGCTGAACGCATTCTTGCCTTATCCGAAACCGGATGAAGCTGAATAAGCTTGCTTCAGTCTGAAATGTTTAAAACCCGCTGAGATATCTCAGCGGGTTTTTCATTATATCCCTCACGGCTAATCGTCGCTTTCGCGAAGGCCTCCGGGAGGGCGGGCCATCCTTATCAATACGCTTTTCATCTCGCCTTGGCTCGATGGCGTATCTTGTCGGCCCGGTCACCTATCGGTTCCCGGTGAAAGCGTTAGGCTTTCACCGAATTCTTTTTCCACGAGCGATTGGTGGGGGAAAAGGATCCGCAAAAGAAAATCCTTTCTTTTGCGACGGCCGATAGGCAAGCGCAAAGCGTGCCCTCGCAGGCCCGAGCAAGGCGAGGAATAGCCGCAAGAGATAAAATCCGTGAAGACATATCAAGCCAAAAAAAATCCCGGCAAGGAGGTTCGCCGGGATCAAGAAACTAATCAAGGGGTGGGGTTGTTATATATGCGCCTAGTGTGGGGCAAATGGCTTGCAAAATGTGTGCTTTCTGTCGCAATATTGCGGTCTGTTTCGCACATTGTGTGCGTTAACGTAAGGGAATATGCATGTAATGGAGCTGGATAGCTTTGATTTGCGCTTGCTGGATGCGCTTCAGCAAGACGGAGCCATGACCAATCAGGATTTGTCAGAGCTGGTGCATCTGTCAGCCTCGCAATGCTCACGGCGGCGTAGTCGACTGGAGAAAGAAGGCATCATACGTGGCTATCGGGCATCTTTGGCCCCTGAAAAACTGGGTCTGGAAGTCACCGTTTTCATGAATGTGACCCTCAATACCCATAGCCGGGATACGGCTAGATATTTTCGCAATCTGTTACAGTCGGTTGCTGCCGTGAGAGAAGCCCATGCATTGGTGGGGGATATGGATTATCTGGTCAAACTGGTGGTTAATGATCTCTCCATGCTCTCCGAGATCGTCAATGATATCTTCCTGCCTCACGAAAGTGTGCAGCATGTGCGCACCTCCATCGTTCTGGAAAGTCTGAAAGAAGAAGGGCCTTATAATCTGGCGCATTTGAAAGAGGCTCTGGGCTAGTGTGGTGGAATTGAAATAGGTATCATTTATCGGCAAGTTCATTTGCCTATTTCAATTCCGAAAACCACACTAGAAGCATATATTTGCTAGTCACCCTTTTGAATCTAAAGTTCGTTTGGTGCTCACTGCTCAATGTGACGAACTTTAGATTCGGGTGACTAGACCGGGACTTCAATAGCTCAAGAAACCGAGGCAGCATTGCCTTTTTCCTAGATTTGGTTCATCAGATAGTCATCCCTCATATATGAAGGACAATTGGTCCTGGGCAGGTTGTTTTATGGCAGAGCGCGTTCTACGTCCGGCAGATTTGGCACGAGCGCATAGACTTGTTCTGACAGTCGCTGCTGTTTTTCTTGCAATTGCAGTGATGATAGCCGGTGTATTGGGGTACCGGTTGGCTCTGATCACAAGTCAGGATCAGGCCGAGGCCCGGCTTACCTTGCAGGTTCAGGCTCTGGCAAATTCTTTGGAGAAATACCGGTTGCTCGCACCTCTTGCGGCTCGACGTCCAGACGTTCTTTCAATCTTGTCTAATGCTCCTGATTGGCAGGAGAAGGAGGCCGCACTCGTTACACTCTCACAGCTTGGGGTGATGAGCAGTGCCGTCGAGATTGAATTGACTTATCTGAACGGGGATCGATTATTGGTGCTTGATCATCAACTGATCCGTGTTTCTGATGAGAATGGCCAAGTCGGGTTTCGTCCTGATATTGTTGATGCGTTTCAGGGGCGCCTTGGGCGACGCCTGCCCGCCGAGAAAGATGGGCAAATCTATATTTTTTCCAGTCCTGTGCGACGAGACGGAGTGCTTGTTGGGGCGCTTTCCGTTCATGTCGATATGAGCGAAACCGAAGAGAATTGGGCGCTCTCTGCGGAGCCGATCATTGCCGTGGATGCGTCCAGACGGGTCATCCTTTCCAATCGTGATGGTTGGTTTGGAGCCGGATTCAGATCTGTTGGTCAGCCTTTGGATGATTTGGATTTGACCAGCGAGATTACTTTGTTGGCTGATGCCAGCCTGTTTGGCCCTGGTCTTGTTTCAGTTCGTGGATCACGAGCCAAGCAACGGTTCGTAGCTGCTATTCACGTTGATCCTCTTCTTGGCTGGACATTCTATGCGCTTGAACCTTTGAGAAAACCTGCGCTTGTTGCCGCCAGTGTTGGGGCGGCAGTGGCCATGTTTGGCAGTTTTTTGCTTGGGTGGTTGTGGGTTGCTTTCAACCGACAACAGCTTCAATTGACGCAGAGGCGCAAGGATAAAGCTTCCGCTTTGTGGCTGGAACGGCGTGTCAGAGATCGTACCAAGGAATTGCGCCAGACCCAGGCCGGGCTTATCCATTCCGCTAAACTGGCAGCTATCGGTCAGATGTCAGCTGTTTTGAGCCATGAATATAACCAGCCGCTGGCGGCCATTCGCTCTTATGCGGAGAATGCACAGCTTCTATTTGAAGCCGGTAAATCGGAGCAGGGTAGCGATAATCTGGTCCGGATCAGTAAACTCGTGGATCGTCTTGCTAAACTCTCTCGTAACCTGAAAACCTTTGCCCGTCGTCCCGGTGTCGATACCAAAGCGGTGTCTGTTTCCGTCATTCTGGACGAGGCCATGATGTTGATGATGCCACAGGCCAAAAAGCAGGGGATTGAGATTGTTGCCTTGAGCGAGAACAAGACCCTTGAAGTGATGGCAGGGCATACTCGTCTGGAGCAGGTTCTGATCAATCTGATCTCCAATGCGCTGGATGCTTTTCTCGATGCCGGTTTGACGACCGGGACCATTCGTATTGAATGTTTCGAGCAGGATGAGACGGGTATCATCAGGGTGTGTGATAATGGCGGTGGGGTGGAAGATGCTTTGAAGGGTGAAATCTTCGAGCCATTTGTCACCAGCAAGGATAAAGGACATGGATTGGGGCTCGGCTTGCCGATTGCCTTCAATCTGGTCAAAGGCTTTGGTGGGCAGCTTACATTGATTGATGCGCCGGATCCTGCCTTTACTACCTGTTTTGAAATTCGCCTGCCTCTGGCATCATAGGCTAAATTTTCGCTCCTTTGGGCGAGATTGAACTAAGGAAGTTGGATCATGGGTCCCAAAGTATTGCTGGCCGAAGACGAGGAAGAGGTTCGCTTTGCCCTGAAGCAGGGGCTGGAGCTGGCTGACTTCGATGTTCAGGATTTCGATGGGGCCGATGGGGTGCTGGAATGGGTCTCCCGTCATTTTGATGGCATCCTGATTTCTGATATCCGCATGGGCGATGTTGACGGGATGGATCTGATGAAAGAGGTCCAGGATATTGATGATGCCCTTCCGGTCATTCTGATTACCGGTCATGGTGATGTACCTCTGGCTGTGGAAGCCATGCGGGCTGGTGCCTATGACTTTATTGAAAAGCCGTTCCCGGTTGCCAAGCTGGTGTCTGTTGTCACGAGAGCTTTGGAAAAGCGTCGGCTGGTGCTGGAGAACCGTGCGCTCCGTCAGGAACTCGCAGAAGAGAGCGAGCTGGAGGGACGCCTCGTTGGGCGCTCCGCCTTGATGAACCGGCTTCGTGCGGAAATTCTGGCATTGGCAGATACGGATGCGGATGTTCTGATTGAAGGTGAGACCGGAGCGGGCAAGGAAATGGTGGCTCGGGCGCTGCATGAAGAAGGCAAACGCGCCGACAAGCCTTTTGTTGCGCTCAATTGTGGTGGTTTGCCTGCCGAGATCATCGAATCCGAATTGTTCGGTCATGTGCAAGGGGCCTTTACAGGGGCCTCCTCCAAGCGCGTGGGTAAATTGGAACACGGCAATGGCGGTACGGTTTTTTTGGATGAGATCGAATCCATGCCGTTGGAACTACAGGTCAAGCTGTTGCGGGTCATCGAAGATCGTACAATCGAGCCGCTTGGTACAAACAAGTCCATTTCTCTCGATATCCGTTTCATTGCTGCGACCAAAACCGATCTTGAGCAGGCCAGCAAGGAAGGGCAGTTCCGCGCCGACCTTTTCTATCGTTTGAATGTCGTGACATTAAATATCCCGCCTTTGCGGGATCGCAAGGAAGATATTCCGGATCTCTTCAACTTCCTCGCTCGTGGTGCACGGTCTCGTTATCGCAAGGAGATCCCGGATCTTCAGCCAACGCTTCTGGATCGGCTGATGGATTATGACTGGCCAGGCAATGTCCGCGAGCTGCGCAACGCTGCCGACCGCTTTGTGTTGGGTTTGTCCTTGGGTTTGGGTGATGAGGTGATCGAGCCTGATGCCCTGCAAGCCAATAGTCTCTCTGAGCGCGTGGGCGCATATGAGAAACGCTTAGTCGCCGAAGAACTTCGCCGGCAGGAGGGATGCCGCACCAAAGCTGCTGAAGCTTTGGGCGTGGGCCGCAAGACTCTCTATGACAAGATGGCGAAGTACGGGTTGGAGTAAATTTAGATGTCTTCACGGCTTTGTTTCCCTCACGGCTAATCCTGATCTGACGATCAGGGCCTATGGGGGTGCGCTTCGCGCTTGCCTATCGGCCGTCGCAAAAGGAAGAATTTCCTTTTGCGGATCCTTTTCCCAAGCTAATCTCTGAAGGATAAATGAATTCGGCAGAAACATAGGTTTCTGCCGGGAGCTGATAAGCGACCGGGCTGTATAGCCCGCGCCCTCGCAGGCCCTTGGCGAAGCCAAGGATTAGCCGTGAGAGGAATAAATGCTTTCAAGGATAAAAGAATTCGGTGAAAGCACGGCGCTTTCATCGGGAACCGATAGGTGACCGAACCGTATGGTTCGTCCCGTCTGGAGCCCTGATCGTCAGATCAGGATTAGCGTGAAGACATATAAAACTGTATAGAAAAGGTGACATTCTCCACTTTGTGTGTGTGGGAATGGTGACATGTGTCTGGACGGTGCGGAATTTGGCGCTTTTTGCATAGATAGGATGAGTGATTGGAATCTCAAGACGAATCCTGAAATTTACGAAAAATTTATAAACTGGCACGGGCCTTGCTATCTATTTTGCATCTTTAACTGCCCAAGGGACTGAACCTGCGGGCTGATGATGATTTCCGGGAGGAAGATAGATATGAAAAAGTTCGTTCTTGCGGCTGCAACTGCTGCTCTTATGGCTGGTGCGGCTCCTGCAATGGCTAATTGTGATGACGGCGAAGTGGTCATCAAATTCTCTCACGTGACTGCTGCAACCGGCCATCCAAAGGGCGAAGCTGCAACGCTGCTGGCTAAGCGCGTGAACGAAGAGATGAATGGCAAGGCTTGCATGGAAGTCTTCCCGAACTCCCAGCTGTTCAACGATAACAAGGTTCTGGAAGCTCTGCTCCTTGGTGACGTTCAGATGGCTGCTCCATCCCTTGCCAAGTTCGAGAAATATACCAAGAAGTTCCGTCTGTTCGATCTTCCATTCCTGTTCAACGACATCGACGCAGTTGATCGCTTCCAGACCTCTGAAGATGGTCAGAAGCTGCTGGACAGCATGCAGCGTAAAGGCCTGCAGGGTCTTGGCTACTGGCATAACGGCATCAAGAACTTCTCCGCCAACAAGCCATTGGTTGCTCCAACCGACGCGGCTGGCCTGAAGTTCCGCGTTCAGACTTCTGAAGTGGCTGTTGCCATGATCGA
Source organism: Cohaesibacter gelatinilyticus (assembly GCF_900215605.1). Taxonomy (NCBI): domain Bacteria; kingdom Pseudomonadati; phylum Pseudomonadota; class Alphaproteobacteria; order Hyphomicrobiales; family Cohaesibacteraceae; genus Cohaesibacter; species Cohaesibacter gelatinilyticus. The sequence continues at coordinate 74,665 of NZ_OBEL01000002.1, read as the reverse complement.
AGCACTGGAAGCAAACCCACAGAAGCTGGCCTTTAAAGAAGTATATGGCGCTCTGCAGACCGGCGTTGTTGATGGTCAGGAAAACACCTGGTCAAACATCTACACCAAGAAGTTCTTCGAAGTTCAGGATGGTGTAACCGAGACCAACCACCAGGTTCTCGACTATCTGGTTGTGACCTCTACCGAATGGTGGGACGGCCTGGATCCAGCAGTTCGCGATCAGCTGAAGACAATCATGGATGAGGTTTCTGCTACCCGTAACTCCATGTCCACCGAGATCAACACCCAGAACCGTGCGAAGATCCTGGAAGCTGGCGGTAAGATCCGTGAGCTGTCCGCTGATGAGCGTCAGGCCTGGGTCGATGTCATGAAGCCTGTTTGGGACAAGTTCAAGGACGATATCGGCCAAGAGCTGATCGACTCTGCTCTGTCCGCCAACAAGAAATAAGTCTGGCATCAAATAGATTGGAATGGGCGGTCATTTGACCGCCCATTCTTCAACGAGGCCAGGATTGGCTGTTGGGGAGGAAAGATGGAACGTCTTTCGCAATTCGTCACGAAATTTGAAGAGAGTGTAATCGCTCTGCTGCTGGCAGGGATGACCTTGTTGTCCTTCTCGCAGGTGATTGCGCGTTATGTGTTCAATTCAGGCTGGGGCGCTGCTTTGGAAGCGACCACTTTGATGTTTGCCTGGATGATTTTGTTCGGCATGTCCTATGGCATCAAGATCGGCGCGCATCTGGGGGTAGATGCAATGATCAATCTGCTGCCAAGTCGGGCCTTTCGCATCGTTGCCGTGATTGGGGCTTTGGCTGGTGTCGTTTATGCTGGTTTCCTGCTGTATGGTTCCTGGCGTTATCTTGGCACGATGTGGAAATTCAATATCGGTCTGGAAGAGCTTCATTTCCCTGGCTGGTTTGCCAATGGTGTGGCGCCGGCTCTGGGATGGGAAATCTATGACAATGAAGTGCCGCGCTGGCTTGCCTATTCCATTCTTCCTATCGGTTTGGCGCTGTTTGCCTTTCGCTGTCTGCAGGCTGCCTGGCAGATCATCAAGGGTGATCGCAAGATGATCATCGCCAGTCATGAGGCTGAAGACCTTGTGGCCGAGAATAAAGACGCGGTTTAGGAGACAGCAACGTGGAAACTCTCTTTCTATTTGGGCTGGTCCTTAGCCTTCTGTTTATTGGTGCGCCAATCTCAATCTCGCTGGGTTTGTCCAGTGTGCTCTATATCGCCTTGTTCTCCAACGATTCCATGGCGTCGATTGCCCAGAAATTGTTTGAAGCGACCGAGCATTATACGCTTCTTGCCATTCCATTCTTCGTCGTCTCCTCCTCCTTCATGGCCACGGGTGGTGTTGCGCGCAGGATTATTCGTTTTGCCATTGCCGTGGTGGGCCCGTTCCCCGGTGGTTTGGCTATGGCCGGTGTGTTTGCTTGTATGTTGTTTGCAGCGCTCTCCGGCTCTTCGCCTGCCACCGTGGTGGCGATTGGTACCATCGTGATTGCCGGTATGAAGGAAGTTGGCTATCCGAAGGAATTTGCGGCTGGCGTGATCGCCAATGCCGGGACGTTGGGCATCCTCATTCCTCCATCCATCGTGATGGTTGTGTATGCTGCTGCGACCGATGTGTCCGTGGGTCGTATGTTCCTTGCCGGCGTCATTCCTGGTCTTCTGGCTGGCCTGATGTTGATGGGCGGGATCTATTTTTCGGCCAAGAAGAACAATTACCCGCGTCAGCCATGGAAAGGCATGGGGGAATTCCTTTCTGCTGCTGGTGACAGTGCCTTTGGTCTGTTCCTGATCATCATCATTCTTGGCGGTATCTATGGTGGTATCTTCACCCCGACCGAGGCGGCTGCTGTGGCGGCTGTCTACGCCTTCTTCATCGCTCTGTTCATCTATCGCGATATGGGTCCACTGAAGGGTGTGCCATGGCGCAAGCCTGAAGAAGGTCTGGGTGAGGCGACTTTCCGCAACACCTATATGATGGTTACGCGCTCGGTGCCTGCTATCTTCCATAGTGATACGCAGAAGGTGATGACGGACTCTGCCAAGACCACCATCATGCTGATGTTCATCATCGCCAATGCGCTTCTGTTTGCCCATGTGCTGACAACCGAGCGTATTCCGCAACAGATCACTGATCTGATGATTGGCGCTGGCTTCAACTGGTGGACCTTCCTGTTGGCCGTCAACATCCTGTTGTTGCTGGGTGGTCAGTTCATGGAGCCATCAGGCTTGCTCTTGATTGTTGCTCCAGTGGTCTTCCCGATTGCCATCGAGCTGGGTGTTGATCCAATTCACCTTGGCATCATCATGGTGGTGAACATGGAGATCGGCATGATCACGCCGCCGATTGGTCTGAATCTGTTCGTGACCTCGGGCATTACCGGGATGTCACTGGTGCAGGTGGTGAAAGCCGCTCTGCCGTGGGTCGGCATCCTGATGATCTTCCTCATTCTGGTAACCTATGTGCCTTGGATTTCTACGGCGCTTCCAACGGCCCTCATGGGACCAGAAATTGTCACCCGATAGGCTGCGAGTTATCGGGTGACGACCTCCCAAGACGGAAAAGGCCATCTTCCTTATGGAAGGTGGCCTTTTTGCTTTTAAAAGACCACTGCATAATGGTCCTTTTGCGCTCTGACTTTGTCAATGATCGCCTCCGGTTCTCAAATAGTTCCGGCTATGTTGCGATCCTCGGCATCACATTTCCGCGCCAGATCACAATAATCCTCATTCTGCAGAGGTCTTTTGAAAACTTGAATTACATGATCCCGTCTCCCCCTCTCAACCACCCGATATGGTACCCTTGTGAGTTGTCGGGAGGGGGAGGGGGGTCGGTTCAGGATGCTAGATTGATGGCCCGATATAGCGCGATTGCGGGCGGATCAGCTTGCCAGCGCTTTGCTGTTCAATGACATGAGCGGCCCAACCAGCAGAACGACCTACCGCAAAAAGAGGCGTGAAGAGCGTGCGGTCAAAACCAATGGCATCCAGTAGCACCGCTGTATAGAATTCCACATTGGTATCCAGCACCCGGTCCGGCTTATGACGCTTCAAGGCTTTTAGCGCTGCTTGCTCGATGGCTTGGGCTTTTTCAATGCGGTCGGTCAGATGGGTGAGGGATTTGAGCCCCTCTTTCAAAACATCAGCTCTTGGATCACGCACCCGATAGACCCGATGACCAAAGCCCATGAGACGATTGCCTGCATTGAGCTCCTGTTCAATCCAGCGATCGGCTTTCTTTGGCTCGCCAATATCTTCGATCATGTCCAGTACTGGCCCCGGTGCTCCGCCATGCAATGGGCCTTTCAGAGCGCCAATCGCAGCGGAGAGGCATGAGCGCATATCGGAGAGGGTAGAGGCTACCACGCGGGCGGTGAAGGTCGAGGCATTGAGGCCATGATCCAGAATGGTGACAAGATAACGATCCATTGCATCAATAGCTTCCTTGTCGGGCTCGCTGCCATGAAGCATGAAGAGTAGATCCTTTGAAAAACCAGCTTCTGGATCGGGAGTGATTGGCGTTTGACCTTGCTTCAATCGGCGAGCAGAGGTTAAGAAAACAGCCAAGGCCGCGGTCAATTCGACAGCATTTGTTCTCTCATCCTCGTCGATTGTCAGGCTATCAAGACCTAAGCGCATCCAGTCGATGACAGAGAGCTCCTTTGCCAAGGGGGCGAGCTGTTCGACGGCTTGGAAGGCTTTCAGTCTGGCAGTTCCAAAAGCTGGGGTGAGATTGGTCTGTGAGGGCAGCAGAAGACCTTGCCAGAGATGGCAGACAGCTTCTTCGAAGCTTTGCTTGCCTGCAATGTCATCGATGGCTTTGCCGCGCAGGATCAATTCTCCCTTTTGTCCATCGACATGGCTCAATGTGGTCTCGGCTACGATGATGTTTTCAAGGCCCGGGGCGTGGATGGCTGCAATCTGCGTCATGGCAATGTCCTCTCATATTTGTCATTTGATAGGACAGGCTTTTCGTGCAATTATCAGCATTGATCAATCTTGATAGATACAATCAATATATCAATATATCAATATAAGTGAGATAGTGGATGCCGGACGAGATCATGCTCTCTGCACGAGAGGCCGCAGCGGAACTGGGGGTACGGGTCGAAACGCTTTATTCCTATGTCAGCCGCGGCTTGATCCGCTCTGAGCCGGGACCGGGGCGGGCGCGGCTTTACTCGGCATCCGACGTTCGTGCGTTTCGTTTGCGGGATCCGGCTTTGCGGCAACAAGCTGAAGGGGGAGGGACCGAGAAATCTGAACCCACTATCATCCATTCTTCCTTGACAGACATTGATCCGGAATTCGGGCCACTTTATCGCGGACGGCGAGCGACTGAACTGGCAGGAGAAAGTTCTCTGGAATCGGTGGCAACGCTTCTTTGGGGATGCGATGGCATCAATCCGTTTGATGATGAAGCACCCAGTCGCCCTTTGGCCAGTGCGCCGCAGGCATTGCGGGCGGTGGAGCGTGCCATGGTGATGCTATCGGCTTGGCCCGTGGTGGATCGCTCGGCCTATGCTCATCATCCCTCGCTTCTCTGGCGGCATGGGGCTGCTCTTTGCAGATTGGTGGCATCTGAGTTGGTGAATATGCCGCCTTCCAGTTTGCCTATTGCCGATGTCATGGCCAATGCCTGGGGGATCAAGGAGGAGAGTGATCGGCAATTGATATCTGCCGCCTTGGTGCTGAGCGCTGATCATGAGCTGAATTCCAGTGCCTATGCCGTGCGGGTGGCGGCTTCAACCGGTGCGCCATTGCATGGGGCTCTGGTATCGGGTTTGGGCACATTCCTCGGTCCAAAGCATGGAGGTGCCAGTGTGCAGGTGGAGCATTGGCTGGACGGTTTGCCATCCGATCTGGATGTTGCAGCCATGATGGAAGAGCGCTTGATGCGGGCGGACAAGTTACCCGGCTTCGGGCATTTGCTTTACGATCAGATCGACCCGAGAGCGGTGTGCCTGCTGAATGCGATTGAAGAGGCCTATCCTGATCATCCGCGCATGCGATTGACGCAGGAATTGATTGAAGAGGCAAAACGGCTCTTTGGTCTGGCTCCTAATATCGATTTCTCGCTGGCAGTTTTGAAGGATATTCTGGGTCTGCCCGAGACCAGCGGTATGGCTCTGTTTTGCGCCGGGCGCATGGTTGGCTGGATCGGCCACGCCATTGAGCAATATGGATCTGGTCAACATATTCGCCCACGCGCCGTTTATGTGGGACCAAAGGCGATTTAGAGACAATCTGTGATTGCCCCTAGAGTTCATAAACTTGATCCGTTACATTTTTGCTTGAAGCGAGTTCTTATCCGAAAAGTGCTTCAACTTTTCGGGAACGCGCTCTAAAAGAGACGAGATGAAGAAGAAGGCGAGGGCAGAATGGCTGTTTGGGATTGGCGAGAGTTGGGACGCGATGCGTTCACGCAAGATCGCATGGCCGAGGCGATTGTGGTTCTGCCCATTGCCGCGATTGAACAGCATGGTCCGCATCTGCCTGTCGGAACCGATGCTCTTTTGGCCGAGGGCTATATTGAGGAACTGCGCCGCATTTGCCCGGCTGATCTGGATCTGGTCTTGATGCCTTTGCAGCAAATTGGCTGGTCTGAGGAGCATATTGATCAGGCTGGAACGCTGACTTCGAGCTGGAAACATCTCCTTCCGCTCTGGACGGATCTGCTGCTTAGTGGCAAGCGTTCTGGTGTGCGCAAAGCCATCATCATCAATAGCCATGGCGGCAATAGTCCGTTGATGGATATCCTGATGCAGGATATGCGCGTGCATCATGCCATGCAGGTGTCTGCCACAAACTGGCTGCGGTTCGGTTCCCCTGATGGGCTCTTCTCGGCTGATGAGCAGGCCTTTGGCATTCATGGCGGCGATGTTGAAACTTCCATGATGCTGCATTTGCGCCCTGATCTGGTGGATATGCAAATGGCACAGGCTTTTTTATCCAGTCAGGAAGATCTGGTCACGACAAAAGAGCATTTGCGCTTTTATGGTCGCAAGCCCATGGGCTGGATGGCGAGCGATCTGAATGAGCATGGTGTGGTTGGCGATGCCAGCATCGCCGATGCCGAAAAAGGCAAGGCGTTGATTGAGCATATTGTCAGCGGCTTCGTTGTCTATGCTGGTGAAGTTGCCGACTTCGATCTACCAGCACTCTCGTGATCGCGCATAATGTCACAGCATGTGAATACTGGTCGATATCGACTTGACCTTCCAGTCACTGGAATCTCTATGTTGCCATAGGACCAATGTCTCAGGACCATAGGTTATTGGTGATAAGGATTTTCTGATCATGTCGGTTTCAAGTGCAATCCAGACAAATGCTGCTGCCAGTAAAGCGGCAGAACAGACTTTCGTTTTTGATGTTACAGGCATGCATTGCGCTGCCTGTTCCTCTCGGGTTGAGCGGGTACTCAATGCCAAGGACGGTGTGACAGCAAATGTCAATCTGGCGCTTGAGCGCGCAGATGTGCAGGTCAGCGATGCTTTTGATGCTGATGATGTTAAAGCCATGATCGAGAAGACAGGCTTTGGTGCCAGTCTGCGTCAGGGTTCGATTGCCGATCGACAGAAACAAGCCGATGCGCTGGATCAGCAAAGACAGGAAGAAGAACAAGCGAGCTTCAAGTTGTTCATCTTCTCAATGGTTCTGACAATTCCCCTTGTTGCGCCGATGTTTACCAACTGGTTCGGGCTGGATTTGCATCTGGCCCCTTGGTGGCAATTGGCGCTGGCTGGCCCTGTTCAGGTGATTGTCGGCAAGCGTTTTTATGTCGGGGCCTTCAAGGCTCTGCGCTCCAAGGCGGCCAATATGGATGTGCTGGTGGCACTTGGTACGACGGCTGCCTTTCTCTTCTCGCTCTATCAGGTCGTGAGCCTTGGCGATGGGGCCAAAGGTCATCTCTATTTCGAAGCGTCAGCTGCCATTCTGACCTTGATCCTGTTCGGTAAATGGTTGGAAGGTCGCGCTCGCCGCTCAGCGTCTGATGCATTGCGTGCCTTGATGAATTTGCGCCCGCAAACCGCGCGTTTGGTGCGTGAAGGCAAGGCTGACGAAGATGTCGGGATTGATCAGATCAAGGCTGGAGATCTGGTGCGTGTTCTGCCCGGGGAGACTGTGCCCGTTGATGGGATGATCACCGAAGGTAAGAGCGAGTTTGATGAAGCATTGCTGTCCGGTGAAAGCCTGCCTGTGGTACGGACGGAAGGTGACAAGGTTGTGACCGGTGCCATCAATGGCGTTGGCTCTGTCATCCTGAAAGTCACCGCTCTTGGTGAAGATACGGTGCTGGCGCGGATCACCCGCCTGGTGGACCAGGCCCAGACCGGCCGCGCCAAGCTGCAAAGCTTGGCCGATCGTGTGTCTGCCATCTTCGTGCCTGTCGTTGTCGTGCTGGCAATCCTGACCTTTGCCGGTTGGATGCTGGCAACAGGTTCCTTCGAGCAAGCGCTTGTGGCGTCAGTCTCCGTTCTGGTGATTGCATGTCCTTGCGCGCTGGGTTTGGCGACGCCAACGGCGCTGGTTGCGGGAACGGGCGCTGCGGCGCGGCAAGGCATTTTGATCCGCGACATCGATGTGCTGGAAGAGGTGCGCAAGATTGATCAGATCCTGTTTGATAAAACGGGAACACTCACCTCTGGCCAACCTGCTTTGGTGCATGTTGCCCCTTATGAGGGTTTGAACAGTGAAGAGCTGTTGCGATTGGTTGCGAGCGTTCAATCCGGGAGTGAGCATCCGCTAGCGCGGGCCAGCGTTAGTGCCGCCGGTGAGGTCTTTGATCCATCGCTCAAGGCTGAGGATGTGACCGCTCGTGTTGGCAAGGGCGTAGAAGCCTTGGTCGATGGGCAGTCCATGCTGATCGGCAAACAAAGCTTCCTTGAAGACAAAGGCGTCGATCTTGGCGAAGGCATCAGTTTGGCGGATCGTTTGCGGGATGAAGGTCAGAGTATCAGCTTTGTCTCGAAAGATGGGCAACTGATTGGCGTGCTGGCTTTTGCTGATCCGGCTCGCCCTGAGAGCCGTGAGGCCATTGTTAATCTGAAGGAGCGTGGCCTGAAGACTGCCATGCTCAGTGGTGACAATGAGGAGGTTGCTGCACGGGTTGGCGGTGTGCTTGGTCTGGACGAGACCAAAGGTGACATGAGTCCGCAAGGAAAGCTGGATCATTTGAAAGCATTGCAGGCAGACGGTCATCATGTGGCGATGGTTGGGGATGGGCTCAATGATGCTCCAGCTCTTGCGCAGGCCAATCTGGGTGTGGCTATGGGCTCTGGTACTGATGTCGCCATTGGTGCGGCGGCGATTACCTTGATGCGGTCCGATCCACGTCTTGTGGCCAGCAGTCTAGATATTGCCAACAGAACCTATGCCAAGATCTGGCAGAACCTGTTCTGGGCCTTCATCTATAACGTGATCGGAATTCCGTTGGCAGCCTTTGGCTTCCTCAACCCTGCACTGGCTGGTGCCGCGATGGCCTTGTCATCGGTCTCTGTCGTTTCCAATGCTTTGTTGCTGAGACGCTGGAGAGCGTAAGGATTTAAAGTTTAAGTGGTGGGCGAAAAGAGAACCCGCGGGAGGAAACTCCTGCGGGTTTTCAGTATTAGGCCATAGCCTCGTAGATGAGCTTTATAACTTCTTACTTGTCAAAGCGCTGTTCAGCAATCTGGTCAGCAATTTTGCCCGTTGGCTGGTTTTGTGCTTTTGCCGCATCAAAGATTTCAAGCAGTGTCTCGCCGATGGCGACGGTTTTTTCTGTCGCCTCAGCTTCGGCTTTCTCATCATTTCCAGTCATGGCAACAGCAATCACGCCGCCAGCATTGATGACATAGTCAGGGGCATAGAGAATGCCTGCGTGTCGCAGGGCTTCGTCGTCTTCTGCCTTCAGGAGTTGATTGTTCGCAGCACCTGCTACAACCGTTGCTTTGATCTCAGGAATGGTCTTGCTGTTCAGGCCACCACCCAATGCGCATGGGGCAAAGATATCGCAATCCACCAGATGTGCCTGATCCGGTGCGCAGGTGTCGGCATCAAAGGTTGCAATGGCTTTATCCAGATTTGGCTGATAGACATCAGAGACCGTGAGGATCGCGCCTTCTTCATATAGATGGGTCGCCAGACGGAACCCGACATTGCCAAGACCCTGAACGCTGATGCGCAGGCCTTTCAGATTGGCATCGCCAAATTTGTGCTGAGCTGCCGCCTTGATGCCATGATAAACGCCAAGCGCGGTGTATGGGGATGGATCGCCCAGACCTTGCTCGGACGTGCCGCCAACATTCGGCGCAATCCTGGCCATTCTGTCTGCATCATCGGAGGTGATACCCACATCTTCGGCGGTGATATAGCGATCAGCCAAACACCTCACATGATGAGCGAACGCTTCTATCAGTTCCGGCGTCTTGTCCTTGTGAGAGTCAGCAATGATGACCGATTTGCCACCGCCATGGGGAAGACCTGCCAAAGCATTTTTATAGGTCATGCCACGGGAGAGGCGCAAGGCATCGGTCAGGGCCTCGCCAGATGTCTCGTAGAGCCACATGCGACAACCACCAATGGCTGGACCGAGATTTGTGTTATGAACGGCTATGATGGCTTTCAGGCCGCTTTTCTTGTCTGTGCAGAAGAGAACCTGCTCGTGATGATCAAATTCGGGGTGATCAAATGTCACAGCCATGTCAAAGGCCTCTGGAATAAGGGTCATGTGTTCCTCGAAACTGATTGTTTGAGAAATTATCTCCCAAAATTTGAAAAATAATGTCTAAATTCATCGCAATTCACCGCATTTTGATGCTACTTTGTCCCTCTGTATGCCTTATTTTGGTTCAATTATTCCTTTGGTGGATTATGTGATGTCATGTTGTCGCCAGACTCTGGTGCTTGATATGCTCATCAGAATTGATGTCGCGAGGCATCGTGCAAGAGAGAAGTGTGATGAAAAAGATTGCGGCAATCGGGATGGGACTGGCCTGCCTTGGCGGTTTGATGGGCACGGTTGGACAGGCACTGGCACATCCCCATGTCTGGGTGAGCGTTCGTACAGAGCTTGTTATGGATGGCACCAAAGTGAGTGCCATCAAGCATCACTGGCTGTTTGATGATGCCTTCAGTGCCTTTGCAAGCCAGGGGCTGGACGAGAATGGTGATGGCAAACTGTCTCGAGAGGAATTACAGCCTCTTGCCCAGGTGAATGTCGAATCTCTTTCGGAATATGACTATTTCAGTGACCTCTATGTAAAAGGTGCGCCCGCAAAAGAGGAATTGCCATTCACTGACCCCAAAGATTATTGGTTGAGTATGAAAGGGGATCAATTGGAGCTACATTTCACCTTGCCTGTGGTGGCTGAGCTTGATGGTAAGGCCGATCTTGTATTGGATGTGTATGATCCAAGCTTTTTTGTCGACTTTTCCTTTGCAGAAAAAAATACTGCCAAGTTGGTGGGAGCTGATGAGAGCTGCAAGGTAGCTTTGAAAAAGCCTGAAGCTTTGGATGACGACACAATAGGGTTGTTGGCTCAGATTCCTGCTGATCAGCGTGAAATCCCTGAAGACTTGATGAAAATGACTTCTACTCTTGCCAATCAGGTTCAGCTTACATGCAAATAAATCGAGCGTTTGCTCTTGTGTTTCTGGCTGGCCTTGCTTTGAGCATCGGTCTGTCTGATCTGGCTATTGCTGCCCCATCACCCTTTGGTGTTGCGTTGCCTGAAACCACCGGTGCTGTTGCTACCGGCCTATGGGGTGACATTCAAGGCTGGATTCTCGCTCGGCAGTCAGAATTTTATCTGGCGTTGAAAGGCATGGTAAAGGCCATTTCCGATGATCCGTTGGCGTTGACCAGCCTTTTGGGGCTGTCCTTTGCTTATGGGGCTTTTCATGCAGCTGGGCCTGGTCATGGCAAGGTTGTGCTGACCACTTACCTCTTCGCGTCTGGTGCGACGGCACGACGTGGTGCGCTATTGGCGTTGATTGCGGCCATGGTTCAGGCCAGTGTTGCAGTTGGCTTGATCGGTATTGCAGCTATTGCTTTGAATTTGACCTCCATGGTGATCACCCAGACAGCGCAGATCATGGAATTGGCATCCTATGCTTTGTTTGTGGTTCTGGGCCTATGGTTGCTCAGTCGGGCCTGGCGTGCCGCCTTTGCCATGAAAGGCGAGGGGACAGGTCACAGTCATGACCACGATAATCACCAACATGGGCATCATCATGAGCACCATGATCACGGGCATCACGATCATGATCACTCTGATGGTTATCACTCTCATCATCGACACGATCACGATGAGCATGGCAATTGCTCCTGTGGGCATAGTCATGCGCCAAGTTTGGAAATGGCGGATCAGGCGCGGTCGCTCAAAGCCATGGCCTTGGCGGTCTTTTCCATGGGATTGCGGCCTTGTTCAGGTGCGCTGATTGTTCTGGTCTTCGCGCTTTCTCAGAATGTCTTTTGGGCTGGTGTTGCGTCCGCCTACGCCATGGGGTTGGGCACAGGCCTCTCTATTGCTCTTCTAGCCTTGTTTGCCGTTTATGCACGGCATTTGTCGCAAAAGGTGGCAGAACGTGGCCTGACTCACCGAGCCTTTGACTGGGCAGGCGTGGGTGTACTAGCACTTGCGGGCGTTGTTGTGGCTGGATTTGGTGGTGTCCTGCTGGCAGCTAATTTGCTTTAGAGCGGTTTCCTGGAAGGTTGATGCATTTGTTGGAAAGAACCTGCTAAAATAAAGACTTAATCCAAGGCAGGTGGCTTGAGGCTTGGTTCTTCGTTCTGAGGGGAGATGAGGCCCATTTCCATAGCGATATGGGTGAGCTGTGCTGCATTGCCGCCGCCGATTTTTTCCCGCATGCGTTGGCGGTGGCTTTCAACTGTTCGTACGCCAATGCCTAGATCAGCAGCAATTTCCTTGTTGGCCTTGCCTTGAGCAATGCCGAGCAATACATCCATTTCCCGATCCGTCAGATTGTAGGGATTGGGATCTGCTTTCTCGCCTTCTTCTTTCAAGGCCGAGAGTGAGACATTCTTGGAGAAATAGAAGCCACCGGCAGCAACAGAGGCGATGGCCGAGACCATGCCTTGTGTGCAGACATCCTTGAGTAGAAACCCATTGGCGCCGGTGGCCATAGCGGCCTGTACATATTCGGGATTGTCATACATGCTGAGAAACAGGATGCCGCAGCTTTTATTCTCCATACGAATGGCTTTGGCGGCTTCAAGGCCATTCATCAGTGGCATGGAGATATCAAGAATGACAATGTCGGGCTGATAGAGGCGTGTATGGTCGACTGCCTGCTGGCCATTTTCGGCTTCGGCAACAATCTCCAGATTGTCTTCCAGTTCCAATCTGGCACGGATACCGTCTCGCACCAAGGCATGGTCGTCGGCAATTACAATGCGTAGCTTGGGACGCTCGTCTGAATCGCCCCCTTGTTCAGACTCTTGATGGAAGGTCATGCCCGCCTCATTCTGGTTTGGTTTGGTTCTTTTTATTTTTTTTGATCTCGTTCTTCTTGGGCGGTTTTGTATCAGGGCTTTTGCCCTAGTTATTTATCCCGACCCTAGCTTTGCGGCAAATTGGCAAATAATTCAAGCCCTCCAGACAGCGCATTTCGGATGGTAAGGTTGCCACCATGGCTTTCGATGCGCTCATACATGTTACGAAGACCAAGGCCTTCGTTGCTCAATGGGCTATCCGGATGGGCCAGGCCTTTGCCATTGTCACGAATGGAGAGAGCAACCATTTTCTTTGCATCATCGTTACGCAAAATGATCTCTACCTGATCAGCGTCGGCATGGCGCGCAACATTGGTCAGGGCTTCCTGTACCACTCTGTAAAGAGCAATCTTTGCCTTTTCTTCCAAACGATCACCAATGGTGTTGGCTTGAATAGTCGTCTTGATCTTGGTGCTTTCCTCAAAGTCTCGTCCCAGTCCTCGAATGGCAGCGGCCAATCCCATATTATCAAGCGCTGAGGGATGCAGATCCTTGGAAAGGCGTCTGACGTCGGCAATGGAGGTATCCAGAATAGAGAGGCTCTTTTCCAGCAAAGCAAAGGGTTTTTGGTTGTTCTTGACTAAATCCATGGTCATTTCCAACCGATGACGAATGGAAACCAGAAGCTGATTGATACCATCATGCAGATCGTTGGAAACACGTTTTCGCTCTTCTTCCTGTACATCGATAATGCGTTTGGTCAGAGCTTTGAGACGGGTGTCGGCCAGTTTGTGTTCGCTATAATTCAGTGCTGCGATCGAGATGGCGACGACCAGAACCGCAAAGAGTGAAATCAGAAAGAGAATGGTTTCGGCTTTGCGAATTGAGGCGCGCATATCTGCTTCAAAGGCCAGGACTTCCTTGTCGATATCATCCAGATAAAGTCCGGTGCCCAGCATCCAGCCCCATTTGGGCAAGTAAGCTGCATAGCCCATCTTCTGTCCTTTTTCGCCGGTGGACGGATTATTCCAGAGATAGGTATGGTAATCTCCACCATCCACGGCCTTTTTCATAAGCTGCTGAATAACAAAATTATTCTCTTCGTCCTTCAGATACCAAAGGTTGGCACCGATCAATTGTGGGGAAGGGGGATGTACCAGTGCGGTTCCTGCACGATCATAGGCAAAGAAATAGCCATTTTGGGAAAAGGTAAGATTGTTGAGGATCTTCTTGACTGTCTTCTGGGCCTGCCATGTACCTCCGGGTTCTTCCTTGTAAACGTGATCCACTGCACGCAAGGCCAGTGCAATATAGTTGGCCAGTTCTTGTCTTTTCGACTCTCTGATACGGCTCTCTATCAGCTTGCTTTCGGTCTCGATGAGTTGGTTTGCTTCCTGATGAATGATCAGGCCTGTGAAAAACGAGACTGCAAGCACAGGAAGAATGGCGATTAGCAGGATTTTTATTTTAAAGGGCAGTTTGCCGTTGGCAGGCGGAGCGTTTTGTGATCGTATCCTTAGCATGTCTCGCCCTTTTGTGGTTGTTTTGCGTAGTATTACGGCAAATCTTTCGCTGAAACTACACTAGTCTGCCCAATGGCGTTTCTGTAAGCACTAAAGCTGGCCCAAATGGGCCGCGCAATCCATCTCAGAGATTGCTTGTGGAGGAAAAATATATGGATCGTCGTTCGTTTCTGAAAAAAGCCAGTCTTGTTTCAGGCGCTGCTGCTGCGTCTACTCTGGCTGCTCCTGCCTATGCTGAAGGCAAGCGCACCCTGAAACTGGTTACTACCTGGCCGAAGAATTTCCCAGGTCTTGGTACTGGTGCCCAGCGCATGGCTGACCGCATCACTGCGATGACTGATGGTCAGCTGACCGTCAAGTTGTATGCTGCTGGTGAGCTGGTACCACCGTTCGAGAGCTTTGATGCTGTTTCTACCGGTACTGCTGACATGTATCATGGCGCAGAATATTACTGGCAGGGCAAACACAAAGCCTTCAACTTCTTTACTGCTGTTCCCATGGGTTTGACAGCTAACGAGCTGGATGCCTGGATCAACAATGCTGGTGGTCAGGAGCTTTGGGATGAGCTGTCTGGCAAGTTCAACATCAAACCGTTCATGGCTGGTAACACCGGCGTGCAGATGGGTGGTTGGTTCAACAAGGAAATCAACAGCCTGGAAGACCTGAAAGGTCTGAAAATGCGTATGCCTGGTCTTGGTGGCGAAACCCTTCGCCGACTGGGTGCCAGCGCTGTTGCTTTGCCCGGTGGCGAAATTTTCCCATCCCTTCAGTCTGGTGCGATTGATGCGACCGAGTGGGTTGGTCCTTGGAATGATCTGGCCTTCGGTTTCTACAAGATCACCAAGTTCTACTACTATCCTGGTTTCCATGAGCCAGGCGCAGGTCTTGCTGCCGGTATGAATCTGGACGTGTATAACGGCCTTTCCAAAGCTCATCAGGCAGTTGTGCAAAATGCTTGCATGGCTGAGAACAACTTCATGTTCTCCGAGTTCAACGCCAAAAATGGTGCCGCTCTGGAAACTCTGCTGAACAAGCACAAAGTGAATCTGAAACAGTTCCCTGATGATGTGTTTGATGCAATCGGCAAGAAGGCAGAAGAAGTGGTTGCCGAGGTTGCTGAAGTGGATGAATTGTCCAAGCGCATCTATGACAGCTATATCAAAGCTCGTAAGGATATTGGTGACTGGGGTCGTATCTCCGAACAGACCTACACCAAGAGCCGTGACCGGGTTCTGGGTTAAGCCCCGATCAAATGACGTTACAGCTCCTCCCGGCTTCGGGGGGAGTTTCTTTTGGCATCACTCAAGTGTTTCATGACACTGATGAGTGATGAATGAACCGGCAAAGTCTCATGGACATGCCGTTCGCCCGCAATTGAGTGCGCATCACCATACAATAAGAAGAAGATGCGACACGGGTTGCTGCTTGGCCGATATGGGGCGGGAGTTGAAAATGCGAGCATTCGCAGACCTGATTGACAGGTTTAATGTGGTGACCGGGAAAAGCCTGGCCTGGTTTGCCCTCATCATAGTTCTTATCCAGTTTGCTGTTGTGTTGATGCGCTATGTTTTTGGCATAGGTTCCATCTTCATGCAGGAACTTATCGTTTATCTGCATGCTTTTTTGTTCATGCTGGCTTCTGCCTATACCCTTGCGCATGATGGTCATGTGCGGGTGGATATTTTCTATCGTGAAGCTCAACCGCGCACCAAAGCAAAGATCAACATGTTTGGTGCCGCCTTCTTGATGATCCCTGTTTGTATCCTGATCATCTATGTGTCCTGGGATTATGTCTATAACAGTTGGGCAATCATGGAGGGTAGTCAGGAAACATCTGGTATCCAGGCTCGTTTCTTGCTGAAAAGTGCCATTATCGGGTTTTCCGTGCAGATGGCTTTGCAAGGCTTTGTTATGATGGTTCGCTCCTGGTACGCCCTGCAGGGTGATGAAGTTGAACTTCAGCGTTTGAGGGTTACGGAGTAAATCATGGAAGCCTTTGCTCATATTCTTGATTTGGCCATGTTCGCGGCTGCCTGCGTGGTCCTTATGCTCGGTTTTCCCGTGGCCTTCACGCTTGCTGGTGTGGCGTTTGCCTTTGCTCTTATCGGATTTGCGCTTGGCGTATTCGATATGAGCTTCCTGTCAGCTCTGCCTCAACGCATTTTCGGCACCATGACCAATGAGGTGCTGATCGCAGTGCCTCTGTTTGTGTTCATGGGCGTCATGCTGGAGCGTTCCAAGGTTGCCGAGGAACTGCTCGATACCATGGGACGTCTTATGGGCTCTGTTCATGGTGGGCTTGGTATTGCTGTCTCGCTTGTGGGAGCCTTGCTGGCTGCATCCACCGGTATCGTTGGTGCGACGGTGGTCACCATGGGTCTGTTGTCTTTGCCGACCATGCTCAAGCGTGGTTATTCGCCAGAGCTGGCTTGTGGCTCGATTGCAGCGGCCGGTACATTGGGGCAGATCATACCTCCTTCCATCGTTCTGGTCATTCTGGGTGATCAGCTCTCCAATGCCTATCAGAAAGCGCAGCTGGAAATGGGCATTTTCTCGCCCGAGACCGTGTCTGTTGGCGATCTGTTTGCCGGTGCACTTATTCCCGGTCTGATGTTGGTTGGCTTCTATATCCTGTATCAAGTGATGGTTGCCATCGTTCGACCAAGTTCTGCACCATCTATTCCAAAGGCTGAAAATCCCGGTGTAACAGGCAAGGAAATTATTCATGCCCTGTTGCCTCCGATCCTTTTGATCCTTGCTGTGCTTGGTTCCATTCTTGGTGGCATTGCCACTCCGACCGAGGCTGCTGCGGTGGGTGCTGTAGGCGCTATTCTGTTGGCAGGTTATCGGCTGGATGAGGAGCATAGCTGGCCGATCTTTCTGGCTGCCATCGCTCTGGTCGTGATGCTGTTCCTGACTGCCAATATGGATCTACGGGTAGCTCGTGATGTGGTTTCCTCAACCGATCAGATCGGTATCTATGCCGCTATTGTCTGTTCGGTGGTTCTGACTTGGGGGATTCTGTCTGCTCTTTGGAGAATTTGGCAAGCCAAGGTTCTGATGCCTGTCATGGAAGGTACCACACAGGTGACCTCCATGGTCTTCGTCATTCTGATTGGTGCATCGTTGTTCTCGCTGGTCTTCCGGGGCCTTGGTGGTGAGGAAATGATCCAGGAAGCTCTCGAGGGTATTCCTGGCGGTGCTGTTGGCGCCATGATTGCCGTTATGCTGCTGATGTTCTTCCTCGGCTTTTTCCTCGATTTCCTTGAAATCGTCTTTGTGGTTGTGCCGATGGTGGCACCGGTTCTGTTGCAGATGGAAATGCCGAATGGCGAGCCGATGAGTCCGGTCTGGCTGGGAATTATGATGGCTGTGAACCTGCAGACATCCTTCCTGACACCGCCCTTTGGCTTTGCGCTCTTCTACCTGCGTGGGGTGGCTCCTGCGACTGTGCGGACCATTCAGATCTACAAAGGGATCATCCCGTTCGTGTTCATTCAGATGTTGGCTCTGGTGCTGTTGTGGTATCTGCCAAGTCTGGCGACATGGTTGCCGAAAATCATTTATGGCTAAGCGGTTGCATCTCATTGCAAATGCTATCAAGGGCGCTGGTTTTCAGTGCCCTTTTTGTTTTGCCTATCAGCCTTTCAATCGTTGATGGGAATGTGTTTTGGACGGATGGAATCAGTTTTCTAAGACGAAAGTTCTAGAGGTTCTGATGTGCAGTTTTTGAAAATTACGAGCGTTTGTGTCTTAATTAGTTTCACTTGTGGAAGAAAATTCAAAAAGCCAGATCTTGCACGACAGATTGAATCTTGAAGATTACGTGGACGTAAAGTGCTATTTTAGTGTTTCTTAAAATTCCCTGAAGCGCTTGAATTTGCGCCTTTTTCTTGCCAATTGACGTAAAGGTCAAAGAAAGAATGCTTTTAAATCACGCACTTGCTTAAAAATAGAATCTAATCGGTGTCAGAAAATCAAACTAAGCCATTGGGCTAGTTTTCGTAGTCTGGCCTTGATTTGACTCCGATATATCGGCTTAGATTAGAAAAAAATAATCACCAAACCCATTCATTGGGAAACGAGGAAACACCTATGTCAGTTGCGGAGGACTCTGCATCTGCACGTCTGGAAACTTTTCCAGCTGTGTTGTTGCGGAACGCCAAACAGTGGCGTGATCGGCCGGCTATTCGTGAAAAGGATCTTGGGATCTGGCAGACATGGACTTGGAACGATACCTTGAATGAGGTTCGCTCTTTCTCCATCGGCCTTGCGGAGTTGGGCGTTAAAAAGGGCGACCATGTTGCCATTCTGGGTGTGAACCGCCCGCGTCTTTATTTCTCTTTTGCGGCAGCACAGGCGATCGGAGCGATCCCCGTGCCAGTCTATGCGGATTCCGCAGCCGAGGAATTATCCTATATTCTGGAACATGCCAACGCCAAGATTGTGGTGGCGGAAGATCAGGAGCAGGTCGATAAGGTGCTCGAGATTTCCGAGCAGCTACCGGCCCTCAAGGAAGTGATTTACGACGATCCGCGTGGCCTGCGCGATTATGATCACACGCACCTGCATGATTTCGTCTCTGTGCAGGAGCGTGGCGCTGAAGCGCTGAAATCGAATAATGGTCGCGAGAAAGCCTGGCTTGACGGCATTGCTGCGGAAAAGGGCACGGACATTGGCGTGATGCTTTATACCTCGGGCACCACCGGCAAGCCTAAAGGCGTGATGCTGTCCAACGACAATGTCATGATCTCTGCAGCCAACGCTTGTGAAGCCGAGAATCTTACCGAGAAAGATGAAGTGCTGGCCTATCTGCCGCTGGCATGGGTGGGTGACCATCTCTTCTCCTATTGTCAGTCCTATGTTGCTGGTTACTGCATCTCTTGCCCAGAGAGTGCTGACACCATGCAGACGGATATGCGCGAGATTGGTCCGAGCTTCTTCTTCGCGCCTCCGCGTATGTTTGAAGGCCTTCTGACATCGGTGATGATCCGAATGGAAGATGCAAGCAGCTTCAAACGCAAGATGTTTGACTATTTCATCAAGCATGCCGAGAAGGTTGGTGAGGATATCCTCAATGGCAAATCTGTTCCCTTCATGGATCGCCTGAAATACAATCTCGGTGAGCTGATGGTCTATGGTCCTTTGAAAAACACCTTCGGGTTTTCAAAGATCCGCGTTGGCTATACTGCAGGTGAGGCGATTGGTCCGGAGATTTTCCGCTTCTATCGCTCTCTCGGAATCAACCTCAAACAGCTCTATGGTCAGACAGAAGCCTCCATCTTCGTGACTGTGCAACCTGATGGTGAGATCTATTCCGATACCGTTGGCGTTCCTGCCAAGGATGTTGAGATCAAGATTGCCGATAATGGCGAGGTGCTTTTCCGTGGTCCTGGCGTTTTTGTGGCTTACTTCAAAAATGAAGAATCCACCAAAGATACCAAGAATGAAGAAGGCTGGGTCTATTCCGGTGATGCTGGTTTCTTTGATGATCGTGGGCATCTGAAAATCATCGACCGCGCCAAAGATGTGGGCAAGCTCAATGATGGTTCTCTGTTTGCGCCAAAATATATTGAGAACAAGCTCAAATTCTTCCCGAACATCAAGGAAGCCGTTGCTTTCGGTAATGAGAAGGACAATGCGACCGTCTTTGTCAATATAGATCTGAATGCCGTTGGGAACTGGGCTGAGCGTAATAACATTGCCTATGCATCCTATCAGGAACTGGCAGGCCATCCGGAAGTCTATGATATGATCCGCTCTCACATCGAAAAGGTGAATGAGGATCTGTCGAACGAGCCAATGATGGCAGCATCACAAATCAATCGCTTCCTGGTTCTGCATAAAGAGCTTGATGCCGATGATGGCGAATTGACCCGTACTCAGAAAGTACGTCGTCGCTTTGTGGCTGAACGGTATGATGATCTGATCTCAGCGCTCTATAGTGACAAGACAGAGCAATATACCAAAACCGAAGTTGTGTTCGAGGATGGCCGCAAGGGCTCCATCGAGGCAACTGTTCGTCTCTCTGATGCCAAGACCTTTCCATATGCGAAAGCGGAGGCTGCAGAATGACATTCCAAGCCAATGTGAGTGACGCGATGACTGAATCAACAACGGCTAAAGAGCCGGAAATGATGTTGGCTGTGGAGCATGTCTCCTTGTCGTTCGGCGGCGTGAAGGCGATTACGGATATTTCCTTTGATATTCATAGAGGGGAAATCCGCGCAATCATTGGGCCCAACGGTGCCGGCAAAACGTCAATGCTCAACGTGATCAATGGATTTTACCATCCTCAGGAAGGCACAATCTATTGGCAGGGCAAAGTGCGCCGCCGCATGAAGCCTCATGAAGCGGCAAAATCCGGCATCGCCCGCACCTTCCAGAACGTGGCTTTGTTCAAGGGCATGTCCACCTTGGACAATGTGATGACCGGTCGTGGTTTGAAGATGAAGTCCAATTTCCTTTGGCAATGCATCCATAAAGGCCCTGCCTTGCGTGAAGAAAACGAGCATCGCGCGAAAGTGGAAGAGATCATCGATTTCCTCGAGATTCAGCATATTCGTAACAAGCCCGTGGGCAAGCTGCCTTACGGTCTGCAAAAACGAGTGGAGCTGGCCCGCGCTCTGGCAATGGAGCCGGATCTCTTGCTTCTTGATGAGCCGATGGCGGGCATGAACCTCGAAGAAAAAGAGGATATGTCCCGCTTCATCATCGAGACCAATCAGCGCTATGGCACCACGATTGCTCTCATCGAGCATGACATGGGTGTTGTCATGGATTTGTCCGACCGTGTGGTCGTACTCGATTACGGTAAAAAAATTGGTGATGGCCCTCCAAAAGAAGTTCAGGCCAACCAGGAGGTTATCGATGCTTACCTTGGCGTAAGTCACTAACTCATCTGGTTAAATCCATTTTTTTGTAATCATGAACTTCATGAGGCTAATCCATGAATTTCTTTATTGAAACAGTCTTATCCGGCTTGATGGCTGGTGTGATGTATGCGCTGGTCGCATTGGGTTTCGTACTTATCTTCAAGGCCTCGGGCATTTTCAACTTTGCTCAAGGCGTTATGTGTCTGTTTGCTGCTCTGACCTTTGTCGGCGTTCAGGAGAAATTTGGTCTTCCGGTCTGGCTTGCATTGCCAGCTGCTGTCGGCGTTATGATCCTTCTGGCCTGGCTGATTGAACGGTTGGTGCTGCGCCATCTTGTGAACCAGGATCCAATCATCCTGTTCATGGCGACCATTGGTCTTGCCTATGTGCTGGAAGGCCTGGGCGATCTGATGTGGGGTTCCGACGTCAAGGTGCTTGATATTGGTCTTCCAAGCGGCGCGTTTGACTATCTGCTCGACGAATTCAATATCTATCTTGAAAAATTGGAAGTCGTTGCTGCGGTTATCGCTTCTGTTTTGGTGGCAGCTCTTGCGGTCTTCTTCCAGAAAACTCGTGTTGGCCGTGCGCTTCGTGCGGTGGCTGATGACCATCAGGCAGCATTGTCGGTTGGCATTTCCCTGAACACCATTTGGGTTATCGTTTGGTCTGTTGCAGGTATCGTGGCTCTTGTTGCCGGTATCATGTGGGGGTCCAAGTCCGGGGTTCAGTTCTCGCTGTCCCTGATCGCCCTGAAAGCCCTGCCAGTTCTTATCCTTGGTGGCTTTACTTCCATTCCAGGTGCGATCATCGGTGGACTGATCATTGGTGTTGGCGAAAAAGTTGCTGAAGTTTACATGGGGCCGTTTGTTGGTGGTGCCGTTGAGAACTGGTTCGCCTATATGTTGGCTCTCGCCTTCCTGCTGGTCCGTCCGCAGGGTCTGTTTGGCGAAAAGATCATCGAAAGGGTTTAACAGATGTTCTATCGCGAAACTGGTCAATTCAAGACCAACTATTCGGATGATCGGGCTATCTTCCCGATTGCGCAGGATCGCTACGGTATTATGATCCTGCTGGCTCTTGCCTTCTTCGTGGTCCCTTTCACCGTGGATGACTATTGGGGCAATGCGATCTTCCTGCCGCTTCTGATCTATGCGCTGATTGCGATGGGTTTGAATGTTCTGGTGGGTTATTGCGGGCAAATCTCGCTGGGTACTGCCGCTTTCATGGCGGTTGGATCCTATGCATCCTTCAAGTTGATGACATCCTTCCCGGGGCTTGATTTCACCGTTGTGGTGCTGATGTCAGGTCTGATCACTGCGATCGTGGGCTCCCTGTTCGGTTTGCCGAGCTTGCGGATCAAGGGCTTCTATCTGGCTGTGGCGACACTGGCAGCGCAATTCTTCATTATCTGGCTTGTGAACAAGGTAGAGTGGTTCTACAACTATTCTGCAACCGGACAGATCAATGCGCCTGAGCGGTATGCCCTGATGTTCCCTGTTACCGGGCCGAATGCGCCGATCCTGTATAAGTATTTCTTCTGTTTGACCATTGTGGTGCTTGCTGCTCTGGTAACAAAGAATATTGTCCGCGGTCGTATCGGCCGCCAGTGGATGGCAATTCGCGATATGGATATCGCGGCCGAGTTGATCGGTGTGCGTCCGCTGACCACCAAATTGTCAGCCTTTGCCGTCTCTTCATTCCTGATCGGCATGGGTGGTGCTCTCTACTTCGGCGTATGGCTGGGTGCAGCCGAACCAACCGAAGCATTTGGCATCGATCAATCCTTTCTCATTCTGTTCATGATCATCGTGGGCGGTTTGGGAACCATTCTTGGCTCTTTCCTGGGTGCTGCCTTTCTTTGGTTGTTCCCGATTGCCTTCAAAAACTTCATGGTGGATTCCCTGGGGCTTTCGACGGCAATGGCAGAGCATCTGCAGATCATCCTGATGGGTGGCCTGATCATCTTCTTCCTGATCGTTGAACCACACGGCTTGGCTCGTCTGTGGCAGATCACGAAAGAGAAACTACGCATTTGGCCATTCCCGCACTAACCAGTGCGGGCATAGCCCCTATCACCTTTCATTAGTAGAGGAGTGTTTACCCAATAAAAGAACATGGGGAGCACTTTAATCGGAGGAACGAAAATGAAATTTTCCAAGGCGAAACTTGCCGCTGGCCTGTTGGCAGCAAGCTTGATTGCTCCAGTTGCAGCTCAGGCTGCTGACAATGAGTTGATCTTGCCATCACTGGATTATCGTACTGGCCCGTATGCGCCAGGCGGCATTCCTTATGCCAATGGATATGCAGATTTCTTCACCATGCTCAACGAGCGTGATGGTGGCATCAATGGTGTGAAAGCCAAGGTTGTGCCATGCGAAACCGGCTACAACACCAAAAAAGGCGTTGAATGCTACGAGAAAACCAAGAATGTTGGCTCAGGCGCTCTGGCTTATCTGCCACTGTCCACCGGTATTACCTACCAGCTGATCCCGAAAGTAACCGCTGACAAGATTCCTCTGGTTACCATCGGCTATGGTCGTACATCTGCTCGTAACGGTGAAGTCTTTGAATATGTCTTCAACCCACCAGCAACCTACTGGGATGGTGCGACTGTTGCGATCAAGCATGTGATCGACAGCGAAGGCGGCGCTGACAAACTGAAGGGCAAGAAGATTGCTCTGGTTTATCATAACTCCGCTTATGGCAAGGAGCCTATCCGTACGCTGGAAGCTCTGGCTGAGAAAATGGGCTTTGAGTTGACGTTGTTGCCTGTTGACCATCCAGGTCAGGAGCAGAAAGCGACTTGGTTGCAGGTTCGTCGCAATCGTCCGGACTGGGTCCTGATGTGGGGCTGGGGTGTCATGAACCAGGTTGCCATCAAGGAAGCTGCGTCCATCCGTTTCCCAATGGATAAGTTCGTAGGTGTTTGGTGGTCCGGTGGCGAGAATGACGTGCTGCCAGCTGGTAAAGATGCGCATGGCTACAAGTCGGTTGTCTTTACCGCTGTTGGTGCTGACTTCCCAGCACATGCTGATATCAAAACCTATGTATATGGCGGCGGCAAAGCAGTCGATGCTGCATTTGAGCCACGTATCGGTGAAACCCACTACAACCGCGGTGTTTATGCCGGTGCAGTTGTCTCTGAAGCTATCCGCAAGGCAATGGCTGACAACGACACCAAAACCCCAACTGGCCCTATGATGCAGAAAGCCTTCGAAGGTCTGGAAATCTCTGATGCTCGTTGGGCAGAACTGGGCCTTCCAAACTTCACTGGTGCTGTGAAACTGTCTTGTGCTGACCATCGTGGTCCTTCCAAGATTGCTCTGCAGCAGTGGGATGCCAATGCCAAGAAATGGTCCATCATCACCGACTTTGTCGAGCCAATGGATGATGTAACCACTCCATTGATCAAGGCTGACTCCGAGGCTTATGCCAAAGAGAACAACATCGCTGTACGCGATTGCAAATAATGATACTGGTCTGCGCCCAACAGGGCGCAGACCCCATAATCAAAAAACAAATATGCGGTGAGAGATGTCTTGTCGATTCAAGAAGTCTCGATCCAGGAATTGATGACATGACCGACAGGCTTGCGATCACGCGCCGGGTTTGTGTTTAGGAGGAATGAGTTGTGAGTGACGCGACAGACAACACGATTCTATCGGTGAACAATATTGAAGTGATCTATGATCATGTGATCCTTGTTCTTAAAGGGGTGTCACTTACCGTTCCGCGCGGCGGCATTGTGGCGCTGCTGGGCGCCAACGGCGCTGGTAAAACCACCACCTTGAAGGCCATTTCAAACCTGCTTGGTGCGGAGCGTGGTGATGTGACCAAAGGCTCCATCGAATTTCAGGGCGAAGAGGTTCAGGCCCTTAGTCCGAATGATCTGGTACGTCGTGGTTGTATTCAGGTCATGGAAGGTCGCCATTGCTTTGGCCATCTGTCCATTGAAGAAAATCTTCTGACCGGTGCCTATACCCGTAAAGACGGTAGCGCAGCTATTAAGCGCGATCTGGAAATGGTGTATGACTATTTCCCTCGTCTTCGTGAGCGTCGTCAATCTCAGGCTGGTTATACATCCGGTGGCGAGCAACAGATGTGCGCCATTGGCCGCGCGATGATGGCAGGTCCGTCCATGATTTTGCTGGATGAGCCATCGATGGGTCTGGCCCCACAGTTGGTGGAAGAGATCTTTGAGATTGTGAAGCAGCTGAACGAGAAAGAAGGCGTGTCCTTCCTTCTGGCTGAGCAGAACACCTCTGTTGCCCTGCGCTACGCATCTTACGGTTACATTCTGGAAGGTGGGCGCGTCGTGATGGATGGCGAGGCCAAGGAACTTTCCGAGAACCAGGACGTGAAGGAATTCTATCTTGGTGTTGGCGGCGATGGTCAGAAATCCTTCCGCGATGTGAAGCATTACAAGCGTCGTAAGCGCTGGTTGGCCTGATTCCTGTCAGATATAGGATTGACGATTTTCAAAGGTAGGCGAGAAAAGACATTGCCTGCCTTTTTCTTTGACCAAGACCTGGTTTGATATTGAGAAACCAGAATTAATGTCCGGGAGTGGGATATGTCAGAATTTTTTGATGAGCGTGATAATCAGGCATCTGATGCCCGAGAAGCGGCTCTCTTCGCCAAAATGCCCGCCTTTCTGGAAAAGGTAAAAGCTGGGGCGCCCGGCTGGGCTGACTTTCTGAAAAATATCGATCCTGCGACGATTACCAGTCGCGAAGCGCTGGCTGAGGTGCCGGTCCTGCGTAAAAGTCATTTGCAGGCCTGCCAGAAAGCCAAGCCACCTTTTGGTGGGTTTGTGATGGGGGATCCGTCCCAGTGGAATCGTGTCTTCATGTCTCCTGGCCCGATCTGGGAGCCTCAGGGCATGGCAGCGGATCCATGGCGTGGTGCACGGGCTCTGCATACAGCAGGGTTTCGCAAGGGTGATATCGTTCATAATGCCTTTGCGTATCACATGACCCCTGGTGGTTTCATTCTGGATGAGAGTGCCCGTGCTCTTGGCTGTGCGGTCTTCCCGGCTGGAGTTGGAAATACCGAGGTGCAGGTGGAAGCCATGTCCATGCTGCAACCATCTGCCTATATTGGCACACCGGATTATCTGAAGG
This sequence comes from Cohaesibacter gelatinilyticus, assembly GCF_900215605.1. Taxonomy (NCBI): domain Bacteria; kingdom Pseudomonadati; phylum Pseudomonadota; class Alphaproteobacteria; order Hyphomicrobiales; family Cohaesibacteraceae; genus Cohaesibacter; species Cohaesibacter gelatinilyticus. Next base: position 48,693 of record NZ_OBEL01000002.1, on the reverse strand, counting down.
TCATTCTGGACAAGGCCGACGACATGGGCGTGAAGCTTGATAGCGTGAAAAAGGCCATGGTGTCTGGTGGGGCGTTGTTCCCATCCTTACGCGATGAATATACAGCCCGCGGTGTGGAGACCTACCAATGCTATGCCACTGCTGATCTGGGCGTTATTGCCTATGAAACATCGTCTTTGGAAGGCATGCTGGTTAATGAGGATATCATTGTCGAGATCGTGCGCCCCGGCACTGATGAGCCGGTGGCTCCGGGCGAAGTGGGTGAGTTGGTCGTCACCTGTTTCAGCGAGACCTATCCGCTTATCCGCTTTGGCACCGGTGATCTGTCTGCCATGATGGAAGGTACCAGTTCGTGCGGTCGGACCGGCATGCGGATCAAAGGCTGGATGGGCCGTGCGGATCAGCGCTGCAAGATCAAGGGCATGTTTGTCGATCCTGCCCAGATCAATGTGCTGTTGAAGCGCTTTGATCGTGTGGATCGTCTGCGCTTGACGGTTTCCCGTGCGGAGGAGCAAGATGTGATGACTTTGCAGGTGGCGACATCCGATCAGACCGAGGGCTTCCAAAAGGAAATGAGCGAAGCCTTGAAGGATGTGACCAAGCTCAAAGGGGTGGTCAATCTGGTTCCTGCTGGCAGCCTTCCCAATGACGGACAGGTCATTGTTGATGAGCGTGATTACTCGTAAGTTGCGTTTACATGTCACAGATACAAAAGGCCCGGTTTCAAACCGGGCTTTTTATTGGCACTCTATAAGAGACTGATTTCAAAGTCCTGAGCCAAACCCTCTCCCCCCTGCATCTCACCCGTCATGGTACCCTCTTGGTACTTTTAGGGGGCGGTTTGGGAGGGGGAGAGGGCAGGACATGCAGCCTGCAGCGCGTTCCCGAAAAGTTGCAGACTTTTCGGATAAGAACTCGTTCTTTATAAATCTCATCCAGAGACTTTTAAGTCGGGCACTATGAAACAATCCCGGTCAGGGATAAGGAGGTTTCCTATGCTGAGAGTGTTGATTGCTATTCTTTGTCTTGGCGGGCCGACTTTGGCTGATGAGTTGCGATATGCCAATAGCAGGTTTGGAACATCAGCCTCTCTGCCGATGGATGTTGCACCATTGCAGGCTCCGGAAAATGGAGATGGTTATCATTTTTCCCGTTCCGGTTTGGAAGGTACAATTTCTATCTATGGCTCCCACAATATATGGGGCGGTGGACTTGCCGGCTATCGAAAAGAACTCTCCAAATCCTTTGAAACCATCACTTACAAAGCTGGCAAGAAAGACTGGTTTGTCCTCTCGGGTCATGAAGGTGAGAGTATTTTCTATGTCCGGGTGAGGGGCTGTGCCAATGGCCCGATGCACCACATCCATTTTCAGTTCCCAAGGGAAGAAAAATCGAAGTGGGATGCAGTTATTGCCACTTATGCCAAGACGCTGGATGGGCCTTGCGAGTAGAGGAAGTCCTGACTTCAAAAGTTTAGAAAGCCCGGCAGTAACCGGGCTTTTTGATATCTCAATCAGCGGCTCGGGGTGGAATTAACCCGGTTTATCAGCTCCTGCCCACTTTCCACGCGCTCGGAGTAACGATCCACCAGATAGTCAGAACGGGTGCGCGTCATATATGTGAATTTCATAAGCTCTTCGCAGACATCAATGATGCGATTGTAGTAAGGGGAGGGCTTGATGCGATTGTCATCACCAAATTCAGTGAAAGCCTTTGGAATAGAGGATTGGTTGGGAATGGTGATCATTCTCATCCAGCGTCCCAAGATACGCATCTGATTGACAGCATTGAAGCTTTGCGAGCCACCACAGACCTGCATCAAAGCAAGGGTTTTGCCCTGGGTTGGGCGCACAGCGCCCAATGATAGTGGGATCCAGTCGATCTGAGCCTTCATGATACCCGTCATGGCACCATGTCGTTCTGGTGATACCCAAATCATACCTTCCGCCCATGCTGCAAGATCACGTAGCTCCTGCACCTTGGGGTGGGTGGCATCGGTCTCATCGGGCAATGGCAGGCCCGATGGGTTGAAGGTGCGGGTTTCAGCGCCCATTGCGGTTAGCAAGCGAGTTGCTTCCTCTGATACAAGTCGCGAGAATGAGCGCTCGCGCAAAGAGCCATAAAGCAGCAGAATACGCGGTGCATGGCCAGAATCATCCGCTGGTGCCAGATAGCTGACATCTAGTGGACGCATGAAGGTTTCATCGGCCAGATGATTGCTCAAGACATCACAATCTATGATTTTATCCATTTTATTGATCTTTCTTGGCAACCATTTCGCCATCTTCCTTGGTGAAGGTGCCGATATCTGCGTCCAGAATGTCCAATACAGCTTCGGACGGGCGGCATAGGCGCACAGCGTTTCTGGTCACGACAATCGGACGATTGATAAGGATTGGATGCTCCATCATGGCATCAATCAGGGTTTCATCACTCAAATCCATATTATCCAAGCCCAGTTCGCCATAAGGCGTGCCTTTGGTGCGTAATACATCACGCACGGAAATAGGCATGGCATCCAAGAGTGAAACGAGTGTTTCGCGCGATGGTGGGGTCTGCAGATATTCAATGATTGTTGGCTCGATGCCTGCTTTTTGAATCATAGCCAGTACATTGCGAGAGGTTCCACAATTGGGATTGTGGTAGATCGTGATTTCTTGAGAAGACATGGGGAGGCTCTAAGGTCTATTTCATAAGATTAATCTGGGCCGCAAAGGGCTTGTACCAGGGGTTTGCACTCTTCAGCCTTGCCACCACAGCAATCGAGCAGAAGAAAATCGAGAAGATGTTGTATGCCTGACATATTTGCATAATAGCGAATGGTTCTGCCTTCTCGTTCATTGCGGATCAGTGCCGCTTGCGTGAGAATGGACAGATTGGTCGACATGGTATTCTGACGGACATCCAGTCGAGTGGCGATATCGCCAGCCAATAGACCCTGATGCCCGGCCTTGATCAGCAGACGGAAAACCTGCAAGCGGGTTTGTTGGCTAAGGGCAGAGAAGGCTGTGAGTGCTTTTTTTTCATCCATATATCCAGAATAATTGATATATGGATATTGTCAATACCTTCTTGTGAAGCCAGTTCGCTTATGATGATAGCGCATTTTGAATGAATATCCGGTCACGCAAAATGTTCTAACCATTGTTTCCAAGCATAGTCCCTAAAACCGTACGCGCTTTTCGGGACTATGTTCTAGGTTTTATAGAAGGAAGATATCTTCTTCCGGTTCAGCATGTTTTGGTGCTGTTTTGGAAACTGACGATGTGGGCTTTCTTGTGATTTTTGCAGGTTCTGCTGGTTTGACCGAGAAATATTGAGAACTGCGCAGCAGGTCATCCATTTCATTCAGCAGACCAGATGCGGGAGTGGCGTCCTCGCTATCCTTGCCGCTGCGTCGTTCACTGCCTGGTGTTATCTTGATCAATGAGCCCGGATCCAATACCGCCCGAATGCGACGATCCAGTGTCTGAGGCGAGAAGGGGCGTGACAAAACCCAGTGAGAGCCAATGTCGATTGCGGTTTTTACCCGTGGTTGCGTCGGATTGTCCATCAGCATGATCAAGCGCGTGTGACGGGCAAGATGTTGCCTTGGAATGTTGGATGCTACTCGTAGCAAATCTGATTGTCTGGCGGTGTCATAGTCGATGAAAAGAAAATCTGACGAGGATCGTTTGGATTCTGTCAAACCACCTTCGAAGCTGTCTGTCTCAAAAATACGATGGAAACCTGATGTTCTTAGAAGGCTTCTCAATAATTTGCGTTGAAAGTTATTCTTGTCGACAAGCACTGCCGAGCAATATTCAAGTTGCATCAGATTGTCCCCGATTCTGATGGTTGTAGGAGAGCCCCATCTCTCCCTTGAATGAGTTATAGCGACAAGAGTTTAAAAAGACGTAAGGTGTGCGCTGCAATATTCAGAAAAATATATCTGATATGAAATTTTGGGGAAACCAAAGACCGGCAAATTCCGCGCCCTTCAATTGCCTTTTTTCGGGCACCTACCTATATCTGAGTTAGATTGATTTGATTGCAATTGTGCATTTGCTTTGTGCTGACCCTCATCAGGACAAATAGGAATGAATTGGAGGCTTTGATATGGATGCATTTGGGTTTGGCTCTATCGGTTTCGACAGTTTTGTCATTTTTCTACTGGTTTTGTTGATTGTTTTGCTGGTTGCTGGCATCAAGACCGTGCCACAGGGGTATAATTTCACTGTTGAGCGTTTTGGCGCCTATAAGGAAACCTTGCGCCCAGGTTTGCGCTTTATCGTGCCGTTCATTGACCGCATAGGCGCGCGGATGAACATGATGGAGCAGGTTCTTGATGTTCCAAGTCAGGAAGTGATTACCAAGGATAATGCGACCATCACGTCTGATGGTGTGGCATTTTATCAAATTCTCGATGCGGCTCAGAGTGCTTATGAGGTGAATAATCTGGAATTGGCTTTGCTGAATCTGACCATGACCAATATTCGTAATGTCATGGGCTCGATGGATCTGGATGAGCTGACCTCCAATCGGGATGCAATCAACGCGCAATTGCTGCGCGTTGTGGATGATGCAGCCAGCAGTTGGGGCGTCAAGATCACTCGTATCGAAATCAAGGACATCAATCCGCCGCGAGATCTCGTGGATGCCATGGCGCGTCAGATGAAGGCGGAGCGTGACAAACGCGCTGCCATTCTGGAAGCAGAAGGTCAGCGACAATCCGAAATTTTGCGTGCTGAAGGTGAAAAGCAGGGGCAGATTCTGGAAGCAGAAGGTAAGAGGCAGGCAGCCTTTTTGGAAGCAGAAGCACGTGAGCGTGCAGCGCAGGCTGAAGCGAAAGCGACCGAAATGGTGTCCAAGGCGATTTCTGAAGGAGATTTGCAGGCGGTCAATTACTTTGTCGCCAACAAATATATCGAAACTCTGGGTGAAGTGGTCAAAGCGCCTAACCAGAAAGTGGTCATGTTACCTATGGAATCTACGTCCATTCTCGGAGCTCTGGGTGGTATTGGCGAACTGAGCAAGGAAGTCTTTGGTAAGAATGGCTCTGCTGGTAATGGTGGTTCTTCCTCCCGTGTGCCGCATGTCCCCAACAACGAAAGCTAGGAAAGATCATGATCCTTACCATCTATGAAGGTCTTGGCGGTTGGTTCTGGATGCTGCTTGGCTTGATCCTGCTGATTTTGGAAATTCTGGCGCCGGGGGTGATTTTCCTTTGGCTTGGTGTTGCCGCCATGTTTGTCGGTGTGGCTGACCTCATTTTTCAAATCAGTTGGCAAACCGAGTTGATGGCTTTTGGTTTCCTTGCCTTGATTTTGGTGTTTGTGGGCCGAATGCTGATGAACCGCTTCCGCAAACTGGAAACTGACAGGCCGATGTTGAATGAGCGTAGCAAGGCTCTGATTGGCAAAGAATTTTCTCTTGATGAGGCGATTGTAGATGGTCGGGGCCGGATAAAGGTGCTGGATAGCTACTGGAGGGTTAGTGGTCCGGATTGTGACGTGGGCGGCAAAGTACGGGTGGTCAATGCAGATGGTGCATCCTTACAGGTAGAAGTCGTCGAATAGATCGCGAAAGCAAGAAAGCAGTGAAAAAGCCAGCTCTCGATCATCAGGAGCTGGCTTTTTTGGCTCTGTAGTCAAGGCTTATGCGTGGGTGGCAGGGGAGGGTTTTCTGCCATCAGCAAAATGGAAATGCGGCGATTGGCAGCCAGATAAGGATCGTTTGGAAAGAGTGGTTCCGAATCTGCCTTGCCTACCACCGAGAAGATCTGGTCTATTGGTATGCCGTGCTCGGTCAGGATTGAGCGAATGACATTGGCGCGGTCTGCCGACAATTCCCAACCGGTATAACCGGGATTGATAGAGCCGTTTGATGCGGTGGTATGACCGGTGATTTGAATGCGATTTGGCATACGGGCCAATACCGGAGCCATTGATGTGATCAGCCGGCGCGTGAAATCGTAAGGATATTTGGAGCCTTCCGCGAACATGGAGCGTCCATCCTGATCAACCATCTGAATGTTGAGGCCGTCTTCATCTTCCTCAATGATGATATGTTTTGAAATCTCTGAGATTTCCGGTAATTCCTGCCAGGCTTGGCGCAAGGAAGCGGCAGCGGTTGCGAACATGCGTGGGCGTTCGATTTCGGTTTTTTCAATATCGTGGGTATTGGCTTCGGGACCTTGACGGGACCGCTGATCGTGACGTTCCTGGGCAAAGTCGGAATCATTTTCCTGACTGACCGCTGCGACCTGTTTGACATATTCACGAACAGGCATGCCTTCGATCTCGATCATACCGGCCTTGCGCATGACCGGCTTCACACCAAAAGCATCCTTCATCGAACCGGCAACAACCTGCAGTTTCTCGTTATCCTGAATGGAGAAGGAGATGATCAGAACGAAGAAACATACCAGTAGGGACATTAGATCAGCAAAGGTAACAAGCCAATCGGGTGCGCCACCGCCGCCTTGTGGTTTTTTCTTTGCCATGATGCTTGTCCTGCTGCCTACGTGATCGTCCGAGTGTTGTGCTCAGATTGTGATAAATTCAAGAGGGAAGGGGCCGGAGCCCCCGCCAGAGGATTGATATGGTGCGTTATGCTGCTTCTTCCTGGAATTCCGCTCTTGCGGATTCTGGCAGATAGGCCAGCAGCATTTCGCGAATAAGGTTCGGGCTTTTGTTTTCACGGATCTGCATGACACCGTCGATGACGAGTGTCTGGTTAAGATCTTCACCATCAAGTTTGGCGTCCAGTTTGTCCACGATGGGAATACAGATCACGTTTGATACAAGTGCGCCATACAGCGTGGTCAAAAGCGCAATCGCCATGGCGGGCCCAATGGCTGCCGGATCATCCATGGCCGCAAGCATCTGCACCAGGCCAACCAATGTACCGATCATGCCAAAAGCCGGAGCCGCATCTCCAAGCTGTTTATAGAAGCGTTTGCCTTCGTTCAGGCGTTCGATATAGAGATCACGCTCCCGTTCCATGCTGTCGCGAATGAACGCGGGCTCATAGCCATCGGCAATCATCTGAACGCCTTTGGCCAGGGTGGGCTCGTCAACTTCCACGCCTTCCAGACCAAGAGGGCCGGACTTGCGTGCTACATCGGCAAGCTCGGTAATTTTTTCGATCATATCACGGGCATTGACCTTGCTGCCACCAAAGGCAACTTTACCACCGGTTACAATGGCGCCGCCAATGCCGCCAAGCGTGAAGCGAATCAAGGTTGCAGAAAGGCCACCACCAATCACGATCAATACGGACGGGATGTCGATAAACTGACCAAGGGTTCCGCCCAACAGAATGGCGGTGACAACCACGCCAAAACTGGCGACCATCCCCAAAAGTGTTGCAATATCCATCTGGTTTCCCTGCGCTACCCAAATTGGCCTGACGCCAATTGCTTGCCTGTCTTTGGGTCTCAGTGTAGAAAAACAGCTCTAATGGATTGCTAATGGATAGGCTGAAAAAGGCTTTTAATTTACAAACTTACATTAAGGTTAGCGAACGTTTAACGCCTCCGGTTTGTAAAAAGACGGAGGCGCTTTGATGTCGTGGTTTGAAATGCTGGTGCGGATATCAAGCTGCGCCAATGCGTAGAAGATCATGCATATGCAACAGACCAACCGGTTTTGTTCCATCGACAATGAAAATGGCTGTAATGGATGAAGCATTCATGCTTTCAATTGCCGAGGCGACCAATGTATCGACTGGCAGGGTTTTGGGATTGGCAGTCATGACATCACTCACCTTGCGGCTGAGTAGATCATCGGCCAAATGTCGACGCAAATCACCATCGGTGACCATGCCTACCAGATTGCCCGAGCCATCGATAATACCGACGCAGCCAAAGCCTTTTTCCGACATGGTCATGATGATTTCACTCATCAGACTGTCAGATGGCGCCAGAGGCATGGTTTGCTCCTTATGCATCAGATCCCGCACATATTGCAGATTGGCGCCAAGGCTTCCACCAGGGTGATAGACCTTGAAATCAGATGCGGTAAAGCCGCGGTTTTCCAAAAGAGCCACCGCGAGAGCATCACCCAGGGCGAGCTGCATTGTGGTTGATGTGGTGGGTGCCAGTCCAAGAGGGCAGGCTTCTTCCGCCTTTGGCAGGCAAAGCGCGATATCAGCCTGTGTAGCCAGGGCGCTTTTCTCGCCAGAGGTCAAGCCGATCAATGGTACCTTGAACCGGCGGGTGTAGGAGATGATATTGGCCAGTTCGGCCGTTTCACCCGACCAGGACAAGGCCAGCACGACATCAACAGTGCGGATCATGCCCAAATCACCATGGCTGGCTTCGCCAGGATGAACGAAAAAAGCCGGAGTGCCGGTGGATGCCAATGTGGCGGCAAGTTTTTTGGCAATATGGCCACTCTTGCCCATACCGGTCACTATCAGGCGACCCTGGGCCTCCTGAATTGTCTTTACTGCATCCAGAAATGGCTGTTTCAATGCCCCGACCAACGCATCTTTGAGGATGGCGATGCCATTCATCTCTTTGTCGATGGTAGATAGGGCAGATTGTAGGGGAGAAATAGCGGCGTTGTCGCTTTGACCTGGCATGGACCATCCTGCTCGTTTATGCGATTTGGCCTTCTTTTATACTATTCAATAATCGCTGGAAAGAGCTGCAATAGATCTTTCAGACTCGATTTGGCAAGAAGTTGTTAACCAAAAATCTTTACGATCTGGAAAGGATTTCTTAAAGGATTCGCCTTGCAGTTTTGGAAAGATACGGAACATGGCAAAAACACACTTGCCTCTTATGATTTTGGGCCTTGGTCTTGGCATGAGTGTGAGCAATGCTCTGGCGCAAGGCTATCCGGGTTCCTCTTCCCAAACCTTTGGCCAAAGCTCTAGTCAGAGCTCGGTTTTTGGTGAAGATCCCGGTTTACGCGGCTTGAGCGCAGATCCTGCTGCCGAACAAGTGCCGTTTGGTGAGGCGCCTGTTCCGCCAACTTCCGATACTGCACCTCCTGCCTTTCCCACCCAGCCGGTTCAACCGTTGCAAACGAATCCGCGATCAGCGCAGGTATTGGGGCCTTATGATCCAACAGGTATTTCCGTGGGATCTTTCGATCTTTATCCGTCCGTTACCTTTTGGGGCACGCATGACGACAATGTTGATAATGCACGGAGAAAGCAAAGCTCCAATTCCGGACGTATTGAAGGGGATCTTCGCTTGCGTTCCAACTGGTCCCGACATGAGTTGGAAGTGAATGCCAACGCCAGTGCTACAGGATATAGAACGCCCAAGCGGAAACCTGACCATAATTATGGTTTGGATGGAGAGCTGCGGCTTGATCTTGGTGAAGTGAGCACTTTGACCCTGCGCTCCGGGCTTGGGATCGAACGAGAGGCCGCCAACAGCGTTGAATTGCGTGCTTCTGGTGGAACGCAGTCCATTCAAACTGTTCTGTCAGGGAATGCTCAGCTTGATCATCAGGCAGGCCTGTTCGAGCTGCAATTGCGTGGCGGTCTGGTTGATGAAAGTTTTGACGAGAACAAATCCCGCGATTTCCAGCTCTTTACCGTTGGTGGTCGTGTTGGCTATCGTTATACAGACCAGGTTGTCCCCTTTGTGGATCTGGAAGCAAGTCGGCGCCGCTTTGATCAAGGTCCCAATGCGCAGGATGGAGATCGCCTGCGTGGTTCTATCGGTGTAGCTGTTCGAGAGCGGGAAAAATGGTCTGGGGAGTTTTCTGTAGGGCAGGTTATCTGGAAACCTGATCAGGCGGGTCAGACATCAGACCGGGGATTGTTTGCCGATGCCAGTGTGATCTGGTCCCCCAATACGCTCTGGCGGATTGAAGCGGGGCTTGGAACCTCCTTATCATCTACCTCCACAGCAGCCAGTTCCGTGCTGAGCCATCAGTTTGATCTGAACGTGGATTATGATATCCAGAGAAATCTTGCCTTGGGTGCCGACCTTTCGATCTCCCGTCAAGACTATAATGGCATTTCCCGCAAGGACTGGGTGACCAGCGGTGGTTTGGATGCAACTTATAACCTGTCCCGTAATGCGCAAGTGATTGGTCGATATCAGCATGATCGTCGCTCCAGCAATGTAGCTGGTGAGGATTTCAAATCCAATCTCTTTGAGCTGGGTGTGCGCTTCCAAAAGTGATGCAATTGAGAGTCTTCATGAACCAAAACCCCGCTCATTGAGCGGGGCTTTTGTTCTGATGCATTATTGGAATTTTGATCGATGCTATCGATTAATTTCCAACATTGTTTGCTGAGCTGCAAGTTACCATGACTTCGTATTTGTATCCGCCGCGCTGGTTTGTCGTGTTGCTCATCTTCCAGCCTTTCTTTGCCTTGTTTTTACGAGCTGCAACAGCATCAAGCTCGAAATAGGCGTAAGCCTTTACCTGATGTTTTTTGCTTAGAATTTGTTGTTTTGTCTGGCCTTTTTTCTTCAGATTTTGAAGATTGGCATCACATCTGGCTTTGGGATTGCCGCCAGACCAGCGGATATGGTGCATGGCAAGGGAAGGGTTATAATTTTTAGAGACAGTCCGTTTGCTGCCTGATCCAACTTCGCGATGGGCAAAGCTCTTGCTCCAAAGGTTCCCGTCGGCTTCGAAATATTGAACGCCTTTGAAGGAACCAATCTTCAAGGCTACAATCCGCTTGCCTTTGGTTGCGCGGGCATGAAGTTTTAGCAAGAACTTATGTTTCTTGGTCTTGATCGCGGTATAGCCGCCCATGTTGGCAGAGACGCGAATTGCTTTGGTATCAATCCCGTCACGTTTCACGGAAACTTTTTCTACCCAGTCTTTTGCAAGGGCGGTATCGGGAAGAGAAATTCCCGTTGCCAGAATTGCGGCGGTCAGAATTGTCGAAGCAATATGTCTTTTCTCGTACATCTCTTTTTCTCTTTCATGTCTTTATGTGTCAGTATGTCGCACTGAAAGCAGGAAAGGTTCAAAGATTACAGTTTCATGGATTCATGAATCCATACGGAGCAGCTTACTTTGTTGATTTGGACCAAGATTGCAGACCGGATGAGTTTGGCGCTCAATGGTTATTGGAAGGACTGAGAAGTGAACACGCAAACCCATTTGCTGATCAGTGCTTTTCTTCTGACAAAGCCGGGGCAATCCGGGCGGAATATTGCCGCGATTGCTGGAGCATTGGCTCCAGATGCTTCTATCTATGCGTTGGTCATCTGGTCAAAGATCAATCAGATCCCGGAAAGTCAGGTATGGAATGGCTATTATTGGCAGCAGCCCTGGCAACTTTATGGGGCAATCTCCAATTCCGTTCCGTTCTATTTGCTTGGGTTGCTTCTCAGTCTTGTCTTTCTGAACTATTCGAAATCAAGACCGTCCGTTGTCTCATTGGCGGAACCACCCCCCATGAACAGCAAGCTCTGGCTATGGGCTTGCGTATTTTTTGCCAGCTGCCTTCTGCATATCACCTTTGATTTTCCAGTGCATGTCGAGGATGCTCACCGGCATTTCTGGCCTCTTTCAGATTGGCGCTTTCAGTCCCCCATTTCCTATTGGAATTCGGCCCATCATGGCGATCTGGTTCAGATCATCGAGTTTCTTGGCGCGGTCATCATGCTTTCCGTACTCTTCATGCGTTTCAAGGCTTTATGGGTGCGCTCGCTATTGGTGATTGCAGGATTGGCTTATGTGATCATGCCCTTGTATTGGGCATGGCAATTCTCGTGACAGCCGGTAGATCAAGCGCTGAGCTTAGTTAAACCGGCGAATAGCGAGGGGGGCTACAGCGCGACCGGCGAACTGTCTGGAACTGGTGAAGTTGATTGGTTGATGGCTGAAGCCCTGTTCGATCATGTGGGCTGGTTGGGCTACAAGACCATTCAGATTGTTCGGTGCAGGCCGAGACAAGCGCGCAAAGGTAGCTGTCTGGGCCGATTGCTTCATATGAGCAAAATGCGACATGCTGGCCGGGCCATATGAGAAGGTCAGCTTGGCCAATTGATCACGTGAACGAGTTGCCGGCTGTACAGGGGTATTGGGTGCAACTGCCTTTCGAGCAGCTGGGCGAGGAACCGGTAGATTATTCTGTGGCTGCGTAAGTGGCTTGGCATTTGGAAGGCTAGCCAATTGCAAGGCTTGTTTGCCTGGATCTTCGCTACCCGCTCTTGGAAGGGGAGCCGGGACAGGAGCATAGGAGAAGCGGTTATCGGTGGCATCGGTATCAGCTTCGGCCTTGGCCAATTGGGCGATGGCGTCTTCAGCTTTCGCTGGAGTTGCTTCGACAACAGGAGATGCTGGCGGCACCGTACCAAAGCCCGAAAGCACTTCCTGACGTTCAGGCGAGCCTTGTGGCAGAGATGCCAATTTCAGATGCTCCTGAACCGTCGCAGTACTTGCCGTGCTGGTCGGATCGATTGCTGGCTCTGCTGTCAGAGCTGGTGCAGGCACTGGGTTCGGTGCAGCAGGCTTCGGTCCGGATGCAAGGACGAAACGACGCTGAGCATTTGGTGATGACTGACGTGGCTTTGGCAGAATTGCCAACTTGATTTGTTCTGGTTCCGGTGCTGGGCCAGTCGGCGCCGGAATATCGGTATGATCACTTGCTGCCAGATCAATTGGAGCAGGTTCAACCGGTAGCGCTGGGCGTGGCTGTGGTGCTCGCGGCTTTGGCAAAGCGGCGAGCTGGAATGGTGCAGCGCTTGCAGCCGGGGTCAGTTCCACAGGAGCAGGTGCTGCCACCCTTGGAGCTGCGGCTGGTGTAGGGCGATTCTGAGGTGTGCGGTTCAGCAGATTGCTCAAGAAGCTGTTGGATTTTTGCTGGGCCGGAGCGATCCTGCTGGCGTTGGCACTGGCGATTTGCGTACGGCGTGATTTGCTCGGCGCAGCTTTTACCACTTGGGTGAAGCGCGCGACAGAGCGAGAAGACCTTGCCATTTGAGATTTGATGCGAGCGACTTTTGCTTTGGCCTGCTTGTATCCCTTGAAGGGTTTGCCATCTGTCGGAACATGCACCGTATTGCCACGTGGGAAAACCCGAGCCAGTTGCTTTCGGCTCATGCGTGGCCAATGGCGCACATTGCCGGTATCAATATGTACGAATGGGGAGTTGGAACGTGGATAATACCCAACACCACCAGCTTGCATCCGCAGACCGACTTCCCGAATCTTCCTGATAGGAACGCCGGGGAGGTAAAAGTCCATTGCCTGGCCACGGGTATGGCGGCTTTGCTTTGCCACGCCACGGCTTCTTCTGCGCAACATGTTGTTGGTAGCAGGAGAGCGATAGCCGGAGACGACATGGATAGGTTTTCTTGCGCCAGTGTCCTTATAAACCTGCCAGATCAGATCAAACAGGGCGGGGTCCATCTGGATGATTTCGTTGCGGCGCCAGTCGCGCAGGAAACGGTTTAGCTTACGCAGACCATCGGCATCAAAGCGCCCATTGCGCTTGTAGACAATAGTGGTTGTTTCTTTGGTATGAGTGTTGTGAAGGGTCAGGGACCGATTGGCGGCCTCTGCTTCACCTGTGGTCGCAAATGGTATCAAAGTGCAGGCAGCAACCATCGCGGCCTTAAGGGTGGCCTCGATCACTTTGGGGCAACGGGATACATCGCTCAGCCTTTCAGCGAGCCGATCCTTTGTTGTGTTTAACCGGGCCACAAACAATCTTGTCGTTCCAAACCTGTCTGCCGTTGCCTTGAAGGGGACTCGCAGACTGTGAGCCACTCGGCAGTTTCAGTGTTATTGGAAGTCCCTTGTCTCAATCCTCCCCGTAGGTTGAGCCGTCTGCAAGGGGCTTCTTGTGCTTGGATCCATCTTACAAGAGCTCACGCATCCAGCAAGGTGAATATTGGCTGACATTCGAGCAAAGACCGCTCAGCCATCCAGAATAATAGAACTTTGCTATCTGCTTCTCTTTGATCTAGAGCGTCATCAAGCAAAATATTAAGACTTTATTATCCCCCAATTTGGTTAACGAAACACCAATCGAGGGGAAAACTGAAGATCGTTCCGTGGGTATTCTGCAATTACGGGTAAATAAAGGCAAGCAGGCGAGATGGGCCCACCTGTTCAACCAATGCTAATCTTTGGTAAACAAAGACTTACTTTCAGAATGCTGTCATGAAGCTTGCGATGGGAGACGGACCTTAAAGGCCAAGCTTCTTCTTGACTTTGGCATTGTGGCCGTAAATGTCGGAGCGAATTTGCAATGTCCCTTCTTCGGACATCCAGGTCGTGAAATAAGCAAGATGCACCGGTATCTTGCGTTTCAGGTTGATACGGCGCTCATTGCCGCCAATCATCTTTTTCACGCGGGCTGCGTTCCAGGCTTTTTCCTCCGAGAGGATGAATTCTGCAAACTCCAAAGGTTTATGGACACGGACACAGCCATGGCTGAAAGCACGATAGTCGCGTTTGAACAGGCTGCGGGATGGCGTGTCATGCAGATAGACGGCATGTTTGTTCGGGAACATGAATTTGATGCGACCCAATGCATTGCGAGTGCCTGGTGTCTGGCGCAGACGGACCTGTTTGGCGTCGATCTTGCTCCAATCCAGCTGGCTTGGGTCAACCACGCGCGTGCGGCCCTTCACACTGGCCAGAACCTGATAATTTCTGGTCGAGAAGAATTGAGACGGGTTCGTGCGGATTTTTGGCAACAATTCCTTGCTGGCGATAGAACGTGGCACATTCCAGTATGGATTGACCACCAGATATTCCATCTGATCGGAGAAGACAGGTGTCTTGTTGGATCGTTTGCCGACAACAACGCGGGTTTCATGAATCTTCTGGTCGTTTTTGACCACCTGAACATGATAGGTCGGGATATTGACGAAGACATGGAATCTGCCAAGATCGCGTGGTAACCAGCGCCAGCGCTCCATATTGGCGATCATGTCTTCCATGAGATCTTTCTTGCTACCATTCATGATGGCCAATGTACCTTTGCCAACGATGCCATCATCGACCAGACCATTGGCTTTTTGGTATTTCTTCACTTCGGCTGCCAATGCTTTGGTATAGAGCGTTGGCTTTTCAGCAGGCAGGCTCAGGCCAAGGCGTGCATAAAGAAGTGGAACGCGTTTGTTGTGTTTGCCAACTTTCATGCTTTTCCCAGCCGGGATTGGCTCGAACTGTTCACCTGTGCCTTGCATACGCAATTTGTTATATTCGGTGCGCAGAGCAATATAGCCCCTATGCTGCGGATTGAAGCTTCTCAGCTTTTCGACCGGCACGGATGCTGTCATCACTTCCTGTAAAGCGCTGATGGAATCAGGCAGGTGCGGCTTGATGGTGATTTCTTTCTTGGAGAAAGAGCGCGGATCGACACGGCCAGCATAGGCATGGCGAGTATATTTGGTGATGGCCAAGGACAGGGCCAGATCAGCGTTGGCAATCTCACTTGCACTCGACTGTTTTTTGCGGCTGACAGTCAGAGCATTGGTCACATAGTCAGATGGGTTCAGACCATCCAGATCAGCACGTGACAAGGCAAAGACAAGCTTGCGGGCATTCTTGGTCAGATTGCCATCTTCAAACCAGGCAGGGACAAAATTGCGCTGCTGATAAAAGGTTTGTACTGCGGCGTTGTCACGTTTGATGTAGAAATTTTTACTGCGAGGCAAGGCCTTGCTGAGGGTTTGCAAGGCGTCAGCTATATCCTCATCTGCCTGTTGATCGATAAGGCTGACTGGTAATGTTCGTGGCAGATTGGGGAGCTTTGGCAGCTCAACGCTGGCCTGCTGGCTTGCTTTTGTGCCGATTGGGGTTTCTGCAGTGACATTTGTTGTGATGTCGAGCTTCTCTGCTTCTGGTGCTGTTGACGTAGCAGGTGCTGTGGCTACGGTTCCAGCTTTTACAGCAGAAGAGGTTTCAGATGCGGCAGGTGCTTTGGTTTCTGCAACTTGAGGTGCTTCGGTGCGGGAAGCCTCGCCAGGTGCTGCAGTCTCATCAGTTGTTTTGGCTTCTTCAACGACCTTTGGTGCTTTCGGTGTTGCAACTGCCTTTTCAACTGCTTCGACAACCTGTTCTACAGGTGCTGTGCGTGTGACTGGCTCGGACGCGCTGGCGGCGATGGGTGCGAGAAGCATGCAGGGGGTGACCCACATAGCGGACATCATGGCTTTCATACGCGTTTTCATTCTTTGGGCACCTTTGTCGAATCATTTCTCGCACAGCTTCAAAGCAACGGAATTCGAGCTGTTTAGCAAGACAATTAACTGTGATGGCCAGCAAATTGGACAGAACTGTTACATGGTTGCAACGCCCGGAATTGCTGGTTTTCTTTATCTTTGTGGTAATTGGTCGCGTTTATGATGCTTTTGGTTCACTTGATGTTTCCTCAAGGCCATATTCCTTGAGTTTTCGATAGAGAGTGGAGCGCCCTATCCCAAGCTGTCTGGCCACAGCAGACATGCGATAGTCGTAATGATCCAGAGCTTTTTGAATGATCTCCGCTTCCAGCTCGGCAAGCGACTTCAAATCACCCTCATCATCCAGCAGTCGTAGAAAGCCCCACAGATCTTCCGGCGTCTGTGTGGCTGGTTGCATGTTGGCTGCAACTGGGTCAACAGGAGTTGTACCGACCTTGTTTTGATTTATTCCGTCAGTTTGTTGCAATGGTGCGACGTCAGAGGTTTGCTGAGCTGGCGGAGGGGCCGATCGGGTGTCATTTTGTGGTGCGCGGGCCTGAATGATGGAGGCGCTATAGCTCTCAACCTGAGTGGCAATCTGAGGAAACTCTTCAATGGTGAGCTGATCGCCATCACAAAGAACCACGGCGCGGAAGATGGTGTTTTCCAGCTGACGGATGTTGCCGGGCCAATCATAGGCTTGCAGCATGTGCATGGCTTCCTGCGTGATTTGGGCCAGACTTTTTCTCCCCTCTTCGGCGGCAAAACGGGTCAGGAAGAATTTGGCAAGAGCTGGAATATCCTCCTTTCGATCTCGCAAAGGGGGCACTCTGATAGGAAAGACATTCAATCGATAATAGAGATCTTCTCGGAATTTGCCATCCTTGACCAGTTGGATCAAATCCTGATTGGTGGCTGAGATCAGGCGAAAATCGACTTTCACCGGTTTGCTGCTGCCTACCGGATCAATCTCGCCCTCTTGCAAGGCGCGCAGCAACTTGACCTGCGTCTCCAAGGGTAGCTCGCCAACTTCATCAAGGAAGAGGGTGCCGCCATTGGCTTCCTGGAACTTGCCGGTATGTTTGTCGCCCGCGCCAGTGAAGGCGCCTTTTTCATGGCCAAACAGGATGCTTTCTACCAGATTATCCGGGATTGCTCCACAATTGACGGTGACAAAGGGTTTTGATTGGCGATCACTTGCTGCCTGAATGGACTGAGCGATCAGCTCCTTGCCAACACCGGATTCCCCCTCCACCAGTATCGGGATCTGGGATTTCGCAGCCCGTTCTCCGAGATTGAGTACACGGCTCATGGCTGGGCTGGCAGCAATGATGGACTGGAAGGTATGGCCAGAGTTTTTGGTGGCCCGGATGCGGGTAATTTCTTCTTCCAGTGCGTTGACTTTCAGCGCATTGCGAATAGCGGTTTGAAGGCGCTCTGGCGAGATGGGCTTGATGACGAAATCGAACGCTCCGGCGCGCATGGCATTGACAGCAGTGTCGATGCCACCATGTGCGGTCTGAACTATGACAGGGATGCGGATGTCGGTTTTGCGCAAGGCTTGCAACACACCCATGCCGTCCAGATCCGGCATGACGAGATCCAGAACCATCAAGGAAAAATGGTCCGGCTTATTCTCGCCAAGAATTGCCAACGCTTGCTGGCCATTTTCAGCGCAAGACGGTGTGAAGCCGAACTTGCTGATAGCATTTTCCAAAAGACGGCGCTGAATTGGGTCATCATCGACAATTAGAATGCGTTCGCTCATGCCAGTGCTCAAAATCCTGTGTCATTTTGAACCAAAATGCGCTTCGCCAGTTAATAGGCCTTTAATTTGTTAGTCATTGATAGCAAAATTCATGTGCATAGGCCTGTGTCACAAGGGTGTGAAGGGGCAAACAACCCTTTGCAAGTTGGTCAATGCATCCCTATCTTGATTGTTTGATGATTGATATCTGTCCTGGCTAATGGGTGGATTTGGCAAAAGGTTCTTTTAATGGTGCATCAGCTTTCCATGTTTCGCAGCATGATCTCTTCTCGTAACTCTTCTCATGTTGGTTCTCCGCATATGGATGCGGTTTATTCAAGTGAAGCAGGTGCAGCGCAGGAGAGTGGTCTTGCCGGATTGCCGGAATGGAATTTGGCGGATCTATATGCGGGAATGGACGATTTGGCCATTGATAGTGATTTTTCCAAAATGGAAGAGGAAGCGAAGTCTTTTGCCAAGGATTACCAAGGTGAATTGGTAACCATGTTGGGTAAGGCCGATGGTGGTGATCAATTGGCCAACGCCTTGAAACGATATGAAGCCATGCAGGACGGCCTGGGGCGTATCATTTCCTTCGCTGGTCTGGTCTATAGTGGCAATACCACCGATCCAGAGCGAGCCAAATTCTATGGCGATGTTCAGGAGCGTATCACCAATCTTTCTACCATTCTGCTGTTCTTTGAGTTGGAACTGAACCGTATTTCCGACGATGTGCTGGAAGGCTGCATCAAGGCAAGCAAAGCGTTGGCCTATTATGCGCCATGGATCGAAGATCTGCGTAAAGAGAAGCCTTATCAGCTGGAAGACAAGATCGAGCAGTTGTTCCACGAAAAGTCTGTGACCGGTGCTGCTGCCTGGAACCGTTTGTTTGATGAAACGATGGCAGGTTTGCGTTTCAAGGTGGAACTGGCGGACGGAGTGCAAGAGCTGGCAATTGAGCAGACATTGAATTTGCTCACCGATGAAGATGAGGCAAAACGCAAAGCCGCATCGGATGCTCTTGCGACAACCTTCAAGAAAAACCTTGGCACCTTTGGTTTGATCTCCAACGTACTGGCCAAGGACAAGGCGATTTCCGATCAATGGCGCGGGTTCGAAGATGTGGCCGACGGTCGTCATCTGGCCAATCGGGTTGAGCGGGAAGTCGTGGATGCGTTGGTGGATGCCGTGCAGAAGGCCTATCCAAATCTTTCGCATCGTTATTACAAGCTGAAAGCCAAATGGTTCGGTAAGGATGTGCTGGAGCATTGGGATCGTAATGCGCCATTGCCAAAGGTTGAAAGCAAAGTGATCGGCTGGGATGAAGCCAAGGCCATTGTGCAGGATGCCTATGGTGGCTTCTCTCCAAAGATGGCCGAGATTTCCGGGCAATTCTTTGACAAAGGCTGGATTGATGCACCAGTACGTGAGGGTAAATCTCCCGGTGCATTCGCTCATCCAACCGTTCCAAGCGCGCATCCTTATGTGTTGCTCAATTATCTTGGCAAACCACGCGATGTGATGACGCTGGCTCATGAATTGGGCCATGGTGTGCATCAGGTCTTGGCAGCAGAGCAGGGGGCTTTGATGGCTCCGACACCTCTGACATTGGCTGAGACTGCATCAGTTTTCGGCGAGATGCTGACTTTCCGTTCCTTGCTTTCCAAGGCAGAAGGCGTGGAGCAGCGCCGTGCGCTGTTGGCGGGCAAGGTCGAAGACATGCTCAACACAGTTGTGCGCCAGATCGCCTTTTATCTGTTTGAGCGCAAGCTCCATATTGCTCGTCAGGATGGTGAGCTGACCGCCGATCAGATTTGTGAGCTCTGGATGAGTGTTCAGGCAGAGAGCCTTGGACCGCATGTGCGTCTGTCTGAAGGTTACGAAACCTTCTGGGCTTATATCCCCCACTTCATCCATTCACCTTTCTATGTTTATGCCTACGCCTTTGGCGATTGTCTGGTGAACAGCCTTTATTCGGTTTATCAGAATAGCGATGAGAGTTTTGTCGAGAAATATTTCGAGATGCTCAGTGCAGGTGGTTCCAAGCATCATTCCGAGCTTTTGGCACCATTTGGCCTTGATGCCAAGGATCCGGATTTCTGGTCCAAGGGCCTCTCGGTGATCGAGGGGCTGATTGCAGAGCTGGAAGCGCTTGAAGGGCAGTGATTAAACAAAAGATCTGAAAGATGAGGGGGACGTTGGTCCCCCTTGTTGTTTGATGCGTACATTCATAAATGTAGTTTATATCCGCCCCATTTAAGGACTATCAGATGAGCAAAGTGCCGATTGATTCCAATGCTGACCAATCGTCCTTGTCGGATGAGGAAAAGAACCGTCTTGGCGGGCGGGTGAAACGTTATGCCAAGGTATCGTCCGGCATGGGGGGCTTTGTGGCCAGAGCCGCCAGCTCGCGTCTCTTTGGTAAGGATGTTGATCTGTCGCGCGAAGCTGCAGATCTGGCGCAGGTTCTGGGTGGTCTGAAAGGGCCGCTGATGAAGGTGGCACAGCTTTTGGCTACGGTCCCCGATGCCGTGCCAGCCGAATATGCTGCCGAGCTGGCGCAATTACAGTCTGATGCTCCGCCCATGGGCTGGATCTTTGTCAAACGCCGTATGAAAAGCGAACTGGGTGCTGGGTGGCAGAAACGGTTTGCTGAGTTTGAACATGAGCCATCAGCTGCGGCATCCCTGGGGCAGGTGCACAAGGCAAGCCTTGAAGATGGCACTCGGCTGGCTTGCAAGCTGCAATATCCCGATATGGCCTCGGCAGTGGATGCCGATGTAAAACAGCTGAATCTTGCGCTCTCAGTCCATCGCACCATGCAGTCGGCTATCGATACGCGAGAGATTGCCAAGGAGATAGCAGACCGGGTTCGCGAAGAACTGGATTATGAGCGCGAGGGGCGGCATATGTCGCTTTATCGTGAGATCTTTGAGCAGGATGAAGGCATTCGGGTTCCAGATCTTCATGAAGATCTCTCTACTGGTCGTTTACTTACCATGTCCTGGCTCGATGGTCGCAAGATGCTGGATTACAAAGATGCCAGTCTCGAGGACCGTAATCATCTGACCGCAGCGATGTTTCGTGCATGGTGGTACCCTTTCGCCCATTATGGGGTGATTCATGGCGATCCGCATTTGGGTAACTATACGGTCTTTGAAGAAGATGGACGTCCAAAGGGTATCAACCTTCTTGACTATGGCTGCATTCGTATCTTCCCGCCCGCCTTCGTACAGGGGGTTGTCGATCTCTATCATGGGCTTCGTACTGACGATCGGGACCGGATTGTTCATGCCTATGAAAGCTGGGGCTTTAATAATCTTTCAAATGAGCTGATTGATGTACTCAATATCTGGGCGGGTTTCATATATGGGCCGCTCCTTACTGACCGGGTGCGCTCTATTGCCGACGGGATCAGTCCTGCCGAATATGGCCGTGGGCAAGCCATGAAGGTGCATGCAGAGCTGAAGCGTCTTGGCCCTGTCACCGTGCCACGTGAATTTGTTTTCATGGATCGTGCAGCGATTGGCCTTGGTGGGGTCTTTCTGCATCTGCGGGCGGAAATGAATTTCTATCAGCTCTTCAATGAGCAGATAGAGGATTTCTCGCAGCACCGCTTGTTGGATGCTCGGTATGGTTTGAAAGCAGCTTCTTGGCTGACGGAAGGTCAGAGTTAAAGAAAGGTACTTTACCTGTGCTATTTTGTCGCGTTATGGTGTGGCATCCAAAAAGACCTTCGCATAATGGTCCTTTTGCATTCTGACTTTGTCAATGTTTGACCGCGGCTCTCAAATAGATTCAACTCTGTTGCGATCCGTGGGGTAACATTTGTGCGTTGGATCACAAAATTATCATTATGCAGAGATCTTTCCAGTCATTTTAGATGCGAGGGGCAATCTATGAGTGAAGAGCTAAATCCGGTTATGGATTATGACGAGCATAATAAAACCTATAATATGTTCGTTAATCTCACCAAATGGGGTACCATAGCTATGGTGCTTTTGCTGATCGTGATGGCGGCAACACTGTTGTAAGTGTTCAACCGGAAGCACGATTATTGCAAATGATTGGCGTCCTTCTCGTGAAGGGCGCTTTTTTTATGTCGAATAAAGGGATTTGTTGCGTCAGAGGCAAGCAGGGGGAGCAATTGGCAGATCAAATGCTCTTCTGGCTTTTCAGCTTGCGTGTGCGATTCATGCCGTTGACAGCCGGGCTGTAGCTTGGGCTGATGAATTTGGCCTGCGCATAAGAATCATAGGCCTTCTGATAATTGCCCAATCGCTCCAGAGCAATGCCTTGGTTTGTCCAGGCACGATAATTCTTCCGGTCCATTTTTACGGCATTGGAGAAATCGCCCAGAGCACCGCGCATGTCATTCTGAGCCAGATAGCTGACACCGCGCGAATTGAAGGCATTCGGATTGGAGGCATCCAGGCTGAGAGCGAAAGTAAAGTCTTCGATGGCCTGATTGTGATTGCGCTGCTGCTGATAAATCAAACCGCGATGATAATAAGCGCGTGGATCACGGGTACGAGCCGCAATGGCCTGATTATAATCGCCTATAGCCTGTGCATAGTCTTTCTGGATGCGGAAAATATCACCGCGCCCAATCAGAGCGACATCATAGGATGGTTTGAGAGAAATGGCCCTGTTGTAATCGGCCACAGCAGCGGCAAAGTTGCCGGTCTTTTTATGAATCAGGGCTCTATTGGCATAGGCCTGATGGAAGTTCGGGTTCAGGGCGATTGCCTGACTATAGTCCCGAATCGCCTCACTGAAATTGCCGGAACGTCCAAAAGCAGTGCCTCGGATGTTATAGGCATTGGCATCATTGGGCTGCTGCGCAATGATCTGATTCAGGGATGCTATATTATCGGAAGAGCCAGCATTTCGTTCGAAATCACTGCTGCCTAATCCTGCTGTTTGGCATGCGGCCAAGCCAAGGCAAAGGCAGGCAATTGAAAAGAGCTGCTTGGATTTTGGCTTGAAATGCATGGCGGACCGAACCTGGTTTTTAATTTGCCTCTGCTCGCAGGAAGACATGCTACCTGCAAGGCTGACTGGATGATGAAGTCTGTTTCATGACAGTCTGGCCAAAATGAGGCAAAAAGACAGGCTTGACAGACTGTCTTGTTTTCCCTTGGAACAAGGTCTTTCAAAGCACCGCTTTGAGAAGACCTTAAACCTTGGGAATATTAGCGACCACGGCCTTTGGATGGCAGAAGACCTTCGCGCTGAGCCCGCTTGCGAGCCAGTTTGCGAGCACGACGAACGGCTTCAGCTTTTTCACGAGCCTTCTTTTCAGATGGCTTTTCATAGAAGTTCCGCATTTTCATTTCGCGGAATACACCTTCACGCTGAAGTTTCTTTTTCAGTGCCTTCAGGGCTTGGTCTACATTGTTATCGCGGACGAGTACCTGCACGCGTCAATTCCCGAGTTGGTTATGTTAGGATGAATACAAAAAATCGGTCACTGCCTAGACAGTGCCCGAGCTTTTGGGGCGTTCTACCAGACCAAGTGCGGCTTGTCTACCGGAGCAAGAGTGCTTTTGAGGCTTTTTGCCAAAAAAAGCGGCTTTAGTCGTGGCTTCTTTGTGATATTTTATTGAAATGCCCCATTTTGCGGCCTTGGCGTGTTTCTGCCTTGCCATAGGAATGATAGGAAATCTGGCTGTTTTCCAGCAATTGTGATCTCTGCTCGATATCATCGCCGATCAGATTTGTCATGACAACGTCACTATGCCGCTCTGAGCTGCCCAAAGGCCATCCAGCAACCGCACGGATATGCTGTTCGAATTGGGAAACAAGACAAGCGGCTTCGGTCCAATGGCCTGAATTGTGTACGCGTGGTGCCATCTCGTTGGCAACCAGGCGATTCTCGAAGCTCTCGGGCAGCAGGAACAGCTCAACAGCCAGAACCCCCACATAATCGAGCTCTGCGGCAACTGATTCACCGATCTTGCGGGCTTGGGCTGCGATATTGGCGTCAATATTGGCTGGAACCGTCGTGGTGTTGAGGATCTGATCCTTGTGAACATTTTCTGCTATGTCATAGGAGACCGTCTGACCTTGTTCATTTCGTGCAGCGATTACCGATATTTCACGCTCGAAAGGCACAAAGGCTTCCAGAATAGCTGGCTGAGCGCCAATCTCTTCAAAGGCTCCGGCTAGATCTTCCGGAGTTTTGAGAAATTTCTGGCCTTTGCCATCATAACCAAAGCGGCGGGTTTTCAAAAGGGCTGGCAGACCGAGGCTCTCCACTGCCTGATGGAGATCGTCCTGATTGTCGATGGGAGCAAAGCCCGCAGTCTTTATGTCGATGGTGTTGAAGAAATTCTTCTCGGTCAGTCTATCTTGCGAGACTTTCAATACATTGTCATTGGGCAGAACCGAAAGGCGTGCTTTCAGAAAATCGACGGCCAGTGCCGGAATATTCTCAAACTCGTAGGTTACCACGCTGACTTCTTGTGCAAAGGCTTCAAGGGCTGCCTCGTCTTCATAATCTGCCACTGTCTTGTAGGGGGTGACATCAAAGGCGGGGCTGTTCTCATCGGGACAATAGATATGGGCTTTCAGACCCAGTTTGGCAGCCGCAAGCGCCATCATACGGCCAAGCTGACCTCCGCCAAGAATGCCGATGGTATCTCCAGGATTGAGCATTTTCGAGCCTTATTCTTCGTCGACGGGAGCGAGCGCGATGGAATCGGATTGTTTTTGACGCCAGGTATCCAATCGTATTGCCAGTTCATCATCGGTGGTGGCGAGTATGGCTGCTGCCATAAGGCCTGCATTGACTGCGCCTGCGCGACCAATTGCCAAGGTTCCAACCGGAATACCCGCTGGCATTTGAACAATGGAGAGAAGCGAGTCCTGACCGCTGAGCGCCTTGGACTGCACTGGAACACCGAGAACAGGGAGCGGGGTCATGGAGGCTGTCATGCCAGGCAAATGGGCGGCGCCACCCGCACCTGCGATGATCACCTTGAAACCATCCTTCTTGGCAGACTTGGCAAAGTCGGCCATGCGGTCTGGTGTGCGGTGTGCAGAAATGATTTTGGCTTCATAGCCCACATTCAGGGCATCTAGGACTTCGGCAGCGTTGCGCATGGTAGGCCAATCGGATTGGCTGCCCATAATAATGGCGACGGGTGTGGCTTGGTCGGTCATGAAAAAGATCCTGCAAATGCCTATATGTGGCGCTCATTTCAAGAAGGCGCGATTATAGAAAAATTTGGCGTTCGAGCAAGGCGAGAAATGTGATTGGTGTCCGCACTATTGCTGCCTCTATGCGAGCATAAGGACAGAGTTCATCTTCAAGCAATGATATCTGGAAAGAGTTGGTTTTCCAGTCGCTGTATTTGATCTTTGATGGCCAGTTTTTTCTTCTTCAGTCGCTGTATAGGCAAGAGATTGCCGGCACTTTTTTCTTCAAGAGCCTGAATAGCCAGATCCAAATCGCCATGCTCAATTTTGAGCTTTGCCATTTGGTGGCGAATTTCCTCTTCATTTTCTACGTTCATGATGCCGCCGATCTCATTAAGTCTATGAAAATCAATACAATGGCTTTGATAATCTTGCAAGCATGCAATTGACAGTTGGGTTTTCCACTTATTAAATTTTGGCCCTGTCATAATGGTTCAGCTTGCTGTGTGCGGAGGGTGATTGATCTCGACAGATAGTCATGGATATGTCACACTTTACCTATCTCAACTGATAGTATGGAGGAGTAAATGGCTCTGGAAGCGCATATCCTGGAACTGGAACGTCGTCATGAGGTTCTGGGCAAAGAGATTGAAGATGCGGCAAATCACCCATCCGTCGATGATCTCGAAATTGCGGATATGAAAAGGCGAAAGCTCCTGCTGAAAGATGAGATAGAAAAACTGAAAGCAGGTGAGTAAGTCTTTCATATTCCAGCTTAAAAAAGCCACGGTTATTGACCGTGGCTTTTTTGTTGATCAGGTTTGGGAAAGCCCGCGTTTGATGCGGGCTTTTACTGTCTACAAATCCAAGCTCAAAGTGTTTTGGCACGCTCACGTAGAACGAATTTCTGGATCTTGCCGGTTGAGGTCTTGGGAAGCTCCTCAAAGACAATCTGTTTCGGTGTTTTATAGTGTGCCAGATGATCTCGACACCAAGTGATCAGATCCTGCTCACTGAGTGAGGTATCACCTGCAACCTCGACAAAGGCACACGGAGTTTCGCCCCATTTGTCATCGGGTTTGGCAACGACTGCAGCTGCGGTAACCTCTGGATGCTTATATAGGGCTTCTTCGACCTCAATCGAGGAAATATTCTCGCCGCCGGAAATGATGATATCCTTGGAACGATCCTTCAGCTGAACATATCCATCTGGATGCATGACACCCAGATCGCCGGAATGGAACCAGCCATCATAGAAAGACTGATTGGTGGCTCCTGCATTCTTGAAATAACCCTTCATGACAATGTTGCCGCGGAACATCACTTCGCCAATGGTTTCGCCATCGGCCGGTACTGGTTCCATGGTTTCAGGGTCCAGCACGGTCAGATCTTCGAGCGCAGGATAGCGCACGCCCTGACGGGCTTTGCGAGCTGCCTGATTGGCGCCATCCAGTTCAGACCATTCCTGTTTCCATTCATTGACAACGGAAGGCCCATAGGTTTCGGTCAGGCCGTAGACGTGAGTGACGTTGAAACCGGCATCCGCCATGCCAGCCAGAATCGATTCCGGGGGTGGTGCAGCGGCTGTGATGAATTCTACCGTGTCAGTTAGCTCTCGTTTTTCATCTGAAGAGGCATTGAGCAATGTTGACATGACAATGGGTGCGCCGCAGAGATGAGTGACGCCTTCATCGGCCATGATATCAAAAATGGCTTTGGCGCGGACTGCTCGTAGACAAATATGAGTGCCGGCAACAACAGAGAGCGACCAGGGGAAACACCAGCCGTTGCAGTGAAACATCGGCAATGTCCAGAGATAGACGGGGTGTTTGGCCAGATTGGCCGAGATGATATTGGCATAGCCCATCAGATAGGCACCGCGATGGTGATAGACCACGCCTTTGGGGTCACCTGTGGTGCCGGAAGTGTAGTTCAGCGCTATGGCGTCCCATTCATCATCAATGCCCGGCCAGTCGAAATCTGGATCCCCTTCGCTTAGCAGATTTTCATATTCCAGCTCACCAATATACGGACCGGTCTGCGGGAATTCAGGATCTTCATATTGGACGATGACCGGATCGATATCTGCCAGAATCAGGGCTTCTTTCATGACATCGGCAAACTCGGTGTCGATGATTACCATTTTGCTTTCCGCATGTTCCAGCTGGAAGGCGATGATGGCGGGATCCAGTCGAGTGTTGATGGTGTGCAACACCGCCCCTACCATGGGTACACCATAATGGGCTTCCAGCATGGCGGGGATGTTTGGCAGCATGACCGAGACCACATCTCCCTTGCCAAGGCCCCGCTTGGAAAGGGCAGAGGCAAACTGGCGACAGCGATTGTAAAACTCCCCATAAGTCTTGCGGTTTTTGCCATGTACCCATGCGGTGTGTTCTGGATGGATCGTTGCTGATCTTTCCAGAAAGGTAAGCGGAGACAACGGGATATGATTGGCGGGATTCTTGTCGAGATTGCTGTCAAAGGGATTGGTCATCGCGATTGCACTTTCCAGCTAGGTGAACGGAATAACCCATTCTGATCTTGGTCCTGGATGAATCCCAGGATGAAGGAAAGATAATTGAAGCGAAAAGAGAGCGCCCGCGCAAGTGGCTAAAGGGTGAAACTGACTAGAGCCATGCTGTGACGCTATCCCAGATCAACTTCAGAGCGATGACGAACATGGCGCTATAGGCAAGTCGATAGAAGTAAGTTTGGCTGATATGACGCACAAGCCAGATGCCAGTCAATGTCGCGATTGGTGCAAGGGGTAGCAAGGTCAGGGATGTTTGCAAATTCTGGGTCGAGAATTGTCCAAGTGCGAAATAAGGGACAAGCTTGATGGCGTTGACGATCGTGAAAAAATAAACTGAGGTGGCGACGAAAGTGATTTTGTCCAGTCTCAAAGAGAGCGTATGGATTTGGTAAGGTGGGCCGCCAACATGGGCGATAAAGCTGGTCAGGCCTGAGACGGCACCCCAGAAAATGGCCGAGATTGAGCCTTTTTCGGGCTGTTCTTGTTCAGAGCCATTCTTTTTGAGTTTGCCCAATGCATAATCGAATACGAAAGCCAGTGCAGTCAGGCCTACGGCCAGTCGAATCAGTTCAGCGCTCAATAGATCGGCCATCAACCAGCCAAGGCCAATGCCAAGGCAAGCAGCCGGGATCATGATCTGCAAGATCGACCAGTCCGCCTTACCGCGATAGGCCCAAAGTCCGACCATGTCCATGACCACCAGAATGGGTAGCATGATAGCGGCTGCTTGCACCGGAGACAGGCTGAGCGCCATAATAGGCACGCCTAACATGCCCATGGAACCAGCAAAGCCACCTTTGGACAGGCCAACCAGGATGACGGCGGGAATTGCGAAGAAATAAAAGTCGGCAGGCAATGGCATGAAGTGCCCCGAATTTGGCGGGTCAATGGTGGGGATGCGCTTCTGCTTAGCGGCCCCCCGGCTAAAAGTCGAATAAATTGTCGCAGAAGTTGCTCTTTTTGCTCAATAGACGACGAGCTGGTGGCGCGGTATTTATGGAGCAAATCTGCATTTCTTTGGGAGGCCTCGCATGAGCGCACAATATAAAGACGTTTATAATAGCTGGAAACAAGATCCCGAGGGCTTCTGGGGAGAGGCTGCCAAGGCGGTCGACTGGTTCAAACCTGCTGACAAGGTTTTTGATGCCGATCTGGATGTTTATGGTCGCTGGTTTGCCGGTGCGGAATGTAACACCTGCTACAATGCGGTTGATCGCCATGCTGATGGCGAGCGTGGTGATCAGGATGCCATCATTTATGATAGTCCGATCACTGGCTCCAATGCCAAGTTCACTTATCGGGACGTGAAAGCTCAAGTGCAGGCGCTGGCGGCTGTACTGCAGGATCAGGGCGTTGAAAAAGGCGATCGCGTTGTCATCTATATGCCAATGATCCCACAAGCGGCCTTCGCGATGCTGGCTTGTGCGCGTATCGGTGCCATTCATTCCGTGGTCTTCGGTGGTTTTGCGGCGAATGAGCTTGCAACACGCCTCAATGATGCCAAGCCAAAGGCGATCATCTCTGCCTCTTGCGGCATCGAGCCGGGACGCGTGATTGCCTATAAGCCGCTTCTTGATGAGGCCATTGAGTTGGCTGAGCACAAGCCAACATCTTGTATTGTCTTCCAGCGCGAGCAGTTGAGTTGTGATCTGATTGAAGGTCGTGACGTTGATTATAGCGCGGGCGTTGCTGCTGCGATTGACGCTGGCCGCGAAGTGCCTTGTGTGCCTGTTGCTGCAACAGATCCGCTTTATGTGCTGTATACTTCTGGCACCACCGGTCAGCCAAAAGGCGTTGTGCGCGACAATGGTGGTCATATGGTTGCGCTTAGCTGGTCCATGAAGAACCTTTATGACATCCAACCGGGTGAAGTGTTCTGGGCTGCGTCAGATGTGGGCTGGGTTGTTGGCCATTCCTATATCGTTTATGCGCCGCTGGTGCATGGCGCGACGACTGTCCTGTTTGAAGGCAAGCCTGTGGGTACGCCAGATGCAGGCACCTTCTGGCGTGTGATCAATGAGCACAATGTTGTCTCTCTCTTCACTGCACCGACCGCTTTCCGTGCGATCAAGAAAGAAGATCCGAACGGCGAATTCATTGGCAAATATGATCTGTCCAAGCTGCGTACTCTGTTTCTGGCAGGTGAGCGCGCTGACCCTGATACCGTTCAGTGGGCAGAAGATATGCTGAAAGTGCCGGTGATTGATCACTGGTGGCAGACAGAGACCGGTTGGGCGATTGCCGCCAATCCGGTTGGCATTGAGCTGTTGCCTGTTATTCACGGTTCTCCGACTGTCGCTATGCCTGGTTATGACGTTCAGATCGTTGGATCTGATGGCCATCAGGTGGCTGCAGGCGATATGGGCAATATCGTGATCAAGTTGCCGATGGCTCCGGGCAACCTGCCTGGCCTGTGGCAGAATGATGAGCGGTTCCGGTCTTCCTATCTGGAAGAGTTTCCTGGCTATTACCAGACCGGTGATGCGGGCTATATGGATGAGAATGGCTATCTTTACATCATGTCTCGCACCGATGACATTATCAATGTGGCGGGTCATCGTCTGTCCACCGGCGCCATGGAAGAGGTGCTCTCTGCCCATCCGGATGTTGCCGAATGTGCCGTGATTGGTATTGCTGACAAGCTCAAAGGTCAGCTACCTGCCGGTTTCGTGGTTCTGAAGTCTGGTGTTGATCGTACACCTGCTGAAATCGAGAAAGAACTGGTCAGGCTGGTGCGAGAGAAGATCGGTCCTGTTGCAGCCTTCAAGATTGCCGTGACTGTTGATCGCCTGCCAAAGACCCGCTCCGGCAAGATTCTTCGTGGCACCATGCGCAAGATTGCAGACAACGAAGAGTATAAAATGCCAGCAACCATTGATGATCCAGCCATTCTGGATGAAATTGGTGAAGCTCTGAAAGAGCATGGCCTGTAAGATCGAAGGATCAGGACTTTATTGAATTGAAGAAGGGGCCAGTGTCCCCTTTTTCACGCTGTGAGATGAACACAAAAAAGCCGGGCGATGCCCGGCTTTTTGATTTGTGCCTGATCGCTTGAAGCTATTCTTCGTTTTCTTCCTGAGGGGCAGGGGAAAAATTGGCAAAGACAGAAGCGGCATCTGGAAGATTTGGTTCTTCCTGTGGTGCTTCGGCTGGCTTGAAGTTGCCAAACGGATCTGCAGGATTGATGGATTCTTCCGGAGACAGAAGAGTCGGATCTTCCGGCAGCTCCTGACGGGCAGGGGCATCAGCCGCGGACTTCTTGACTTCCAGATCCAGATCAATCTGCTTACAAATACCAAGAGTTACAGGATCCATTGGTGTCAGCTGCGCACTGTTCCAATGGGTGCGATTGCGGATGGCCTCAATGGTTGGCTTGGTGGTGCCAACCAGACGTACAATCTGAGCATCTTTCAGTTCAGGATGGTTCCGTACCAACCAAAGAATGGCATTTGGGCGATCCTGACGCTTGGAAACAGGTGTATAGCGTGGGCCACGACGCTTTGGCTCCGGTACAGTTACTTTTGGCGGTGCCAGTTTGACCCGGTAAGTTGGGTCATTCTGTGCTTTTTCAAGCTCCTCACGCGTCAACTGGCCAGTCATGATTGGGTCAAGGCCTTTGATGCCTTGGGCCGCTTCGCCATCAGCGATGGCTTTGACTTCCAGTGGATGCAGTTTGCAGAAAGCAGCGATCTGATCGAAAGACAAGGCTGTGTTATCGACCAGCCAAACTGCTGTTGCTTTCGGCATCAGGGGTGCATTCGACATGGTACATCCTCTTCGTTGCTTGGCTCGGGTTTTTACCGGGCTAGCTTGGGAAATTCGTCTGAAATTACAGGGAATGGATATACTATACTTGGATTGAAGGCACTAAGCAAACAAGAAAACGTTTTTTCTTCTCGTTTGCGGGGCTTTGTCTTGTTGACAAGAGTAGCAATTGAGCCTTTTCGTAAAAAAGTGCCGGACTGCCATATGGCTTCAAAGCATTGAGGCAGGAGAATTGCTCCTCCTGCCTCATCAGATTCGGCCTTGCTACAGAGATTTACTCGGTAATGCGGACATTGTTCAGAGCAGCCGCGATCTTCTTGAAGTCGGCAATCATTTGGGCCGTGTTTTTTGGTGTGAAGGCATATTCCGGCAAGGTGGCGCAATCACGCAGCAATTTTGTCGTTGATGAGCCGAGATTACCATAAGCAACGGTATATACCTGAACGCCGGCTGTTTTTGCTGTCTGACAGGATTCCAATGTTCTCTTATTCATCTCATTTGTGGTTGAACCAGAACCGGAGATGCGTCCGTCATTGGAATAACCATAAGCTGAATAACCGCTATAGGTATTGGCGCCATCCGACATGACGATCAGAAACTTGATGGTTTCTTTGTCTGAATAAGGCGCACCTTCGGTCAATGGTGATTGTGGAGACAGGGCACGCAAACCCCAGATGGTGCCCATGTGAATATTGGTCCATCCGCCAGCGTTCATTCTGTTGATGTCTGCACGCACGGTGTTCATGTTTTTTGTCAGAGGCGTAATTTTCTGGATATAACAGCCATAGTTGGGGTTATAACGAGATGGGGTTTTTCTATAATATTTGCCGTAGCGATCCTTTATTGGATTGCTTCTGGCGCTTCCCGACAATCTGTCACTGATATAGGAACGGCTCCTGCCATCCCTGTCATCGGGGAAGAAGAAGGGCAAATAATAGCTGTCTCCAAATCTGGAATCCGGTGCTGTATCATTCACATCATAAGGATGTTTGCGCGCTTCCATACATCCTTCCCATTCCGTGTTTCTTAGGGTCTCGAACAGTTCGAGACGATTGGAATTCCTGGGTAACCGGAGATGCCTATTGCGAGACTGGTTATTCGTATGTAGGGATGATTTGCTGTCCTGATCCAACCAGCTGGCATCTTTTTTGCCTTTGTCCACGCGAACCAGATGATTGAAGGGCACAAGTGCGATGCGCAGATCTTCGCTGTTTTGCTGGTTTTCTTCCAGAATATTGACCAAGCTGGTTGCAGCTTGTTTCAATGCTCTTATTCGACTGCCGCCCATGGAGCCGGAATTGTCCAGAACCATGGCCACCTCGATAGCCTTGTCACTGGAGACTGCCTGGCTTTTGGCCTTGTAATCCATACTGTTGATTTGTGCCAGTTTCATGAATGTAGTCTTGGTGGAGCCGTTGGCCCAGACCTTGATCTTGTTTGGATTGCGCTCGATTTCGATCAGATTGACATTCACATTGGTGCCGCCCGGAACATTGGCCTGAACATAGCTGCGCACCAAAGTTCTAATTTCGTCATCATTTTGCAACGGAATGCGGTTCACTGCGGCCAGAACAGCGGCGTCTATAGCATCTTGCAATTGCTGGCGGTCGCTACTGGTACGTGAATAATCAACTGCGGCACCTGCCAGCACGATGAGAGGCAGAAGGCTTAGCGCAAAGATGATTGCAACGGCGCCTTGCTCTTCCTGATAGAAACGATGGGACGTGGAGCGCACCGTATGCCCCATCTGGCTGATTTTACTTTTGAGCACTGCTTTCAGTTGCCTGGCTAACTGACTATGCATGTTGGGCTCCATTTCTATCATTCGCCATCAATGGCATATGGCCGCAGTGATTTCCTCCTGAAAGGAAGTGGTGGCAGCCGGAACAAGATAATTTTGTGCTATTGAAGCCAAATAGCCTTACCAACTTCTTGCCAAATGGGTTTGACCCCGAGCCTTTTGGTAAACGGGGTTAAAATTGGTTTACTGCAATGTTCGAATTTTACGAGAATTACGAGAAATGAGATGAGCCTTTGCTGCTATATAGAAAGTCGCCTCCAACACGGAACATTATAAAAAAAGAGGCCTGCGGGCCTCTTTGAAATCTGGCAAATCAGTTTTACCTAATCGATCCTGAGCATGATTTTGCCACTATGTTGAGAGCTTTCCATTAACCTATGAGCCTTGCCGGCATCCTCCAGGGGATAGGTTTTGTAGATAAGCGGTTTGACCATGCCTTTTGAAAGCAATGGCCAGACCTGTTCTCTCAATTCATCTGCAATTTTGGCTTTGAAACTATCTGACCGGGCTCGTAACGTCGAGCCGGTATGGACCAGTCTCTTCATCATCAGGCGACGGAAATCGGCCTCGACCAAGCCCCCTTGCAAGAAAGCAATGGAGACGATGCGGCCATCATTGGCAGCGGCAATGTAGTTTTTGGTGATATAGTCTCCGCCAACCATATCGAGAATGACATTGGCCCCTTTCTTGTTGGTCCAGCTACGCAGTTCCTTTACCCAATCCTGGTCTTTGTAATTGATCGCCAGATCTGCCCCCAGATCCCGACAGATCTGGCACTTCTCCTCATTCCCAGCGGTGGTGATGACGGTCGCGCCAAACGCCTTTGCCAATTGGATGGCAGTGGTGCCGATGCCTGAGCTGCCCCCATGGACCAGGAATGTCTCTCCTTGCTCCAGTTTGGCACGCTGGAACACATTGTGCCAAACCGTGAAAAAGGTTTCGGGCAGGCCTGCTGCTTGCTCCATTGATATGCCCGATGGGACAGGTAGTACGCTTCCCTGATCGGCCGTGCAATATTGCGCATAGCCGCCACCGGAAACGAGTGCAGTGACCTGATCGCCCAATTTAAGATCTTTGACATCCTCACCGATCTGAACAACCTCACCAGAGATTTCGAGGCCAAAAATATCGGAAGCTCCCGGAGGAGGTGGGTAGCCACCGGAGCGTTGGATGCAATCGGGGCGGTTCACGCCCGCATAGGCGACCTTGATAAGGATTTGACTGGCGCCAGGTGCTGGTACCGGGCGTTCTATCAATTTCAGGCAGTCCGGCCCGCCTGGCTCGTTTGCAACAATTGCTTTCATGGTAATGGGGAGAGGCTTGCTGTTTGGCACGATATTTCTCGCAAGATAGTCGGATTGAATGATGATCGGTGCGACATTAGCAAAGCTGACTTACCGCTACAATCAGCCTTTGTAGGGTGCCTTTATCTTCAGTGACTTGGGATTGGCTGAGTTGGTATCAATGATAGCGCTCGTTGCTTGTGTAGCGGATGGCGTTGCCATTGAATGGCGTGATTGCTCGAAATCGTTTGAGCTTCTTTTGCCAAGGCAGGCCATCAAGAGGCGATCTGCTGATGATATGGAAGACAGTATGGGGAATTAATCGTGCCAAAATAAAAGCGCAAGATGGGCTGGTTCGCCATCTTGCGCTTTGTTTCGGCTATTTTTATCTCAAGTTTACGGGGCTTGAGAATTTATGCCGTTGTCTTGCAGCCCTTAACTTGCTTTCACATCGTCCAGGAATGTTTTGATGATTGAGTTCAATGCTTTGGATTTATCATTCAGTTCCTTGGCTCCTGATTTCACATCCATGGATGCTTCGCCGGTTTGTGAGGCAAATTTGGTCACTTCAATGATGTTTTCAGTCACTTCTCTGGCGCCCTCGGATGCTTGTGTCACGTTGCTTGAAATCTCGGTTGTTGCTGCGCTCTGCTGTTCTACAGCTGCCGAAATACTTGATGCAATTGTGTTGATCTCGTTGATGGTTTCAGTGATCTGTTTGATGGAGCTGACCGCATCGTTGGTTTCTGATTGAATATTATTGATCTGCTGACTGATATCACCCGTCGCTTTGGAGGTTTGATCAGCCAGTTCCTTTACCTCTGCGGCTACGACTGCGAAGCCTTTGCCAGCATCCCCCGCACGGGCTGCTTCAATTGTTGCATTCAAGGCAAGCAGATTGGTTTGTTCGGCAATTTCCGAAATCAATCCGATTACTTCACCGATTTTCTGAGCGGCTACGGAGAGCTTCTGCACCTGTTGATCGGTGTTGTTGGCTTGCTCCACCGCATGCAAGGTGATCTCGGAAGATTTCTCTACCTGGCGGCCAATCTCATGGATTGATGCGGAAAGTTCTTCGGTTGAAGCTGCTACCGTTTGGGTGTTCACTGATGCTTCCTCAGCCGCACTTGCAACTGTTGTCGATCGATGGTTGGTGTCGTCTGCAAGGCCTGACATGACCGACGCATTGCTATCGACCATGGACACGGAGCTGGAAACATCCTGCAGAAGGCTCGCCACCTGGGTATCAAACTGATTGGTCAGCTCTTCGATCCGTTGAGCTCGTGCATCTCTAAGTTCCAACTCTTTGGCCTCTCGTGCTGCAAGTTCATCGGCCTTGATCATGTTGGCCTTGAAAACCTGAACTGCCGAGGCCATGTCACCGATTTCATCCTTATTGGATTGTCCTGGAATTTCGACCGTTTTGTCGCCTTCAGCCAATTGAGACATCGATTTTGTGATGTTTTGGATTGGACGAGAAATCATGCGTCCGATGACAAGGGCAGCGATGAGACCCAGAACAATGCCAATGACGGATACGACAATTGTCGTTGTTACTGCCTGTTCCATATTGGTGCTTGCTTTGGGACCAATCGTATCCTGTTCTGCCTTGACCCTCAACTTGACTGACTCAATGGATTTGGCAACCGTTGGGCCAATGCGATCAAGTGTTCCGGAGATCAGGTTGTTGCGTGATACAATGGTGTCGTGGACTTGCTTGAAGGCGATATCATATTTTTCATGCAACTTGGTGACTTCGGCGGCCAATTTCCTTCGGGTGGGATTCTGTAAAGATTGTGACAACTCATGATGAGCGGCCTTCATTGCCTTGGATTCTTTCAGAACTCTCTGGAACGCTTCTTCTTCGTTTGTTACCAGATATTTGGTCGCATAGAGACGCATCAGAAGCAAATTGCGCTGTGTCATTCCAGCAAGAAAAGCAGCGGATGTATCATTGTCCTCATATGCGCTCTGCATGATCCTGGTCAGGTCCTTTTCCATTTTTGGACCTGTGGCATCGAGTGTACCAGTAACCAACTCATTGCGTTTGTCCTGAAGAGACGTCACTTTTTCAAATGTACTTAGATATTCGGTAAGATTCTTGTCAGTTTCAGCTATGACTTGTTTGTCTTTGTCGCTAACCGGCATTTTGCTGAACTCTTGGTTCAGTTTAAGAGTGCTTCCAGCACGGGTCTTTACAGTTTCAACATTTTCCTTGGACGCATGGATGATGAAGTTTTTCACTGCAAGGCGAGCTTCCAGCAAATTTGCCTGAATCCGTCCGGCCTGGTTGGTTTGCAAAGCAATGGACCGATATTGTTTGAAGTCACTGTTACCGCTGCTTAGTGTGAAGACACCGAAAGAGGCGATAGCCGCCAACAAAAACAAGATCATTCCAAATCCGGAAAAAATCTTTGTCGAAATTTTGAAATTCTGAAACATATGGCCACCTTTATGTCAAGTTTCAGAAAATTTACATAGTTGTACTTAAATATACGTTAATGTAAAAATCACTTATACTTAAGTTACTTCGTTATTACTAAATTCTATTTATGGTTGTATCTTAATTTTATTCTTCATATAATTAAAGCATGCTTTTTATTGTCTGTTTTTTGAATTCATCGGAAATTGACTTTGATAATGCCACTCTGACAAGTATTGCAGAATGGGCGTCATCCAAATTTGACCCACGGGATTTGTAGGCGGGAATGCTTATTTCTCTGGAAGGATATGGAAAGATGCTACCCAAATTGCCCCAGTCAAATGGTTTGATTAAGTCCGAACTTTAGGTTTAGGCTCCATTAATTCTGCATATTCTGTTTAACGTGAAGTATTCATATTGATGAACCAATGACAAAATAGGGATGGTGCCCTTTTTGCAGTCATTGGTTCGATAGATGGGTACTTCACGGCAAACCCGAATGGCGAGGTACTTTCGCCCATTGACTGCGCCGGATAGCCTTGAAAATGAACCATATTGTCGCGGCTTTCCTCCTTGCCAATGAGAAAAATTGTTTTCGCAGAATTCGCTTGATTAATGGGCCCTGAGCTTAAGAAGTGCAGGGTCTATCGGATCCCGTAGCTCAATATATTGACGTGGGTGTGTGTTCCGACAAATTGTATTTTCAATAGTCGAATGTTTTGAGTTTATTCTGTAATAGAGAAGCCTTGATAAATTTTACCGCTTTCATATATTAATTTCGCAACTACTTATTGGTCTTTGATGTGTAAAAGAAAATGGTAAATTTATCTTGAAAAATTTGATTTATTAACTATTTGTTAATTGTTTATAGCTTAAATTAACTTATCCATATCATATGGATATTGAGTGGCTCCTGTCACTCTGTTTGACGCCTCCCTGTTAACTCCTGAGAGCCGCCTATCGCGGCTCTTTTTTTGTCTTCATATGCATGAAGGCTTGCTTCTGGTTGCTTTGCAGGCTCAAGACATATCTCTCCCGGTATAACAATTTGCTGTCATATCTTAACCATATTTGGGCTTTGTGCTGGATGATCAGCGTTTTTGCGCAGATTTGATCGGCTGATTGGGGTATGGATGTGCTGCTCTTTATTTTGGCAGGTGAGTTCTGCTAAAATTAACGATTAATAGAGCTGTCAAGAGTTAATCTGGTAATTGGCATGGTTTGTGCTTGATATTCTCGCAATTCATGTGTGCGCGGATAGTCTGTTTGAAAATGAGACAGAAGGCATGCTAGGCAGGACCAGAGAGTTGGAGGTCACATGAAAGACAAGCGTAAAATCCGTACAGGAGACGATCCTGTAGCTTTTGGCGCCAAACTTGCTGATTCAGACAGTTTCAAAACCCTGTTTCGAGATGGTATGGCGCTGGTAGAAGAAGCTGCCGATTATCTGGATGGGGAGGGACGTGATGAGGCCAAGAATTTGCCACGTGTGGCAAGTCTGGCATATGCGACCGAATCCATGCGTTTGACCACTCGTCTTATGCAGATGGCGTCCTGGTTGCTGTTGCAGCGCGCTGTCAATGAAGGCGAGATGAGTGCTGAACAGGCTGGTCAGGAAAAGAACAAAGTGCGTTTGCATGGTCTCAGTTCTGCCAAGGATGGTCCGGGCTGGGAAGAATTGCCAGCGCGTTTGCGCGATCTGATCGAGCGCTCCCTACACTTGCAAAAGCGTATCCGTCATCTGGATGATGTGATCTATAACAAG
Source organism: Cohaesibacter gelatinilyticus (assembly GCF_900215605.1). Taxonomy (NCBI): domain Bacteria; kingdom Pseudomonadati; phylum Pseudomonadota; class Alphaproteobacteria; order Hyphomicrobiales; family Cohaesibacteraceae; genus Cohaesibacter; species Cohaesibacter gelatinilyticus. The sequence continues at coordinate 10,135 of NZ_OBEL01000002.1, read as the reverse complement.
GCTCCAGAGACTGAGGTGCCTGTTGTGGTCAGCAACCCAGTGAGCGACCAGATCGGCATGATTGCCAGCGCCTTTGCTGCCAAGGCTGATTAATCCACGGCTGACAGATCCTTGCATAATACAAATAAAGCGCCACACGGCGCTTTTTTATTGTCTGCGTGCAGGCTTCTCCCAGCTCTTGGTCGGCTTTCCGGTAGTTCTTTCCTGTTTCAGATAAGTGATCTATCTTCGAAAGCGAAAACTTGTCGGAGAGAGGTATTATGGAACGCTTTGAAGGAGGATGCAGTTGCGGTGCTGTCCGTTATGTTGCCACGGGTCTCCCATATCGGGTCGGTATCTGCCATTGTCTTGATTGCCGAAAGCATCATGGCGCTTTGTTCTATGCGGCTGCCGTCTTTGGGCAAGACGCTGTGAAGATTGAAGGTGAGGTGCGGGACTATAAAGGGCGTAGCTTCTGCCCCAATTGTGGGTCATCTGTCTTTGCGTGCAGTGATGATGAGATTGAAGTGCATCTTGGTTCGCTGGATGCACCCGATCAGTTTATACCAAGCTATGAAATCTGGACCGTGCGCCGCGAAGCCTGGTTGCCACAATTTCCCAAAATGAAACAATATGAATGTGGACGCGAAGAGGCAGAGTGCTTTGAATAGTCCCTTGGTGGTTCTGTTTGTCTTTTGAAGGATAGCGATATGTCACAGAAAATACTGATTAGTGCCTGTCTGCTGGGACAGCCAGTTCGCTATAACGGTCGTGGATTGTCACTTGAGAGCCAGTTACTGGATCTTTGGAAAGAGAAGGGCCTGCTTGTTCCCATCTGCCCAGAGGTTGAGGGCGGTTTTCCGACACCACGCCCGCCAGCTGAAATCGAGCCGAATATGGCCGGGACAGATGTTCTTGATCACGGCGCTCGTGTGAAAGATGTCACTGGAGCGGATGTGACGGATGGATTTGTGGCGGGTGCCAGAATCGCTGTGAGGGCTGCACTGGATGCCGGATGTCGATTTGCCATTCTGACAGATGGAAGCCCCTCATGTGGTAGTGTGCGCATTTATAGCGGCAGACATGATGGAGAAAAGCGAGAGGGGATCGGTGTGGTGACAGCTGCCTTGCGGCAAGCAGGCATCGAAGTTTTCGCGCAGCATCAGCTCAAAGAATTGGCATTGAGATTAGAGCATTAGAAACTCGAGTTTCCAAACGAAAAAAGCCCGGCAGAGCCGGGCTTTTTTGATCTCGATGGCAATCTGGGGCATCTTCGCATGAATTCTTGTCCGAAAAGTCGTACAACTTTTCGGGAATACACTTAGGAACCCAGGAAACCAGAGAATTTGTCTTTGAAGCGAGATACGCGACCGCCGCGGTCCAGCAGCTGGTTGTTGGAACCGGTCCATGCTGGGTGGCTGGTTGGGTCGATATCCAGGTTCAGGGTATCGCCTGCTTTACCGTAGGTGGAGCGGGTTTCGAATTCGGTACCATCGGTCATCACAACTTTGATGGTGTGGTACTCAGGATGAATGTCTTTTTTCATCGTCGGATGTCCTTAATACTGGGCCTCAGGCCGCGTCCGTATCCTCTATTCCAAGAGGTGATCACTAGGGCGAACTGATCCAAAAGTTTCGGCTGCGGGCGTAGGCCGCCGCACAGCCGCAAAATAATTTGATGGACCCTATAGCGCAGGCTGTTGAGATATACAAGCCTGTAACCTATCTTGAGTCAGAAAAATGCGTATAGCCGGACCATGTTGGGCCTCATTTGGGGTTAAGTCCATCATTTATGCTTTATGCCAAACCAGCGGGAATTTTCATGACCAAGAAAGCCGCGTCCAATGCGCGCTCTTTCCAACCCTTGATGCGGTTGGCTCCTTATGCCTTGCGGTATAAAAGACTGGTGCTTATGGCGCTATTCTCGCTTTTGCTTGCTTCTGGTGCAACCCTGTCCTTGCCAACCTTTGTACGGGGATTGGTGGATCAGGGCTTGAGTCAGGGAGATATCGGCTTTGTCGATCAGTATGCAGGATGGCTGCTCCTGGTCGTGGTCTTTTTGGCGTTGGGCAGCGCACTTCGCTATTACTTTGTTATTGTTCTGGGCGAGCGGGTGGTCAATGATCTGCGCTCTGATGTTTTCTCCAAGCTGACGCTTCTTTCCCCGCATTTCTATGATCAGGCCCGTTCAGGAGAGGTGATTTCCCGTCTGACCGCCGATGCCACACAGATCAAATCCGCGGTTGGAGCAAGTGCTTCCATGGCATTGCGTAACTTTCTGCTCTTTGTCGGGGCCGGAGCGATGATGGTATATACCAGTCCGTCCATGTCGGCCATGGTGTTGGCGGCTCTGCCTTTCATTGTTCTGCCCATGGTGGCTCTTGGACGCTGGGTTCGCGGACGGCAGCGTTTTGCGCAAGATCGCCTGGCGGATAGCTCTGCCTTTGCGACTGAAGCCATAGGTGCGATGCGAATCTTGCAAGCTTTTGGTCAGGAAAAGAGAGCACGAGGTTTTTTCTCAGCGCGAATCGAGGAGGCCTTTGAAGCCGCGCAGAAATCGGTGCAGGCACGGGCTGTGTTGACGGCCTTTGCCATCTTTGTGATCTTCTCCTCCATCATCGGTGTTTTGTGGTTTGCAGCCCAGGATGTAGCAGCAGGCAATTTGTCTGCCGGGGCGCTTAGCCAATTTGTTCTCTATTCTATGCTGGCAGCTGCTGGCCTTGGTGGCATGAGCGAGGTTTGGGGTGAAATCTCTCAAGCTTCTGGTGCCGCTGAGCGCTTGTTTGAGCTGCTGGATGAAAAGGTGATGATTGAGAGTCCGGCTGAGGGGCGCCATTTGGTAGCAGATCAGAAGCTTGATGTGCACTTCGATGATGTTGGCTTTGCCTACCCCGGCCATCCTGAAAAGGAAATCCTCAAGGATCTGAGTTTTTCGATCAAGGCAGGTGAGACGGTTGCTATCGTCGGACCATCTGGTGCGGGCAAGTCCACTCTCTTTCAATTGCTGATGCGTTTCTATGATTTGAGCGATGGCATGATCAGGATCGGTGGCGAGGAGATACGCACCCTTGATCTGGCCTCTCTTCGTCATGCCATGGCCATGGTTCCGCAGGAACCTGTGGTTTTTGCCATGTCAGTGGCTGAGAATATTGCCATGGGGCGACAAGAAGCAGACAGAACGGAAATTGAAAGTGCTGCCAAAGCTGCTCATGCTCATGAATTTATCCAGCATCTCGGTGATGGTTATGAGACGTCCGTTGGCGAGCGCGGTGTGATGCTCTCCGGTGGTCAGCGACAGCGTCTGGCCATTGCTCGTGCGATTCTGAAAGATGCGCCGTTATTGCTGCTTGATGAGGCTACATCAGCTCTGGATGCTGAAAGCGAAGAACTGGTGCAGGAAGCGTTGAATGAATTGATGGTCGGGCGCACCACATTGGTAATTGCTCACCGCCTGGCGACCGTGAAGAAAGCCGACCGCATTCTGGTTCTTGATCAGGGGCGCCTGATCGAAGAGGGCAATCATGAAGGCCTGATTGCCAAAGGCGGTCTCTACGCTCGTCTGGCGCGTTTGCAGTTCGGCTATGAAGAGCGGATTGAAGAGGCTGCAACAGTCTCCTGATCCTCAAAAGTAGGCCAATGGTTAGCTCTGGGTGAGTTTCAGTTCGATGCGGCGATTCTTACGCAGAGCTTCTTCGCTCTCGCCCTCTTCAAGCGGCTGGAATTCGCCAAAACCTGCAGCGACCAGCCGGGTTGGCGGTACGCCTTTGGAGATCAGATACTTCACAACGGAAATGGCACGCGCGGTAGACAGTTCCCAGTTGGATGGGAAGCGTGCGGAGTTGATTGGGCGTGCATCGGTGTGACCATCAATCCGTAGAACCCAGTTGATCTCTTCAGGGATTTCGCGGCTCAGCTCCAAAATAGCCTCTGCCAGACGATCAAGCTCGGCCTTGCCCTCAGATTTCATGTTGTCCGCTCCTGAAGGAAACAGAACTTCTGATTGGAAGACAAAACGGTCACCAACCACACGGATATCGGAACGTTGGGACAGGATCTCGCGTAGACGGCCAAAGAAGTCCGAGCGATAGCGGTTCAACTCCTGCACGCGCTGGGCCAGAGCGATATTGAGACGCTTGCCGAGGCTGGCAATCTTGGTCTGGCTTTCGCGATCACGTGTCTCGGATGCCTCCAGAGCATCTTCCAAGGCTGCGATCTGGCGGCGTAGTGCAGAAATTTGTTGATTGAGCAATTCCACCTGGGCCAAAGCTCGCTGGGAGATAACCTTTTCGCTTTCCAAAGATTTGCTCAGGGCAGCAATCTGGCCTCCGGCGCTATCCTTGTCGCCGGCCTGGGCTTCCAACTGGGTGAGCAAGCGATCTCTCGAGGCTTCCGTACTGGAGAGATTGGATTGCAAGGTGAGCAGTGAGCCTTCCAGATCCTGCTTGCCTGCGCGCTCGAGAGCCAGTAATTCGGTCAGTTCAGCAATCTGGTTATTGAGTTTGTTCAGAACTGTGTCCTTGCCGGAGATTTCCTGGCTGAGGAAGAATTGTGCGACCATGAACACGGTTAGCAGGAAAATGAGTACCAACAGCAAGGTTGCCATGGCATCAACAAATCCTGGCCAGTAATCGGCCCTTGGATCATTGCGTCTGTTGCGTGACAAACCCATGGAAGCTGTCCCTTATTCCTGGCCGTCGGATTGGGAAAGGACACTGTCCAGACGTTCCAAAAGCTGCTTGATGTCCTGCTGTTGAGTGGACTGCTGGTCGGCCCAGTCGCGCATCAATTGCTGTTCGGAGCGTATATGTTGCACAAGTCCCTGAATGCCTTCCGCCAGATTGGCCATGGCATTGTTGGCGTTGCGTCCACTGCTGGCGTCAGCTGCTGGCAAATTGTCGAGCTTGGCTGTCAGCTGCTCCAGAGAGCGAACCAGTTGGTCGTTTGGCAACGTGGCTGTACCAGCTCCATTGTTGCGTGCTGCCAGTGGATCAGTCAGATCATCGGAGCGGATATCGGTGACCGTGGATAGCCAATCTTCGAGATTGGTGTAGAACCGGGTTTGGGCCTGGCCTGCTTGCAGATCCAGAAAACCGAGGACAAGGGAACCAGAAAGACCAAACAGAGAGGATGAGAAGGCTGTGCCCATGCCCTGCAAAGGGGCTTCAAGACCGGCTTTCAGATCCTCGAACACGACACCCACATCGTTGGAGGCAACCGAGAGAGAGCGAATGACGTCGCCAACTGAACTTACTGTTTGCAAGAGGCCCCAGAATGTGCCGAGCAAGCCAAGAAAAACCAAAAGGCCAGTGAGGTAGCGCGAGATATCACGTGCTTCATCCAGGCGCATCCCGATGGAGTCGAGAATGGAACGCATGGTGGATGTATCAATTGCCATGCGACCAACTCGATCCCCAAGCAATGTTGCCATGGGGGCCAGCAAAATTGGAGGACGTGCAACTTCCAACCCGGGATCTCCGAGCCGAAAATTATTAACCCATTTGACCTCTCGAAATAGTCGGACAACTTGTCGCAAGGCCAGAAAGATGCCAACTCCGAGTACGATGAAAATCATCGAATTCAGCAAAGGGTTGGCCCAAAAAGCCTCAATGATCTGGCGATACAGGATGAGAGGAATAAAAGCCGCTGCACCGATAAAAATCAGCATGCGCCACATATAACGCTGTGGGCTGGCAAGCTTGTAGGGATCTACATCAGTCATCTTTGTCCAACTTTTCGCGGTTTTGCCGAAGCCTGCATCGAAAAAAGGGCCGGATTGAGACTCAATCCGACCCTTAAAGACATAGCTCGTTTTTCACCGGTTGCGAAGCAGCAAAATTGAAATTTTGTCGGACCCACACCAAAAACGGGTTGTGCCGGGTTTTGGTGTTGCTTTGCAATAGGTTTGTTCTGGTTATCCTTGCGCACGCTTGAGGTTGCGCATGATATATTTACGGATGGTCTCATTGCCCGCGACGATGGTGCCGTTTTCCAGCATCTTGTCACCACCTTTGATATCGGTGACAAAACCACCGGCTTCGCGGACCATGAGGATGCCTGCCGCTATATCCCAGGCATTGAGATATTCTTCCCAATAACCATCAAAGCGACCTGCCGCCACATATGCCAGATCAAGAGAAGCAGCACCCATGCGGCGAATGCCGGAGACATCGGCCATTACTGCTTCAAGCTGACCCAGATAGTCCTTGTGCTTGCCGCGGCCAAGATGCGGTACACCGGTTGCGACCACACAATCATTGAAATCTTCACGATTTGCGACACGCATGCGGCGATCATTGAGGAAAGCTCCGCGGCCACGTTCGGCGGTAAAAAGATCATCGGTTGCCGGGTTGTAGATTACGGCGGCGATGATCTTATCTTCATGCTTCAAGGCAATGGAAATGGCAAACATCGGTATGCCATGCAGAAAGTTGGTGGTGCCATCCAGTGGATCCACGATCCAGGTATGGCTTTTGTCCAAACCTTCTTCCGCGCCGCTTTCTTCCATCAGGAAGCCGAAATTCGGGCGGCCTTTCTGCAATTCTTCGCGCAGGATTTTTTCGGCCTGATAATCGGCATTGGAAACAAAGTCACCAGGGCCCTTGCGAGAGACCTGCAGGTTTTCCAGTTCGCCAAAATCGCGAGACAGACGACGGCCAGCTTTCATAGCGGCCTGGACCATGACGTTGAGAAGGGCTGAACGGGCCATGTGGTATATGTCCTTGTCTAAAAGGGAAAAGCCATGCGCTGCATCTCGTCACTCCGAGCGCTGCGCATGGCTAAGAATTGAAAGTCGTTAGAGCCTAGTCGGCACGGCGCACATAGGTGATTTCGTTGGTATCAACGACAATTTTTTCACCAGTGGTGATGAATGGAGGCACCATACAACGAACGCCGTTATCCAGCATTGCAGGCTTGTAGGAGGAAGACTGGGTCTGGCCTTTGATGGTAGGTTCGGTCTCGGTTACTTCCAGGGTTACCTGATCTGGAAGCTGAATGCCGATAGGGCGTTCTTCATGCAGTTCCACGACGACGGCCATGCCGTCTTGCAGGAATGCTGCGCGTTCACCAACAAAGTCCTTGTTGAGTTCGAGCTGTTCATAGGTTTCGGTATCCATGAAGACCAGATTCTCACCTTCTTCATAGAGATAGGTGAAATCTTTTTGCTCAAGACGAATTCGCTCTACGGTTTCGGTTGCGCGGAAACGCTCGTTGAGTTTGCGTCCGTCAATGAGATTCTTGAACTCTACCTGTGCAAATGCACCGCCTTTGCCGGGTTTCACCGCATTGATTTTTACCGCAACCCAGATGGTACCCTGATGTTCGATCACGTTACCGGGGCGAATTTCGTTACCATTGATCTTCATGATATGTCATCTCGCTGGCAGGGCCATAGGCCTCCGTCAGGAGGGAGCTCTGGGCCGTGCAAAAATCTTACAGAAAAAAGTCTACCGCCCTAGGACCACACTCTCGAGGATTTTTCAAGACTTACGCTGGATTTTTTCCAGCTTGCCCCGAAAAATCGGGCAGATCGGTGCCGAAATATCCCATAACCGGATGATGAAATCTATTGTTTGCTTGTGTTGATCTGCTTACCAGATGCTGTTTTGTTCCAGTTGGACCTGAGCTTTCGCCTGTTGGTCAGGGGAGAGATTGTTGTAGAAATTCTCCAACCAATCATCTTTTTTGCCCGCCCTTCTTGAGAGCAGATACCATTTGGCTGCTGTGACGGGATCAGCTTTGGTTCCAAGACCACGTGCCAGAATGCGTGCAAGACGATTTTGTGCCAGAATATTGCCGTTGTTGGCGGCTTGGGCTATCCAGGAAATTGCGGCTTGCTCATTCTTTTGTACGCCTTTGCCTTTGAATAGCATCAGTCCAAGCTCAAGCTGTGCGTCAGCGAAACCATTTTGAGCAGCCTTTTGCATCCAATAGCTTGCCTGATCCAAATTGGGGACCGGCAGAAAATCTGACTGATAGATAGACGCGAGGGCATATTGGGCATCAGCCAGACCAGCTTGGGCCGACTTGGTGAACAGGTCCATGGCCTTGGTCAGATCCTGACGACGGCTTTGGCCTTGCAAATAGATGTAACCAAGATTGAATTGTGCATCTTTTTGATTTTGCTCGGCGGCCTTTTCAAAAAGCTGAATAGCCTTTTCCAAATCGCGTCCAACGCCTTCGCCCCGGGCGTAGGCAAGGCCAAGGGCGAATTGTGCTTCGCGATCACCATTTTCGGCTGCCAATTCAAACCATTTGACCGCCTCTTTGATGTCTTGCGGTATTCCAAGTCCGTTTTTGTATAATTCTCCCAACAATGTCTGGCTGGCTGCATCGCCTCTACCAGCCCATTTGATGGCAAGATCAAATGCTTTCAGATAACGTCCACGTTGAAAGGCATCATAAGGTGCATCAGGAGAGGTTTCCTCATCGGGCACATTGAACGGATTTGCATTGGTTGTCGGGGCGATTTCGATCGGTGCCGTCGGCTTGCCAACTTCCTGCGCTGAGAGAGATTGAACAGACGATAAGCCAACCAGTAACAGGACAAGCAGACCCGCAGCGTGCCGGTGGGCGGGAGAATACTTGCTTGCTCGGACTATGGTCTTGGTAGGCTTTGGCATGGATCTTCCTTATTTGCCCTTATCTCTCAGTTATTCTTCGATGGCGTATTGCGCAAGAATGCCGTTGGCTTTCTGGATAGCAAGGCGAGGGCCTTGTTCATGGTTCCAGATTGCAGAGCGCAGGGCGATGAATTCTATGCCAGCCTTGGCAGCTTGCTCGCAATTGTTCATGGACGAGCCAGACACGATTACAGCTGGAACTTCAAACAAGCTTGACCACCAATCTGCCATTTCAAAGGGTTGAGCATAAGTCTCATCTTCTTCCGGTGCATCAAGGCGGCCGAACATGATGTAATCAATGCCGCTTTCGCCACGCTGCATGGCTTCATGGCGCTTGCTGGTACCCTCTGCCCCGGTCATGAAGCGGTTTGAGAAGTCTTCGACTCCCTCGGAAATGGCTTCCAGATCACCGTCAATATGCAGGCCATCGCATTTGGTGCGACCTGCAATGCGACTGTCACCACGCAAGACAACTGCAATGTCTTTTGCTTGGGCGATTGGAGCGAGGGTCTGGGCAATTTTTTGCAATTCGGTATCAAGCTTGGCATCACAATCGATCAGCAAAGCAGCAATGCCTCCTCCGGCGATTGCCTCGCTCAATTGAGCTGGAAAAATCTCCAGATCAATATGTTTGGGAGTTATGAGATAGATTTGTGTGCTTTGCATGGGTCGATCTTGTCCTTGGCATTGGAAGACCTATCAAGTCTTCTCTTAAAGCCGGTGTTAAGGCTCTATGGCAGGCCATTGCGGCAAAAATTGGTTATCCTGATATCCTCAATATCCGACATGGGTGCAAGTGCAATTGTCGCAAGGGAGGGAGAGGGGGCCATTTTTCCAAGCTTTTGCCTAACAAAAAACGCCGATTGGTGACCAACCGGCGTTTTCGTCTCAAATGAGATATGCTCTTTTAGTATCGACTTTCGGGTTTAAACCCCTCGTCTTCAGACGAGCTGGCTTCAGCGCAGGGAAATGAGGGTGATCATACTATCCAGAAAAATGAACCGCCCAATGGGATTAGAGGTTCATTTTTCTGGATAGTATGATCATGCAATACGACAAAGGCAAACATTGCGTTTTCTACCATCGTTATCACTTGGTCTGGTCGACCAAGTATCGCTACAAGGTCTTGGTTGGCGATATACGATTGCGTGTGAGAGAGATTCTGAGACAGGTTTGTTCTGAGAACCGGGTGGAAATCATCCATGGAGCACTTTCTCTCGATCATGTCCATATGTTCGTATCTGTTCCACCAAACCTGTCGGTGAGCGATCTCATGCGCAAAATGAAGGGGCGGTCTTCTCACAAGGTGCAGCGAGAATTCCCCCAGCTTAAAAGACGCTACTGGGGGAAGCACTTTTGGGGTCGTGGATATTTTTCGACCACGAACGGAGCTATTACCGAAGATATTGTACTTCAGTACCTTGAAAGGCACGTGCAAAATCCTACCGACATCAGTCGGTAGATGGGATGGTTGCCGTCCTCCCATCGCGGCATCGTAATGTGCCAGCATACGGGTGTTGACGCCTGTAAAATCGA